>NZ_CP081297.1:1200000-1500000 GCF_019711355.1 Qipengyuania psychrotolerans
CCGAGTTTCAATTTGGGCGAGCCGGCCTTCGGAGGCATCCATCGCAATGGGCAGGTCCTCCCTGCTGTGACGCGCGCTGGCCTGGATCAGTTCAAGCAGCCGGACACTCGCGTCGGTCAGTGCTGCAACGGCCTGATCGGTCCCGTCCAAAGCTTCTCGGCTGCCGATCAGCGTTTCGTTAAGGGAAGCGACACCGCTTGCCACGGTCTCGCTCGCTTCCCGGCCCTGCTCGGTCACCGTATCGAATGTCGAGGCGAGGGCAGCGAACCTGGTATCGAGGACATCGCCCTGTTCCATCAGGATGCCCATCTGCTCCCTTTGCGCTTCGCGGCGGTGCGCAATAGCGATATCAAGCGCTTCCAGCTTGTCGCTCAATTCCTGCGACAGCTGGTCTTGCGAGTGCGCAATTGCATCAAGGCGCGCTTTCCCCTCGGTATCCAATACTTCGGCGTTTTCGCGGACCATCGCCTTGATCGATTCCGCTTCTGCGCCCAAGGCGTTGAAGCGCGCCAGAGCCGCTTCTTTCAACGAATTCTCGATTGTCTCAATCTTGTCCGCGGTCTCCGCCAGCCTCAACTTCATTGCGTCGACCTGGCTGGCCCATTTTGCAATAGCGCCGTCTTCACCTGCACGAACGGCCGCGGCAATTTTGGTCGCTTCATCACGGAACCTTGCAAGGCGTTCGCGCAAGGAGGCAAGTGCAAGCTCCTCCTCCGCACTGGCAGTCTGATGCGCTTCGGCAAGTTCGCTGCGAAGCGTCGCCGAACGCTCGCGAATAGCGGCGAGTGCTTCAACTTCACGCGCGTCCAGAGCCGAGCGGAACTGGTCGCTTTCCTCGCGCAGAACGGCAAACCTTTGGGCGGAAATCTTCTCGAGGTCTCCGGCCTGGGCTGAGAAGGCCTCCAGCGCATCATCCACGCGCATTTGCAGCGACACGACCTGACGTTCGCTTGCCGCACCAAATTCGTTGAGACGATCGAAACCTTCCACCAACTTGTCGAGCTGATCCTGCGAAGTTCTACCTGCGCCAGCGATCTGGTTGGATACGTCCTTGGCAGAGTTTGCGATAACCGGAAGATTATCACGCAGGCGGGTCATGTTCTCGAGCGCGGCACCGCTTACGCTGGCAATCGCTTCGACCTGCTCGCCATTCTCACGCACTAGGCCCTGGAGGCGATCTGCATGCTCCGAAAGACGTTCACCTGCGGAGCGGCCGAGAAACTCCAGTTCACGCGACTGACTGCCCAGGAATTCACGCGCAAGGCTCAATTCGCGGTTTACCGTGGCGAGCCGAACCTCAAGCTGAGCAGATTCTTCTGCGAGAGAGCGAGCGATTTCACCGAAGCGCTTCGATTCTGCCGTCGAGTTGCGGCTCGCCAAGAGCCAGGCCGCCAGAAGCAGCAAAACCGGCATCGCCCAAGCGGTGATCCAGCCAGTCCATGCTTGCGCTGATCCACCGGCGAGCATCTCGGCACGGTGCGCCCATGCGAAGAATGCCGTCCAGCCAGCAATCGCTGTCGTGGCGAGGACTGGGGCAATCCAAGCCGAAATATTTGCGCTTGGAGGAGCATACTCGCTCCACTCCTCGGACTCGTAGACCTCGTCTTCCAGCTCCAGGGCCGTTGCCTCAGGCGCGTCGACAGGAGAAGCGGCATTTTCCTGCTCACCTTCTACAACCGAAATATGCGAACGTTTTCTCATGGTTGGACGCTACCACGTTTAAATTATCCTTAAAGCCTCTTTAACGATCAACCGTGTATCGCTGTGGGCGATGGCCTATCATTCTCCCAGCTTTGACAGCGCACTGGGTGCGGCAGCCGGAGAAGATCCGAAGCTTGCGGCCGAATTGCGTGCTGCGTTTCTCGCAAGTCTGAAGCAGAGGCTGGACCTCCTCAAGCGCGCCCGGTGTGATGCCAATTGGTACCAAGCAGCTGAACGCATACGAGGGCTGGCGGCCAGCTTTTCAGCAGTGGAGCTTATAGAGTTGGCGGAATTGGCGCTTGAATCAGCTCCGGGAGAGCCGACTGTGATCAGTTCAATCGAGAGGTTTGCCGATAATTTCGGGGAATAGGGCGGACACGCTCATACGAGTGCTTTCCAGCCCAGTCTGTGGCTCCTAAGGTGAAATTCCTTCCTCGGGAGAGATTTTCACGTGCGTATAGCTTTGCTTTCTACCATCGACCGGGACCCAAAGCCCGGGAAGATGAGGGCAGCGTACGTCAACTTCGCAGGCGCACGTGTCGTCGAACGGCAACTCGATCTGGCGTTAAGCCTTGGCTGCGAAACAGTAGCTTGCCTTGCCGACGGCATTAGCCGTGAGGTTATTGAGCTGCAGCACCGCGCAGAGCGGTCATGCGCAAAGTTTGTCACCATCCGCGACCACGCAAAGCTGTCCGGCCTGATTACTGCAGCGGACGAGATCGTGGTTATCGCCCCTGGGGTGCTTCCTGATACTGCGACCGTTGAAAGACTGCTGGTGAAGCCTTCAGTCATCGGATTTCCAGCCGATATCGCGGTGCCGGCCGGTTTTGAACGGATCGACGCAGAGTTCGCATGGGGCGGAGTGCTGCTGGCGCGGGGCAACCTGATCGAGAGACTCGCCGAATTGCCAGCGGACATTGATGTGCCTTCGGCCCTGATGCGGTTGGCCTTGCAGGCAGGAACCCGCCTAGTGCCCGCAGAACGCAAACTGGTAGACGAGAACGACTGGACGATAGATGCACCTCGCGAAGCGTTGATCGTTCGCGAGAAGAAATGGATCGAGGCGCAGCGCGAAGCGGTGCCCTTCAACGCACCTGGAATTGCCGTGGCCGAGAGAGTCGGGACGCGGCTTGCACAAGACGTCGTTGGACGGCGCAGCGAGACGGGTCCAGCAGTGGCTGGCGGCGTTTTCGGCCTCTTTGCAATCGCCGCCGGGGCTTTCGGTATGCCTGCAACTGGCCTTGGCCTCGCTACCGCCGCCGCTTTCCTTGCTCGAATAGGTTCAGTGATAGAGCGCGTGGCCCGTAAAGGGCAGGTAGCCAGCAAACGCGGTCCGCTTTTGAAACTTCTCGATTACGCCTTAGACCCTATCTTTATCTTACTGATTTTCTTGGCATCTCCGGATCTTCCTGACCTTATGCGCATATTTGTGCCGTTGATGCTTTTTGGCATACTCAGGCTGGGTGCTACCCACGGTAGCGAGAAATGGCGGCGAACTTACGCGGATCGTATCCTTCTTGGCTTTGTCCTAGTGCCGGCCGCGTTTCTAGGTTTCGCACCGGAGGCAGCGGCACTAATTGCTTTGATGGTTTTGGCCTCAAGATTTTTTGACAGCTTTCGCGGTGACTAACCTCGAATTAACCACGCAACTGCTACGCGCGGGCATATGACGATGGCAAAAGATCGAGCCGAACGGATAAGTTCAGCGCAGGATGAACTGCGTTGTGCGCTTGCGCGGGGCGATCGTACGCTGTCGAAGATCGAACCAATCCTCGGGCACCTGCTTTCCACGCCCGACCACTCGCTTTTCAGTGACGAGATCATCGCACGCCTGCGAGGCATGCTGAATGACCTGGCATGGCAGATCCTTCGGGTTCAAGCCGAAGCAACGGGGCAATCCGGGCGCGAGGCATTTGCTGAGCGTCACGGCGAGGCGTTGGCCGCTCATTTCCAGAGCCGTGGAGCCTTGTTGTCTCATTGCCATGCACTGGCAGTCGAATGGCAACTGACCGAAAGGTTGGAAACGCAAAATGGGCTGGATCCCGTACTGTCGCCGGTACTCCAGGCACTTATCGCGCATCCTGACCCGTCCATGGCCAGCGCGGCGATGTCCGCCCTTGCTGCCCAGGCGCGCTTCGCTCAAGCGCAGCGTCGGATGGAGTTGCCGCTGGCCGAACTTCCCGCAGACCTGTTCCACGAAACATTGCTGGCCTGGCGTGCTTATAACGGAGAGCGCGCCTCCGACGCACTGACACGTGCTGAGAGCAAGTTACGGTCCGGTTACGATGAGAGCGCTGGCCGCCTCGCTCTGTTCGCGAGGCTTATCGCGGGTGCGGGCAAGGATGGCCTGGATGCGCTCATTCCCGACCAAGCGGGAGCCGGACTGTTTTTCACGGCCCTTGCCGCAAGGTCGGGTCAGGATCGTGTCTTTGCCATTCTTTCAAGCAACGCGCGCCAGATTGCGCGCTTGGCACTGGGTCTGCGCGCTGCCGGCCTTGATGCCGGGCAGATCGACGAGGTTCTCCTGCGATTGCATCCACAAGCTGCACCTGTACCCGAACTCGATCGGATTAGCGGCGAAGATGCGCGTAGAATGCTGGCCGAAATTTTGAATGAGGGTCGGCCATGAACGTTGCAACGCAGACAATTGCGCAAGGGCGCAGTGACGCGCAGGATCGGCTTATCGAAGCGGACGGCCCCCTGGCGGACCTCCAACATGATTGCGGTGGTCGGATTGGTGGGACAATCGCCATCCCCGCATTGCTTGCATTGGTCGAAAAGGCCCGCTCATACGGTTTGAGAATTGCCCGTCAGTTTGAGGCGGTCGATGACCAGAACAGGATTACCGCCTGGGCCGAGATTTCGCCGGTTGATGGCGGGAAAGATGGCTGCGAGATTGTCATCGCAAGCTGGCAAACGCAGCCCCTTCCTCCGGAAAACAGCGTCGAAGCGGATCGCCGGAAAGTTGAGATAAACCGCCATCTGGCGGAGTGTACAGCGCGGCTCGATCCATCTCAGGCTCTGCTTTCTGTCGATACCGAGGCTGCAGATCTGACGGATTTTGCCAGCAAGGCCCTGACTTCCATCGGAAAGCCTTGGACCGATCTGGTGGAACTGCCGGGCAATGCTCATGAGCAACCGATGCACTGGCGGCTTCTTGATGGCGCGAAGTGCAAGATACCGGGCTCCAAGCGGGAATGGACCGCGCACCTCGAGCCGCTCGGCCAGCCAAACCCTGGCAGTGCAGGGTTTGTGCTTCACCTGAATGCAACCACTCCACTCGCCGATGTGGGAGAGCAGGATGCGGGCGAAACTCCCTCAATGGGGCGCGACCTGACGCCGGTTCTGCGCCAACCGATCAATCGCATCATCGCCAACGCGGAAACGATCCGCACCAAACTCGCCGGACCGCTGGCGGAGGAATACAGCCAGTACGCCGCTGATATTGCGAGCGCGGGCCAGCATTTGCTGGCACTGGTGGATGACCTTTCCGATCTCGAAATCGTCGAATCCGAGGACTTCGTCACCGAGCCTGACCGGATTGAGCTGGCAGACGTCGCTCGGCGCGCTTGCGGAATTCTAGGGGTGAGAGCGCAAGAGCGCGGCATCACACTCGTCCCGCCCGCCGAAGGTGAGAGCCAATTGGCCATCGCCGAGTTCAGGCGCGTACTGCAGATCATGCTCAACTTGGTTGGCAACGCGATCCGCTACTCGCCAGAAGAGAGTCAGGTCTGGATCAGGCTTGATTGTATCGGCTCGCGAGCGATGATCACCGTTGCCGACCAAGGGAAGGGCCTTGATGAAGCGCAACAGGCGAAAGTTTTCGAGAAATTCGAAAGACTGGGCCGAAGCGGTGACGGCGGGTCTGGGCTTGGTCTCTATATTTCCCGCCGGATCGCGAGGGCGATGGACGGCGACCTGACGGTGGAGAGCGCGCCGGGATTGGGCGCTCGTTTCACCCTGTCAGTGCCTGCTGCGGATGACTTGCGGAGTGAGCAGCGTGACGGGCCGGGCAGCAACGTTCCAAAGCCGGACGGAAAATAGACTGCCAAGAAAAAGGGGCGCCGAAGCGCCCCTGATCCGTAAAAGTTGAATGTTCTCAGCGCTGGTCCATCGGGACGTAATCGCGCTGCGTCGGTCCAGTGTAAAGCTGGCGCGGACGGCCGATGACCTGGCCGGGATCGGAAATCATCTCGTTCCACTGTGCAACCCATCCGACGGTACGGGCGAGGGCGAAGAGGGCGGTGAACATCGTCGTCGGGAAGCCGATTGCCGAAAGGATGATGCCGGAATAGAAATCCACGTTCGGGAACAGCTTCTTTTCCTTGAAATAATCGTCATTGAGAGCGAGTTCTTCAAGCTGAAGCGCGGTTTCGAACACCGGATCCTTGACGTTCAGGGCGTCAAACACCTCACGGACAGTTTTCTGCATGACCGTGGCGCGCGGATCGTAGTTCTTATAAACCCGGTGGCCGAAGCCCATGAGGCGGAACGGATCGTTCTTGTCTTTCGCACGCTCGATATAATGCGGAATGCGATCGGGAGTGCCGATTTCCTGCAGCATGTTGAGCGCGGCTTCGTTCGCTCCGCCGTGCGCAGGGCCCCAGAGACACGCGATGCCAGCGGCGGTGCAGGCGAACGGATTAGCGCCCGACGAACCAGCAAGCCTTACGGTCGACGTCGATGCGTTCTGTTCGTGATCGGCATGGAGGATGAAGATGCGATCCATGGCCTTCTCGACGGCCGGGTGCAGCTCATACTCTTCTGCAGGAACACCAAAAGTCATGCGCAGGAAGTTGCCCGTGTAGCTGAGGTCATTCCTCGGCTGCATGAACGGTTGGCCGATCGAGTACTTGTAAGCCCAAGCTGCAATTGTCGGCATCTTAGCGATCAGCCGGTGGCTGCTGATCTTGCGATGTTCCGGATCCGAAATATCCGTGCTGTCATGGTAGAACGCCGACAGCGCGCCAACGACACCGCACATGATTGCCATCGGGTGCGCATCGCGGCGGAAGCCCTGATAAAACTGGCGCAGCTGATCGTGCAGCATTGTGTGGCGGGTGATGGTGTAATCGAAGTCGCCAAGTTCATCCGGGCTCGGCAGTTCGCCATTGAGCAGCAGGTAGGCAACTTCCATGAAGCTCGAATTTTCGGCCAGTTGCCCGATCGGATAACCACGGTGCAGCAACACACCTTCTTCACCGTCGATATATGTCAGCGCGCTTTCGCAGCTTGCTGTGGACTTGTAGCCCGGATCATAGGTGAATGTGCCAGTCGTGCCGTAGAGCTTGCGGATGTCGATGACATCGGGCCCAACGCTTCCCTCAAGAATGGGAAAATTCTGGCTCTGTCCGCCAAGATCGAGAGTTGCCTGTTTATCGGCCACGCGAGTCTCCTTAATCAGCCGTTCTGTCCGGTACCTGCCGAGGATGCCTGCGCGTCGATGCGCGCCAGCGATTCCTCCTTGCCCAACAGGACCAGAACATCGAAAATTCCGGGCGACGTGGTTGTGCCCGTAAGTGCCGCACGCATGGGCTGCGCGAGCTTGCCCAGGCCCAATTCAAGCGCCTCGGCATATGATTTGGTAGTGGCTTCGAGAGCCTCGATTGTCCAGCTATTTTCCGCTCTCAAACGCTCGGCAAGTTCGCCGAGACGGGCACGCGTTTCCGCATTCAAAAGTTCAGCTGCTTTCTCGGTCATTTCCAGCGGCCGTTTCTTGAACAAAAAGGCTGCACCTTCAGATAGTTCGTGCACGGTCTTGGCACGAGTTTTGAGGACCGGCATCGCCTCTGTCAGAATTTGCTCATCGGCATCATCGCCAATTTCCGCAGCAACCAGCGAAGCAAGTCGGGCATCATCGGCCTCGCGGATATAGTGTGCGTTGAGATTCAACAGCTTCTTGATGTCGAAGCGAGAAGGACTTTTCCCGACCCCGTCGAGGTCGAACAGCTTGATCGCCTCGTCACGGGTGATCTCTTCGCGGTCACCGTGGGCCCAGCCAAGCCGAAGCAGGTAATTGAACAGGGCTTCAGGAAGGATGCCTTCTTCGTCGCGGTAAGCTTCCACTCCGATCGCGCCGTGACGTTTTGACAATTTCGCTCCGTCCGATCCATGGATCAGCGGAACATGGACATAGACCGGATCGGGCCAACCCCCTTCGATCTCGTTCATTGCCCGTATTACGGGCATCTGGCGAAAGGCATTGTTGAGATGATCGTCGCCCCGGATGATGTGGGTCACACCCATATCGTGATCGTCGACAACGACCGCCAGCATATACGTTGGTGTGCCGTCGGCGCGCAGCAGGATGTAATCGTCAATTTCGGCGTTCTTGACGGTAACGCTGCCCTGGACGGCATCGTCGATGGTCATCTCACCGTGTTCAGGTACCTTTAGACGAATGACGAATGGAGCACCTTCGGGCGCGTCGGCGGGATCGCGCTCTCTCCACCGGCGGTCATACCGCATGGGCTGCTTGTTGGCGCGCTGTTCGGCGCGCATCTGTTCGAGCTCTTCAGATGTCGCATAGCACTTGTAGGCATGTCCTGCCTCCAGAAGCTTGTAGGCCACTTCGCTGTGGCGAGCTGCGCGGTCGGATTGAAATACTGGCGGTTCGTCATAATCGAGGCCAAGCCAGTCGAGACCTTCAAGGATCTTGTCGATGGCTTCCTGCGTGCTGCGCTTTTTGTCGGTGTCTTCGATGCGTAGCAGTGCCTTGCCGCCATAATGGCGGGCAAATAGCCAATTGAAAAGCGCGGTGCGCGCTCCACCAATGTGAAGGAAACCGGTCGGCGAGGGTGCAAATCGAGTAACGACCTGTCCAGCGGGTGTTGTTTTCCCGGTTTCGCTTGCCATTCTCTTTGCTTTCCTTTCAGAGACTTCCATGGCGAATGACGGGACGCCGATGGTACCATTTGGCGCGCCTGACGGCCCCGCCGATGCTGCAGTGCAGCGCCATTGGCGCATGCGCGCCATATTGTCCAGAACGGGCGATCATACAGAGAAGTTTCTGGTCCAATCCGGGTTCGATAGGGGGCCTTGGCTCGCCGTGGCGTTTGCCGCTGGAATCGGTGCGTGGTTCTTGCTCGCGATGCCGTGGCAATGGATTGCCGGCTTGGTGATTGCTTTGGCTGCCGCCGTGTTTTCTCATGCGATCTGGCGCGGCGCGGAGGGTCGGCAGCACTTACGGCTTGCTGTCGGTGCGCTTGGATTGGCATTCGCACTAGGACTGACCACCGTGTGGGTGCGATCGGAGATGGTCGGAGCAGAGCCGATATCCCGGCCGATGCTTATGAAGCTCGATGCACGTATACTCGAGCGCACGGAACAGCCTTCGGAAGATAGGGTTCGGCTTGTCCTTGCCGCGCGGGACGCCGAAGCAGGGCGAGCGATCCGTGTGAGGGTGAATGTCCCAAACGACCATGACATGCCCGAACTTCGCGAAGGCGCGAGGGTAGAACTGCGAGCGCGCCTGATGCCGCCATCTCCGCCCCTGCTCCCCGGCGCTTATGATTTCGCGCGGGATGCATGGTTCAAAGGTTTCGCGGCTACCGGTTCGTTAGTCGGCGAGGTGCGAGTGACCGAGCCTGCAGAAGCCAATGATGGCTGGCTGGCCGGAAAACAACGTGATCTTTCTGCGCATGTCCGATCGCGACTAAGCGGAGCACCGGGAACCATCGCGGCTGCATTTGCAACCGGAGACCGCGGAGGAATTGCGAAGGCCGATGAAGAGGCCATGCGGGATGCCGGCTTGACCCATCTTCTCTCAATCAGCGGATTGCACGTAAGCGCGGTAATCGCAGCGGCATATTTTCTGGCTATCAAGCTGCTTGCCTTGTGGCCTTGGCTGGCCCTGCGCGCCAGGCTGCCATTGCTGGCCGCTGCCGCTGCCGCGGGTGTGGGCATCGCCTATACGCTCCTTACCGGCGCTCAGGTTCCCACCGTAAGAAGTTGCATCGGGGCCGTTCTGGTTCTGGGCGCGCTAGCCCTGGGACGTGAGCCTTTGTCCCTGCGAATGGTGGCCGTAGCAGCGGGGGCCGTCTTGGTGCTATGGCCAGAATCTCTCGTTGGCCCAAGTTTCCAGATGAGTTTTTCTGCGGTCATTGCAATCGTAGCGCTCCATAATTCACAGCCAGTGAGGGATTTCCTGGCGCCCCGTGAGGAAGGCTGGACGAGAGTGATGTCCAGGCGCGTTCTGATGTTGTTCATTACCGGCTTGGTGATCGAGATAGCCCTCACACCTATCGTGTTATTCCATTTCCATCGTTCTGGTCTCTACGGCGCATTTGCGAATGTTTTCGCAATTCCATTGGTCACGTTCTTGTCGATGCCACTGATTGCGCTCGCGCTATTTTTCGACCTTGTCGGAGCGGGCGCGCCGTTCTGGTGGCTCGCAGGCAAATCGCTCGAAATTCTCATTGCGATGGCGCATTTCACATCGTCACAGCCTGGAGCTGTCAAGCTCGTGCCGCATATGGGGCTAGGGATAATCTCTCTGTTCGTTGGGGGAGGGCTGTGGCTTGCCTTGTGGAGGGGCAGGGCGCGCTTGTTGGGCCTTGTTCCAGCGGCAATTGGCACAATTGCATTGGTGCTTAGCCCCGTCCCGGATCTGCTTATCACACGTGATGGGCGCAATGTCGGAATTACAAATCAGGACGGGCATCTCTTCGTTCTGCGCGGTGCGCCGGGCTCTTATTCGAGAACCAACATTGTCGAACTGGCAGGGAGCGAGGCCGAGGCCATGCCCATAGAGGAATATCCCGGCGCGCGGTGCAGCGCAGATTTTTGCTCCATCGGGCTCAGCAGAGGGGAACGGGACTGGTCGATTCTTGTCGCCCTCAACCGTCAGAGGATTGATGAGCGCCAGTTAGCCGCTGCGTGCGAGCTGTCTGATCTTGTCATTGCAGATCGGTGGCTGCCGAGAAGTTGCAAGCCCAAATGGGCGAAGATCGACGGCCGCTTCGTAGCAGAGAATGGCGGTACATCTGTGTACCTGGCAGACGAACGGATCGACACCGTTGCATCGGCTCAGGGGCAACATGGCTGGTGGAAAACGGACGCCGAAAAATATTGAAAAAAAGGGCGCCCGCATCAGCAAGCGCCCCATTTCAATTCAAGTATCTCAGATCAATGGTAGCGACGCAGCAGTCCAGCCAGCTTACCTTGGACCTGCACTCGGCTCGCTTCGTAAACCTGAGGTTCGTATGCGCCATTGGCGGGGTCGAGGCGGACCATCGGACCCTCTTTGCGGAGGTACTTGAGGGTCGCTTCCTCATTGTCGACCAGTGCGACCACAATTTCACCATCCCGGGCAGTTTCGGTGCGCTGCACTAGCGCAAAATCACCGTCGAAAATTCCCGCTTCGATCATGGAATCACCTGAAACTTCGAGCGCATAGTGATCGCCCGGGCCAAGCAGGGCCGCAGGTACTGGCATGCTGGACTGGCCTTCGATGGCTTCAATCGGTGCACCGGCCGCAATCCTGCCATGCAATGGGACGTCGATAATGTCATTTGCCGCTCGCGGCGCAATCGCTTTAGCGGCGTGCGCGGCGACAATGGTATCATTTGCTGATGACACCTTTGCCGGTTGAGCGGAGGCTGGCAGCGTGACCGCATCTTCTGGCAACTTGATCACTTCAAGCGCCCGAGCCCGATTGGGAAGCCGCCGGATGAAGCCGCGTTCTTCAAGCGCGGAAATCAGGCGGTGCACGCCAGACTTGCTCTTCAAATCAAGCGCTTCTTTCATTTCTTCGAAAGAAGGCGAAATGCCGGTATCTTCCAGCTTCTGCTGGATGAACCGAATTAATTCGTGCTGCTTTGCGGTCAGCATCAGGTCACTCCCTGGTTCCAGTTCACTTAATGCGAACGAATGTGGAACAATTAGGCAACCATTTTTTCAAAGTCAAGCAATTCAGCCATTTCTGGGCAATGGAACGGAACAGGTGTTCCCGTTTCAGTCCTGTGCTCGCCAGTGTCCTGACTTGCCTCCGACCTTTTCCAAGAGCCGAATACCCTCGATACGCATCCCTTTATCGATAGCTTTGCCCATATCGTAGAGCGTCAACAGTGCTACCGAAACGGCAGTGAGCGCTTCCATCTCGATCCCGGTTTTGCCGACCAGTCTGGCAGTGGCCTGGACGCGAATGGCTCGCTCTTCAATCTCGATATCGACGACCATCGAATCGAGCCCCAGTGGGTGACAAAGCGGAATGAGTTCGCCGGTCCGCTTGGCCGCCAGAATGCCGGCAATACGAGCGGCCGCGACTGCATCGCCTTTTGGATTTCCACCGGATGAAAGTGCCTCAAGCGCCTCTTGTGACATCACGATGCGCCCTTCGGCGGTTGCACTGCGCTCGGTCTCAGGCTTTGTAGAAACATCCACCATCCTTGCGGCACCGCTTTCATCAAGATGCGTCAGGCGTGTCATAATGAGCTGTCAGAACCTGGGGAAAGAAGAGTGCGGGTCGCCAGTTCAACGTCGGCCTGCCGCATCAGGCTTTCTCCGACGAGAAATGTATTCACTCCTGCACGCGAAAGACGGTTGCAGTCATCATTCGTGAAAATGCCGCTTTCGCCAACAATGAGCGACCCTGCCGGGGCGAGCGGAGCAAGTGCTTCAGTGATACCCAAGTCAGTTTCGAAGGTCTTCAGGTTGCGGTTATTAATGCCGATCAGTCGTGACTGAAGGCGTGCGGCGCGCTCCAGTTCTTCGGCATCGTGAACCTCGACCAGCACGTCCATTCCGCGCTCGACGGCAGCGGCTTCGATCTCATGCATGACTCCATCTTCAAGCGCAGCGACGATAATCAGGATCGCATCGGCACCAATGGATCGCGCTTCTGAAACTTGCCACGGGTCAACCATGAAGTCCTTGCGAAGAACCGGCAAAGTGCAAGCTGCCCTCGCTTCGATCAGATAGCTTTCATGGCCCTGGAAATACGGAGCGTCTGTGAGAACCGACAGGCATGCCGCACCGCCGCGTTCATACGCCTTCGCGTGATCGGCGGGGTCAAAGTGTTCACGAATGAGGCCTTTGGAAGGGGAGGCTTTCTTGATCTCGGCGATCAGACCAAAGCCGCTCTTTTGCGCTTCCTCAAGGGCATTGCGGAAGCCTCTGGGCGCATCGATATTGCGCGAACCCAGATCAAGCTGCGAGAGACTTGCCTTGGTTTTGCGCGCAGCCACTTCATCGCGCTTGGTGGCACAAATTTCCTCGAGTTTATTCACTGCGCCATCTCGATCCAGTTTGCGAGGAGCTCTTTCGCCCTCCCGCTATCGAGTGCTTCTGCGCCAGTTTCGGCGGCTTCTGTCCAGTCTTCGGTACGTCCCGCTACAATCAGGGTCGCAGCTGCATTGAACAGCACTGCGTCGCGGTAGGGTCCCGGTGTGCCTAGCAACAGAGCCTCGAGCGCTTTCGCGTTATGCACCGGATCACCGCCGCGAATGGCTTCGACCGGTGCGTGCGGCAAGTTTGCCTGAACCGCGAGCACGCGGCGCATTTCGAAATCGTTGCCAGAGACATCAGCGAGTTCGTTGCCGCCCGCGAGAGACAATTCGTCGAGACCTTCGTCGCCCGAAGCGATAAAAGTGCGCTCCGTACCGAGCATCGCCTTGGCCTTCGCATAGATGGGTACATAGGCTGGGCGAGCGATGCCGATCAGCTGGCGCTTTACGCCTGCCGGATTGGAAAGCGGACCCATCAGATTGAAAATGGTCCGGACCCCCAGTTTTTGGCGGATCGGTTGGATGCGGCCCATCGCAGGGTGATGGTTCTTGGCGAACAGGAAGCAAATTCCCAGCTCTGCCAGTGTCTTCTCCGCCGTTCTTCCCGCCGCCTCCATGTCGAGACCCAAGGCTTCAAGGGTGTCCGCAGCGCCCGATTTCGAGCTAGCAGCACGGTTACCGTGCTTGGCGACACTTACCCCGCAGGCCGCGACAACAAGGCTAACGGCGGTTGAAACATTGAGTGTATGGTGGCCGTCGCCGCCGGTCCCGCAACAATCGACCGTGCCATCTGGCGCGTTGATCGGGATCAGGCGGGCTCGGAGAGCGCGGGCGGCGCCAGCGATTTCCTCAGCCGTTTCGCTTCGGGCTGACATATCTACCAGGAAGCGGGCAATCTCATCATCGGAAGTTTCACCGTCCAGGATCCAGCCAAAGACTTCTTCTGCCTTTTCAGCATCGAGGTGGATGTCGGCTGCGGGTAGTTGCTTCATGCTGGAACCTGGGCCTCAATGCCGCAAATGTGGAGGAAATTGGCGAGCAAGGCGTGACCATGCTCGGTCGCGATACTTTCCGGGTGGAACTGTACGCCATGAATAGGAAGGGTTTTGTGGCGGAACCCCATGACGCTCGAACCATCAAGGCCGGGGGTCTCGCTTTGTGCGTTGATCTCGAGGCAGTCGGGAATGTCTTCAACAACGAGCGAGTGATAACGGGTAGCGAGATAGGGTGATGGCAAACCTGCAAAGACGCCGCTGCCGTTGTGGGTGACGTCACTGGTTTTGCCATGCATCAAGCCGCCGCGCACAACGCGCCCGCCGAAGTGTTGACCGATGGCCTGGTGGCCAAGGCACACCCCGAGGAGGGGCTTCCCTGCTTCGGCGCAAGCTGCAACCAGATCGAGGCTCATGCCGGCTTCGTTTGGCGTGCAGGGTCCAGGTGAAATGAGGTAGCCATCAGCATTGGCGGCAATGGCCTCTGCGGCGGTAACCGCATCATTGCGGACCACTTTCACCTCCGCGCCCAGTTCCATCAGGTAATGGACGAGGTTGAAAGTGAAGCTATCGTAGTTGTCTACGACGAAGATTGTCCGGCTGTCGGTCATGTATGGCGTCAATGGCGCTGCGCGTGATCGGTTTCAAGCAATCAAAACCAGTCGCGACGTCAAACCTGCTTGCCGGCCAGTTTGTCAGTCGCTCTGACAAGCCCATCGATAATGCCCGGTTCGCTGGCGCTGTGACCGGCATCGTGAACGATCCACAGCCCTGCTTCGGGCCACGCTTTCTTGAGCGCCCACGCACTGGTTGGCGGAGTACATATGTCGTGACGCCCCTGGACAATGATGCCCGGAATGCCTTCAAGCTTGTCGACATCGGCGAGCAACTGGGCTTCTTCGAGATAGAAATCATTCAGGAAATAGCGCGCGCAGATGCGGGCGAATGGCACGGCTTTCGACGCATCCGCGAAGCTGTCGAGCAGGTCGGTATCAGGCAGCAAAGTTGCGACCTGGCCCTCCCAGATAGACCATGCTTTCGCTGCCGTCAGACGGGTTTCCTCGTCATCGCTGGTAAGCCTCGTGTGGAATGCTTCCACTAGGTTGCCCCGTTCGCACTCCGGTATGACGCTGATAAAATCGTCCCATGCCTCGGCCATGATCTCACTTGCGCCGTAACTATAGAGCCATTGTTTTTCCTTGGCGCGCGCGAGGAACACACCGCGCAGTACGAGTTCGCTCACACGTTCCGGATGCTTTTGGGCGTAGGCGAGGGCGAGTGTCGATCCCCAACTGCCGCCGAATGCCTGCCATTTCTCGTGGCCGCACATTTCGCGCAAGCGTTCGATATCGGCCACGATGCGCCATGTGTCGTTGTTCTCGATCTCTGCAAATGGGAGCGATTTACCGCAGCCGCGCTGGTCGAAAAGCAGAACGTCGTAAAGTTCGGGATCCCACTGCCGGCGATGTGAGGGGCTCATCCCTCCGCCAGGGCCGCCATGAAGGAACACAGCAGGCTTCGCCCCCGGTGTCCCTACGCGTTCGTAATAGAGCGAGTGACCTTCACCGACGTCCAGCATCCCCGTCTCGTATGGTTCGATCTCGGGATACAGATTTCGCCGCGTGTCACTCATCGTCAGAGACCTTTCTTTCGACGGCCACAATCGGGCCAATTGGAGCGCCGGTATCGAGCCGGTCGGTTGCCGGGTTCCATAGCCCTGAAACATTCCCGTCAAGATAAAGAGCGTCTGACACTTTCAGCTCGTCACGATAGAAACGGGCAAGCTTTCCAAACGAGATCGGGGCATTGGAAATGACAAAGTGCGCCCGTCCGCGGTCATCGATACCGACACCGTTCCGCACCAGCCGGGAGGGGCCATCCTGACTGATTTCCGGATGAATCTTTCCGTCAATCACGAGCATCGGTCCGGACTGTGTGCCGAATTCGGGACGATCGCTGACATTTGCCAGGAAATCTTCGGTGGTCCTGATTTCCCAAGAGTCGCCCGTGCCGAAAAACACGCCGTTGGGCTTCAGGTGGAAGTTGCCTTCCCCGTCATTCGTATTGAGTGCCTTCAATCGCTCGGAATTCACGACGAAGTAGCCGATTGGCTGGCCTTCCTCGTCGTACATTCCTGCATTCATTGCAAAAGCCATTTCCACAGGATCACGCGAGCGCGAGTAGGCCGAGAGGCTGCGGTAAGTTACGCCTTCGTCGCTGGCGAGCGCCATTCGGATGCGGTGCCTTGAAGGCACGGCAAGACAGTGAGTTAGCGAAGTATCCTCGAAAATGATCGAGCGGCAGGCGCTTTCCACCTGGCTTGCGACCAAGGGGGTTTCGCTTGGCGTAGGGCTGGGGGTTGCCTCAGCCTGACCGTCAATTCGCGTCCGCGTAACAGGCTCTCCGCCCTGCGGTGGTTCGCATGCGGACAGGATCATCAATGGTAATGCGACCAGAAGGTATTTCATTGTCCGAAACCGGGTTCCTTGGCGATTCTTACCGCTTCTTTGGCGGCTGCAAATAATGCTCCGGCCTTGGCCTCGCATTCCTGCTGCTCATAATCCGGATCGCTGTCGGCGACTATCCCTGCACCGGCCTGAACATGCATTATTCCGTCTTTCACAACCGCTGTTCTGAGCACGATGCAGCTGTCTAGCGAACCATCGGGCGAGAAGTATCCGACACCGCCAGCGTAGGGACCGCGTTTCGCAGTCTCGAGTTCGGCGATAATCTCGCATGCACGCACCTTGGGCGCTCCGCTGACTGTCCCCGCCGGGAACCCGGCAAACAACGCATCAATCGCGTCATGATCGGGTGAAAGCTGGCCGGTTACATTGCTGACAATGTGCATCACATGACTGTAGCGTTCGACCTTGAAGCTGTCTGTCACAGTCACCGTGCCGCTTTGCGCCACGCGTCCGACATCATTTCGGCCCAGATCCAACAGCATAAGGTGTTCGGCCCGCTCTTTCGGATCAGCGAGCAGCGATTCTTCCGCCGCGCGATCCTCAGCAGCGTTTGCGCCGCGCCTGCGGGTGCCGGCAATCGGGCGAATGGTTACCTCGTTATCGCGGACCCTCACCAGAATTTCGGGGCTTGAGCCAACAACCGCGAATCCCGGCAAATCGAGGAAGTATAGGAACGGTGAAGGGTTCACCCTTCGAAGCGACCTGTAGAGCGCCATCGGGGGCAGGGTGAACGGGGCCGTGAAGCGCTGCGACAAGACCACCTGGAATATGTCTCCAGCGGTGATGTACTCTTTCGCACGCTCCACCATGCCCCGGTATTCTGCAGAAGGCATCACGGGTTCAGGGTCGCAGGATGCGAGGTCTTCTGCACAAGTGCGCTCGTCAGGCGTGGCAGCGCCCAGCTGCGACAGGGCCGCGTCCACCCGCTCGGCTGCGCGTTCCAGTTTCCCTTCGACATCGTCATCGGATGGCCAAAGCGGCGCGATGCAAAAGAGTTCGTCGCTCAAGCTGTCGATGACGAGCAATAGCGTCGGACGAACGAACAGCATGTCCGGAACATCCAGCACAGCCTCTCCGGCCGCAGGCAGCTTCTCTACCAGCCCGATCGTTTCATATCCAAAATAGCCCACCAGGCACGCAAGCGCCGGGGGGAGCTGCTCAGGCACGTCGATCCGGCATTCAGCGAGCAGCGTGCGCAGCGCGTCCAATGTCGGTTGGTTGGAAGGCTCGAATCCGAGCCGGTTCAACCGCCATTCCCGGTTGATCTCGGCAGAATTGCCTTCGGCACGAAAGACAAGGTCGGGGTCGAGGCCAAGTAGGCTGTATCGCCCGCGGACTTCGCCGCCCTCGACCGATTCCAGCAGAAAATCGCCGCGTCCCTCTTTGATCAGGCGAAGAGCAGCGCCGACCGGCGTGACAGTATCGGCAACAATTCGGCGCCAAGTGAGTGCGGGCCTGCCGTCGCGAAGTGCCTGTCGTGCGCGTTCGAGACCTTCCAATGGCTGTCCCAATAGCTGGCTCAGTTCGTTTCGCCGAGAAGCTGGCGGCGAACAGCTTCAATGGCGTCCGAATTGCGCTCTACGCCAACTTCTGCACGCATGGCTGCAAGCAGTTGCTCGGTATATTCACCAGACCAGCCCTGGGCAATCTGGGTGCGAGCCTGACCAATAAGCGGATCGTTCTCTTCGAGTTTGCCAAGCGAAATGTCGTCTAGCTGGACAATGTACCAGCCCTGATCGCCAGAACCTTCAAGCTTCTTCGTCGTGCCTTCAGCCATGGCGAAGAAGAGCGCGAAAGCGGCAGGCACCCTGGCATTCCCGAGCCGGGCAAGCTCCTCGCGGCTTAGGTTGACGCTTTCTGGCGCAGGAATCGAAACGTCTTCGGCGGCGATCGCTTCTGCGAGCGATTGCCCTTTCTCCACCCGGGCCAGAACCCGGGCAGCAGCTGCTTCTGCACCTTTGTTGCCTCTCACGCGGCGCCATTCACTGATGACACTGTTCCGAACCTCGGCGAGGGGCGCGGCTGCCGCAGGTGTGATCGAGGCAACTTCGTAGACAACAAAGTTCTGTCCATCAGGCAGAGCCGCGATTTCCGGCTCGCCTTCCTCAATTTCAAACGCGAAATCCAGGGTGGCCATAACCTGGGCAGGGGCCTGCTGCTCCGTCCCATAGACCAAGCCCAATGCGGTAATGGCCGGAGAGGTCTGCAAATTGAGATCAAGCTCTTCGGCAAGCGCAGTCAGGGAGGCGCCGTCAAGCAGCCGGTCTTCGATTGTCGTTGCCAGTTCGGCGATCCCGCGCTGCCGGTTTCGTTCGCTGAGAACCGCGACGATATCATCACGCACACTCGCCAAGGACTGAGCGGGAACATTCGTAATATCGTTGACGCGCGCAATGTGCCAGCCAAGCGGGCTGCGCGCAGGCGCGGTCAGACCGCCTTCTTTGGCACTGAAATAGGCGTTAGCGACAGAGGCGCTGGCTTGCTCGAGGACGGTGTCACGCTCCTGGTCTTCGAGGTCCGCAGTCCGGAAACCCGCTTCGGCAGCGGCGGCCGCGAAACTCTGACCTCCGCGAACCCTTTCAGCAATTGCCTCGGCGCCCTGGCGGGTCGCGACGATAAGTTGAGTGAAGCTGCGCGTTTCGCGTGCCGCATACTCATCTGCGTTGGCAGTGAAATATTCCCGGATTTGCGCGTCTGTTGGCTGAATCGAATCGCCCAAAGCATCGGTGCCAAAACTTGCGTAACGTAGCGTACGACGCTCAGGCCTGATGAACCGGGTTTCGTTTTCCGCATAGAACTTTTGGAGCTGCGCGTCGGTCGGATTGCCTTTCGGTGCGAAAGCGGCTGCCGGAATTGCCGCGATTGCCCCTTGGCGGCGCTCTTTGAATGTTTGTGCGTAAGTCCGCGCAATCGAATCTGGAACGGTCGCCCCGTATGCTGCAGGAATGACCGCTTGGCGGAAAAACAGGGACGTGCGTATCTGTTGACGAAGCTGCGCATCCGTCAGGCTCTGAGCCTGCAAGAAGGCTTGATAGGCAGCTTCTTCGAAATTCCCGCTGGGTCCGCGGGCACCCGGTAGCTGGCGAATCTCGCTGTTCACGAGATTTCGGCCCGAACGCAGGTCGTTTTGTTCGCCCCAGGCAATCAAGACGTAACGGTCGATTAGGCCATCGAGTACCTGATCCAGTCCGCCGTTTGCGAGCAATGTCTGCATCGTGGCTTCTGGATTTTGCTGCCGCGCGCGGCGCAGTGCTTCGCTAGCTCCATCGTTCAGCACCGTCGTGGAAATCTTCTCGTCACCCACCACGGCAACACGTTCACCGCCCGCGACACCGCCGAAAGCACCGGTGCTCGAGACGTCCATGCTCGCGAATGCGAAACCGATCAGGGCAAGGAAGGCCAGGGCAATAGCGAGGCCAATCTTCGTTTTGAAGAAATTCCGGAAAAAAGTGAGCATGACTTGC
Organism: Qipengyuania psychrotolerans; assembly: GCF_019711355.1. Lineage (NCBI taxonomy): Bacteria > Pseudomonadati > Pseudomonadota > Alphaproteobacteria > Sphingomonadales > Erythrobacteraceae > Qipengyuania > Qipengyuania psychrotolerans. Next base: position 1,219,851 of record NZ_CP081297.1, read on the forward strand.
GGTCGGGCCTCTTCGATGCTTTGGAGCGCGCCGCTTCCGGATGGAAAGCGTTGCAGAGAAGGTTTAAGGAGCGCGCTTTATCCGCCCTGCGACCTCCCCGCAACAGGTCCCGTCCGGTTTTGGCGCATAAACAAGCATGGTCTGGCGATTACTCGCCGGGCCACTATATAGCGCCAGCTCGCCCCGAAGACGTGACAGGAAATTAAGCATGGCCGAACGGCCCTATATTGTTGGCAATTGGAAAATGAACGGGACGCGCGCGATGTTGAGCGAAGCGCGTGCCATCGACCGTGCTGCACAGCGGTACATGAAAGCAGAAGTCGCTGTAGCTCCGCCATACACGCTGATTCATGCTGTCCACCGTGAGGCAGAGCAAATCGGAGTAGGTGCACAGGATTGCCACGCGGGGGCCGAAGGTCCGCATACTGGCGATATCGCTGCATCCATGTTGGCTGATGCCGGCGCGAAATTCGTGATTCTCGGTCACAGCGAGCGCCGCGGCGACCACGGCGAATCGAACGAACTGATCAATGCCAAGATCGACAGCGCGCTCGAAGCGGGGCTGCGCATCATTCTTTGCTGTGGTGAAAGCCTCGACATTCGCGACGCCGGCAAGGCGGAAGATTTCGTGCTGGACCAGCTCAGGGCGAGCCTGCCGCACATCAAGGATCCGATAGAGCGTCTGACGATTGCTTACGAGCCCATCTGGGCAATTGGTACAGGCCGGACCGCAACGATCGAGGACATCAAGGCGATGCACGCTGCGATCCGCAAACTGCTCGATGAAACCTACGGGGAAGAAGCCTCCTCGAAGGTTCGCATTCTGTACGGCGGTTCGGTGAAGCCGGAAAATGCGGGCGAAATCCTCAGCACCCCGGAAGTAGGCGGAGCCCTTGTTGGTGGAGCCAGCCTTTCAGCGGAGAGCTTCCTCGGAATCGTCGTGGCCGCATCCGAGGCTGAAGACGCCTGACCCGAAACCTTGCCGTATCGGGCGTACGCGCCTAGATGCGGCCTGCAATCAATTTATTCGATAGAGTACGCGTTTCATGTTCCTCTTCCTCACCGTGGTCCAGACGATCGTCGCCGCAGCGCTTGTCGGCGTTATCCTCATGCAACGCAGCGAAGGCGGCGGTCTAGGCATCGGCGGCAGTCCATCCGGCATGCTAAGCGCCCGCGGCGCGGCTGACTTCCTGACTCGCTCGACCAAATGGTTGGCGGTTGCTTTCGTCGCGCTGTCGATCGCTCTGGCGGCAATGGCGGTCAAAGACGTGGGTGCTGGCGGTATCGAATCGACACTCGATCGCAGCGTAACTCCGGCAGAAACTGTTGATCCGCTTGGCGGGTCGGACGCAGCGCCTGTACCGGCTCCGGCACAGCCCGCTGAAAATTCGGATCCGCTGGCGGAATAACCTCCGAAATTTCGCCATTTCACAGGCGCCTGTGGACGGTGCGCGCTTCTGCGCGTCTTTATCCTTGCGCCGACTCCTAACGCACGCTTAAGGCCCAACTCCCATGGCGCGGTATATATTCATCACCGGCGGCGTGGTCTCCTCGCTCGGCAAAGGTCTCATGGCTGCGAGCCTCGCAGCGCTTCTTCAGGCGCGCGGGTACAAGGTCCGCATCCGCAAGTTCGATCCATACCTGAATGTCGATCCGGGCACGATGAGCCCGTATCAGCATGGTGAGGTGTATGTGACCGACGACGGGGCCGAAACCGACCTCGACCTCGGCCATTACGAGCGCTTCACCGGGGTGTCTGCCAAGCAGGCAGACAATGTCACGTCAGGTCGGATCTATCAGCAGATCATCGCCAAGGAGCGCCGGGGCGATTACCTGGGGGCAACCGTTCAGGTCATCCCGCACGTCACCGATGCGATCAAGGAATTCGCACTGGCCGACCAGAGCGATCACGATTTCATCCTGTGCGAAATTGGCGGCACGGTGGGTGACATCGAGGGCTTGCCGTTCATGGAGGCCATTCGCCAGCTCCGTAACGAGCTGGAGCCGATGCAGACACTCAGCGTCCACGTCACGCTGGTTCCCTACATCGCAGCTGCGGGCGAGCTGAAAACGAAACCCACGCAGCACTCCGTTCGTGAACTGGCCAGCCTTGGCATCAAGCCCGACGTGCTGCTCTGCCGTGCCGAGCATCCGATTCCCGATAGCGAACGACGCAAGATTGCAGCTTTCTGCAACGTACGTCGCGAAGCGGTTATCCCGGCGCTTGACGCACCGTCCATTTATTCGGTGCCGCTGCAATATCATGCCGAAGGTCTCGATACCGAAGTATTGCGAGGCTTCGGGATCACTGACGCACCAGATCCCGATCTGACGCGCTGGTACGATGTCGTCGATCGCCATTCCAACCCTGATGGGGAAGTCACAATTGGCGTTGTCGGTAAGTATGTCGGCCTCCAGGATGCTTACAAGTCTCTCAACGAGGCGCTCGTGCATGGCGGCATGGCTCACCGTGTAAAGGTGAACATCAAGTGGATCGATGCGGAGGTCTTCGAGCAGGACGATGCCGACATAGCCGCGCAGCTTGAGCCTATGCACGGCATCCTCGTGCCCGGCGGTTTCGGCGAACGCGGGAGCGAGGGCAAGATTGCCGCCGTTCGCTTCGCACGCGAGCGCAAGGTGCCGTTTTTTGGCATTTGTCTCGGGATGCAGATGGCCTGCATCGAAGGTGCACGTTCAGCAGGGTTCGAGCACGCTAGTTCGACCGAATTCGGGAACACCGAGGAGCCGGTGGTCGGGATCATCACCGAGTGGATGACGGAAGAGGGTTTACAGACCCGAGAATCTGGCGGTGATCTGGGCGGCACGATGCGTTTGGGTGCGTATGAAGCCAAGCTGGCAGCCAATAGTCATGTGTCTTCAATATATGGCGGATCGACCGAGATTTCAGAACGGCATCGTCATCGTTACGAAGTCAACAGCGCCTATGTAGAACCGCTTGAGAAGGAAGGTTTGATCTTCTCGGGAATGTCGCCGGACGGCCTTTTGCCCGAAATCGTCGAAAGGCCGGATCATCCTTGGTTTGTCGGTGTGCAGTTCCACCCGGAACTGAAGTCGAAACCCTTTGATCCGCATCCCCTTTTTGCGGGTTTTATCGGCGCTGCGCTTGAACAAGAGCGACTTGTGTAAGTTTTTTTTTACAACCGTTGTGAGCGTAAACATCTGTTTTCACTCACGGCTGAATCATCCGAATTGTATAAAAACGACAGAGCGCCACTCCTCAGGGAATGGCGCTCTTTATCTTTTGTTGCATTTGATGCAAAAAGGCTGGGTTCAGCGGTCGCAGACCCTTGAATTTAAAGATTTACGCTGCGTCAGCAAGCGGGTGGGCTTGCCTCGAACCCGATCGTCTTCTGCGACCCGGACGATCGAATTTGGGGCTTGGCGGCGTTAACGTCGCGGGGGCGGGATCTTCGGATCCCGCCCCCTATCGTTTTCGACGTTGGTTTTTACGCTGCGGCGCTGCCCTCGTCATCGCCTTTGACGATTTCGAGCGGCTTTTGCGCGCCGATCGAGATTTTCTTCGGCTTCATCGCATCGGGCACTTCGCGCACGAGGTCGATGACGAGCATGCCGTCGCTCAGATCAGCGTTTTGAACGCGTACGTAATCAGCGAGATCGAAGCGGCGCTCAAATCCGCGATTGGCAATGCCTACGTGAAGCATGTCGCCGTCAATCTGTTCGTCACGCTTCCGGCCCTGAATGACGAGCAGGTTCTGCTGTGCCGTTATATCAAGGTCTTCGGGGCGAAACCCGGCCACCGCCAAGGTGATCCGGTACTCGTCATCACCGCGGCGCTCGATATTGAAGGGTGGGTAATTATCCCCGCCGGCATTACGTGCCTGGCGCTCCATCAAGTCGAAAAGCCGGTCGAATCCGACGGTGGAACGGCGATATGGGGTAGTGTCAAAACGGTTCATTGAAACAAATCCTCTTGTGAGCAATTTGAGATGTATGGGAGCCCGAAGTTGGCGCTCCCGCGTCTCTGCAACATGCAACGACAGAAATAACATAGGGGTGCTGCAAAAGCTTTCAAGCACCTCGATCTAGCCCTAAATCGGGCCTTGGAAATTTGACGGGGATCATGATGAGCCAACCGACTATCGACATCTACACCAAGTTCGGCTGCGGCTTCTGCTTCCGTGCAAAACGCTTGCTCGACGAGAAAGGCGCGGATTACCAAGAGCATGACATCACGATGGGCGGTCCCAAGCGTGACGAAATGCTGCAACGCGCGCCAAACGCCCGGACCGTACCGCAGATCTTCATTGGCGATACCTACGTTGGCGGATCCGACGAGCTGGCGGCCCTGGAACGTGCCGGCAAGCTTGATGCCTTACTGGCTGACTGAATGACGCGAATTGCGCTCTATCAGGCAAACACCGGAATTGATCCGCATGCGAATGCTGCGGCATTGGTCGACGCTGTCAGGGAGGCGAGCGGGGAGGAAGCCGAAATGCTCTTCACTCCCGAGATGTCGGGATTACTCGACCGGAATCGCAAGCGAGCGTCAATCCACATAGTCGCAGAAGAGGATAACCCGACTCTCGCTGCCGTAAGGGATGCCTGCGCGAGGGAAGGGATCTGGACCTGTCTAGGATCTCTCGCAGTGGATGCCGGCGATGGAATGTGGGCGAACCGGTGTTTCCTGATTGACGACACTGGCGATATCTCTGCACGATATGACAAGATCCACATGTTCGATGTCGATCTGGACAGCGGCGAAAGCTGGCGGGAATCCAACGCGTATCGGGCGGGGGAGAAGGTCGTCACCGCACAGACACCGCTTGGCCGTCTCGGTCTTTCAATTTGCTACGATCTGAGATTTCCAGGTCTGTTCGAGGCTCTCGGTCAGGCGCAGTGCGATATTATCTCGATACCCGCAGCATTTACAGTCCCAACCGGCACAGCGCATTGGCATGTGCTCCAGCGTGCGCGAGCCATTGAGGCGAGTGCCTTCGTAATTGCCGCTGCACAGGTCGGTCGGCACGAGGACGGCCGCACAACCTTTGGCCATAGTCTGGTGGTGGATCCATGGGGCGAGGTGCTCCTGGATATGGGCAGCGACCAGGCAGGCCTTGGTTTCGCCGATATTGACCTGTCGCGGATCAAAGAAGTGCGCGACCAGGTTCCAAGCCTTGCCAATCGCCGGAAAATAGTCATTTAGGCCGCCATGATCGTCTTCGACCTCCACTGCGAAAATGGCCACAAGTTTGAAGGCTGGTTCGGCTCGTCTGCCGATTACGATCAGCAGCGCGAACGCGGCTTGGTCGATTGCCCCGAATGCGGATGCAGCAACGTGGGCAAGGCGCCCATGGCACCGGCTGTGCCAGCAAAAGCCAATGCGTCGGTTGATACCCGTTCCGCCAAGGCAGAGGCACAATTGTCGAATGCCCCGATGCCGCCGCAGGTAAAAGAGGCGCTGGAGGTGCTGGCCAAGGCCCAAGCAAAGGCGCTCGAGAAGAGCACCTGGGTCGGCAACAAGTTCGCAGAAGAAGCCAGGTCTCAGCACTATGGCGAGACAGAAGATACCCCGATCCACGGCAAGGCATCGAAGGAAGAGGCCGAAGAGCTTGCGGCTGAAGGCATCGCCGTTGCACCGATCCTTTTCCCGATCGCTCCCCCTGACGAATTGAACTGATTGCCACGCGATTCCCAGTCGCTATACGGAGCAGCGGGCGCCCGTAGCTCAGTCGGATAGAGCATCAGATTCCTAATCTGGGGGCCACAGGTTCGAATCCTGTCGGGCGCACCATCATCTTCCATACCGGGTGGCAAAAGCCGCCAATACCGTAAGCAATGCGGAAGAGACGCCGAGCATGATGCAGGTTCCCGCCCACCCATAGGCGTCATAGACCGTAGTTCCGACCAGGCTGCCTATCCCGCCACCGATAAACATCAGGACGACATAGATCGTCGTGAGCCTCGTGCGCACGGCAGGCTCCAAAGACAGAAAAGTCATTCTTCCGGTCACATCAATGCCCGGCCCCACCAGATTGATCAGGACAAGCGGCACCAGCATGGCCCAAATATTCCCGCCCAATGGCCAGAAGAGAATGATGCCGACCAACTGGATGATTGCGAAAATGAAGCGGGCCTTGCGGGCACCAACCAGGTCTGCCCAGCGACCAAGTCTTGGAGTAGACAAGATGCTGACTGCGGCGATCGCGGCAAGATAGCCCACTGTATCGGTCCCGTAGTTGAACGGCGGATCAGTCAGATAGAGCGCAAGGGCGAGCCATAGCCCGATAAATTGGGCAAAGTTCAGCGCCTGGATTAATCCCGACAGCACGACTTCGCGGTGCGATTTCAAGAGCGGGGCGATGGAGACAACAAGTTTCCAATAGGCCCCGGAACCACTTGAACGCGAACCACCTTCCATCAGCCGGGGCAGGGCGATGGTGACTGTCAGCATAAGGCCTGTGGCGATCCAGTACACCAGGCGCCAGCCGTAATGTTCTGCGATCCAGCCCGCTCCGACGCGGGCGATGAGTATGCCCAATATGACACCGGCCGTAAGCAGGGCGGTGACGTGGCCGAGCCTTTCTGGCGCGACCCGTTTGGATGCGTAAGCGGGCAGCAGATACGGCGCGATCGTAAAGAAGCCCAGCAAGGTCGAGCCTGCGACAAAAAGAGTAAACTGCTCGGCGAAAGTCATCATCGCCAGACCGGTCGTTTGTCCTATTGCGAACAGGATTGTGAGCCGCCTGTTGGAATATCGATCGCCCAGCGGCAGGAGCAACAGGATGCCAATGGCAAGCGCCAGCTGGTTAAGTGCCGGCACGAGCCCGATACGCGCCTCGCTAACCGAGAAATGCTGCGCTACATCGCCGATGATCGGATGGATATAATATGCATTGGCCGTCACCACCGCGGCGACGACAGCCAACAGGTATTCCTGTGTCCGAGTGAGCAGCGCTGGACTGCTCACCCCAGGTGGCCAGCCTTGCGAGCCATCTCGATAATACCTTTAGCCAGTTCCTGCGGCCGGTCTTCCTGGCAAAAGTGCCCGCATCCCGGCAGCGTTCGGTGCGACAAGCCTTCAGCGCCAGCGATCCGGTCGATCAGGAATTTCTCGCTACCCCGGGTAATCGGATCATCCTCTCCGAACAACGTCAGGAAAGGCTTGTCATATGCCGCCAGAGATGGCCAGGCGGCCTTGTTGTCTTCGACGCCTGGCATACCGTCTTCGACAGGTACCAAGGCGGGAAACGCTCTGGCAGCTGCTTTGAAGGCTTCTTTGGGGAAGGGGGCATCATAGGCTGCGACCTCTGCTTCGGTCAGTTCTGTGACCGTCGAGCGCTGCAAGAGCGGACCAATCCGGAAATCATCCGTCGTCCGCGCGTACTCGCGCCAGGCGAGAAATGCTTTGGAAGGCGTCCCGCCTGCGGGCAGGAAGGTGTTGCTCGCCACGACACAAACGAATTGCTCGGGGTCGTGTGCGACCATCCTCAGGCCAAGGAGGCCGCCCCAATCCTGACAGAAAAGGGCCGCGGGTCTTGGTTCAACCGCACTGCGCCACTGCTTGAGCCAATCGACGTGGCGCGCGTAGGTAAAGAATTCTGGATCGTCAGGTTTGTCACTTTTCCCGAAGCCGATCAGGTCGGGTGCAAGCACTCTCAGGCCTGCATCAACAAGGATCGGGATCATCTTGCGATATAGGAAGGACCAGCTGGGTTCGCCGTGGAACAGTAAAACCGGCGGAGCTTCGGGGGAGCCTTCATCTACGTAATGCTGCCGAGCAGTCTGACCGTTGCCCAGATCTACCTCAAACCAGTTCTCGGCAAAATCAAACCCCGGGAGGTTTTCAAACTGCTCCGAAGGTGTTCGCAGGATTTTCATCGGTCTCTCCCCGATACCGGAACTAAGCGGCACCGTGCAGCTCAATTCGGTCTCTGTTCGAAACCCTTAAGGCGCGCGTTTGCCTGTGTCACCTAGCTGGCTAACGGGTACCGTTTCCTTGAAGGTGTGCGTGACATACGGGAAGGGAATCTCGATCCCGGCCTCGTCGAGCGCGGCCTTGACCTTCCGCACGACCTTGTCCTTGCTTTCCCATCCGGAACGCGGTGTTGATCCGGCCCACCATCGGACGAGGAAATCGACCGAGCTGGAATTGAATTCCTGCGCGAAAATATCAACGCCCTTGCTCGCGAGCACATCGTCGATGCCCTCGACGGCACGGCGGATAACATCTGCCGCGTGATCGAGGTTCGTGTCGTAGGAAACGCCGACCACAACCTCGTGTCGGCGCTGGTCGACATCGGTCAAAATCTCGACCGGGTTCTTGAACAGGATCGAGTTTGGAACGACCGACAGCTCACCCGATAGCTTGCGTACATGGGTTTCGCGCAAGGTGATATGTTCTACCTTCCCGGTAATGCCTTCGCACTCAATGATATCACCGATACGCATCTTTTCGCGCACCATGATGAGGACGCCTGCAAGGAAGTTCTCGAAGATATCCTGGAACGCAAAGCCAATGGCGACTGCGCCGATGCCAAGTCCGGCAAGCAGACTGGCGGGGGTCAGGGTGGGGATGACGACAACTGCTGCGATGAAAAGTCCGGTCAGCCAGATCGCTAGCTTCACGATTGTATCGATCAGGTTCTTCAGGCTGCTGCGAATTTCGGTGCGGCCAACAATTGCATCCGAAATCTTCACGCCGAAACGTGCGACGATCCACGTGACCAGCATGATGAAGATCGCAATCGCGAGGCTGGGCATGGTTTCGACGAAACTCGTACCCATTTCCCGCAACTGATCGCGCAGTGTGTCGATGTAATTCAAGCGGAGACTCCCTTTGCGGGCCAACGATGTGGACCGCTTAGGGTTCCGGATTGCCCAAATAACGTGGTTTTCAACTCTTAGGCTTAATTACCGCCGTGCTCCTTGCGGGCGATTTCATGCAGCCAGTCGGCATGGCGCGGAGCCTTCTTGGTTTCGCTCCATTCCTCCAGCATCATCGGAGCGACACGCTTCAGCTCGGCGTATTGTTCGTCAGTTCCGATGTCTGCGGCCAGTTCAACCCGGTGACCATTGGGATCGAAGAAGTAGATCGATTTGAAGATCCCGTGGTGCGTCGGCCCGAGCACATCGATGCCGAGGCTTTCGATGTGTTCTTTTGCAGCAAGCAGTTCAGCTTCCGATGCGACCCGAAAGGCGAGGTGCTGGACCCATGCGGGGGTATTTTCGTCGCGGCCCATGTCTTTCTGGTTGGGCAGTTCGAAGAAGGCGAGGATGTTGCCATTCCCAGCGTCGAGGAAGACATGCATGTACGGATCATAGGCGCCCGTCGACGGGACGTGATCTTCGGCAAAGGCTGTCGTGTAGTCCATGCCCAGCACCTTGCCGTACCATTCGACGGTCTCTTTGGCGTCCTTGCAACGATAGGCTGCATGATGGACGCCGCCGAGCTTGACGGGATGGGTGATTGCTTCGCTCATTCGGCAGGCTCCGCTTCTACTTCGAGAACGCCGCGCTTGATCTGGTCGCGTTCCATGCTTTCGAACAACGCCTTGAAATTGCCTTCGCCGAAGCCTTCGTCACCCTTGCGCTGGATGAACTCGAAGAACACGGGGCCGACTTGTGCTTCTGCGAAAATCTGCAGCAACAGGCGCGGTTGTCCGCCTTCGGTCGTGCCGTCCAGCAGGATGCCGCGCATCTTGAGCTCGTCCACGTTCTCGCCGTGGTTGGGCAAACGTTCGGACAGCATTTCGTAATAGGTTTCGGGCGGAGCGGTCATGAAAGGTACGCCGAGCTGCTTGAGGTTGTCCCAGCACTGAAGCAGATCGTCGCAAATCAGCGCGATATGCTGAATGCCTTCGCCATTGAATTCGCGGAGGAATTCTTCGATCTGGCCCTTGCCGCCTTCGCCCTCTTCGTTGAGCGGGATGCGGATTTTTCCGTCAGGTGCAGTCAGCGCCTTGGAAGTGAGGCCGGTATATTCGCCCTTGATGTCGAAGAAGCGGATTTCGCGGAAGTTGAAGAGCGTCTCATAATAATCCGCCCAGTACTTCATGCGTCCGTTGTAAACGTTGTGCGTGAGGTGATCGATGACATTGAAGCCTGCGCCGACCGGGAATTGCTCAACGCCCGGAAGATATTCGAAATCAATGTCATAAATCGACAGGCCTTCCCCGTTTTCGTCGGAATAGCGGTCGATCAGATATACGATCGCTCCGCCGATGCCGCGGATTGCGGGAATGCGGAGTTCCATCGGGCCTGGCTCGTTGGCGACCGGCTCTGCCCCGCGCTCGATAAGCTCGGCATAGGCTTTCTTCGCATCGCGAACGCGGAAACCCATGCCGCAAGCGGATGGGCCATGTTCGCGGGCGAAGAACCATGCAGCGCTCTTGGGTTCGTAGTTGACGATGAGGTTGATCTGACCCTGACGCCACAGGTTCACGTCTTTCGAGCGGTGCGTTGCGACATGAGTAAAGCCCATGGCTTCGAAAACCGGCTCGATGACACCTTTTTGGGGTGCGCAGAATTCGACGAATTCAAAACCGTCGAGGCCAATGGGATTTTCGAAAAGGTCAGGCATTTGTTTCCTCTGTCCGCTAAATTAGTTTCAATGGAAACCAGTTACGTGCTGGTGCCGGTTCTGTCAAGAAACCAACGCGCGCGAAAATGCGTCGTTCCGGCGGATTGCCTTGTCGGCAAGGTGAGTCCATGAGTGCCGATATGGCCAATGAAGAACTTGATGAAATCCGCCGTGCGGTCCGTGCTGTATGTTCCGAATTTCCCGGAGAATATTGGCGGGAAAAGGATCGCGAACGGGATTACCCCGCCGAGTTTGTCGATGCCATCACCAGGGCAGGATTCTTGGCTGCCCTCATTCCCGAGGAATTTGGCGGAAGCGGGCTCAAGCTGGATGCCGCCGCAGTCATCATGGAAGAGATTCAGGCTGCTGGGTGCAATGGCGCCGCTGCTCACGCTCAGATGTACGTGATGAATACCCTTCTGCGTTACGGGAGCGAAGAGCAAAAGCAGACTTTTCTCCCTGCCATCGCGACTGGCGAGCTGCGCTTGCAGGCCTTCGGGGTATCAGAACCAACCAGCGGCACAGACACTCTTTCGCTCCGCACCTTTGCCAAGCGAGAAGGCGATGAATACATCGTCAACGGACAGAAGATCTGGACGAGCCGGGCCGAACATTCGGACCTCATGGTCCTGCTGGCCAGAACGACCCCGCGCGATGAAGTGGCCAAAAAGACCGAAGGCCTCTCCTTGTTTCTGATCGACATGAGGAAGGTTGTCGGAAACGGGATGACCATCAAGCCCATCCGAACGATGATGAACCACTCCACCACGGAAGTGTTCTTCGACGATATGCGCATTCCTGCTTCTGCCCTGATCGGCGAAGAGGGGAAGGGCTTCCGTTACATCCTGTCGGGGATGAACGCTGAGCGTATCCTGATCGGTGCCGAATGCATCGGCGATGCGAAGTGGTTCATCGAACAAGCCAGCAAATACGCCAGCGATCGGCAGGTATTCGGCCGGCCGATCGGGCAGAACCAGGGCGTCCAGTTTCCAATCGCTCGCTGCTACGCGCAGACGCGCGCCGCAGAGCTGATGGTCCATGAAGCAGCGCGCGTTTTCGATGAGGGCGGCAATGCGGGTGCGGAAGCAAACATGGCCAAGATGCTTGCCAGCGAGGCAAGCTGGGCCGCGGCCGACATGTGCGTCCAGACGCTGGGCGGTTTCGGTTTCGCGGAGGAATACGATGTCGAACGCAAATTTCGTGAGGCGCGGCTTTATACCGTCGCCCCAATCAGCACCAACCTGATCCTGAGTTACCTGGCCGAACATGTCCTTGGCTTGCCGCGTTCGTACTAGGAGCTCACAAAATCCGCTTGCGCGCGATGGTTAACTGTGATTCTGTAGCGTTATGCGGGGCAAGATGAGACTCAACATTCGGCAAAGGCAGCATGCGACGCAAAGCGCGGCGCTGGCAGCTTTGCTTGTGATGGGTGGAATTGCGATTGCTGGCCCGTCAGGCTTTCTTGCGTGGAGCGAGAATTTGCGCTTGCTCGACCAGCGCGAAGCTCAGTTGGAAGAGCTGCAGAAGGAACGTCTGGCCCTGAAGAACAAGGTCGCGCTCCTGCACCCCGACCATGCTGATCCCGACATGGTTGGCGAATTGCTGCGCAGTCAGCTCAACGTGGTTCATCCTGACGAAGTCGTGATCCAGCTCGACGACTGATCGGGCACTAGAAGCTTCCATTTCCGTAAGGTTTTCGTATGCGCAGCCAGCAGGGCGTTGCGTGCGCCGCATGGCTGTGCCTATAGCTCTGGCACATTCCTCCCCGGAAGATGAAGGAACCGAGATTTTGGCTAAAGCCCCGAATAAGAAGGCGTCAGACAAGGCTGCACAAAGCCCCGCCGAAGATACGGATTTCGAACTGCGCTCGCTCCAGGTGGAGCTTGAAAAGAAGAAGCGCTTCGATGCCACCAAAGATCAAATGCATCACTTCTACGAACAGATGCTCCTTATCCGCCGGTTCGAAGAACGCGCTGGCCAGCTCTATGGCCTTGGTCTGATTGGCGGCTTCTGCCACCTTTACATCGGACAGGAAGCGGTCGCCATCGGACTTCAGTCCGCGCTTGATGGGGACAAGGACAGCGTGATCACGGGATACCGCGATCACGGTCACATGCTCGCTTACGGCATTGATCCCAAGGTCATCATGGCCGAGCTCACTGGCCGTGAAGCCGGCATTTCCAAGGGCAAGGGCGGGTCGATGCACATGTTCTCGACCGAGCACAAATTCTACGGCGGGCACGGCATCGTCGGCGCGCAGGTTTCGCTGGGTGGCGGTTTGGCGCTGGCACATCAGTACAACAATGATGGGGGCCTGTGCCTCGCCTATTTCGGTGACGGTGCGGCGAACCAGGGCCAGGTCTATGAGACCTTTAATATGGCTGCCCTGTGGAAGCTGCCGATCGTGTTCGTGGTGGAAAACAACCAGTACGCCATGGGGACCGCCGTCGGTCGCAGTTCGGCAGAAACAGAGTTTTACCGGCGCGGGACGGCATTCCGGATTCCCGGGATGAAGGTCAACGGTATGGACGTGCTCGAAGTGCGTCAGGCTGCAGAAATCGCATTCAAGCACGTGCGCGAAGGCAAGGGACCTGTCCTGATGGAGTGCGAGACCTACCGTTATCGTGGGCACTCCATGTCCGACCCGGCGAAGTATCGCAGCCGTGAAGAGGTCCAGGACATGAAAGACCACAAGGATCCCATCGAGGGCCTCAAGAGGGCCTTGATCGAGCAGGGGAGCAGCGAAGATGAGCTGAAAGCTATCGACAAGGACATCCGCAAAACGGTGAGCGCTGCAGCAGATTTCGCGGAAAATTCGCCGGAACCGGACCCTAGCGAACTCTATACCGAAATTCTGGTCGAGGAGTATTGATCCATGGCCATTGAACTCAAGATGCCCGCTCTTTCACCAACAATGGAAGAAGGCACGCTCGCCAAGTGGCTCAAGTCGGAAGGTGACGAGATCGCGATTGGCGACATCATCGCCGAGATCGAAACCGACAAGGCGACGATGGAATTCGAGGCGGTGGACGAAGGCACCCTTGGCAAGATCCTGGTTGAGGAAGGTGCAGAAGGCGTGAAGGTCGGCACCGTCATCGCGATGCTCGCGGCCGAGGGCGAAGACGCCTCAGCGATGGAGGCTCCCTCCTCAAGCGAAGTCGACGATGTGCCCGGTGAGGGCAAGGATGTTGGCCGCGAGGCTTCGGAGGCAGAGATCACTAAGCCCGCCAAGAAATCCAATGTGCAGGATCCTGAAATCCCGCATGGCACCAATATGGCCAGCGTTTCCGTACGCGAAGCGCTGCGCGATGCCATGGCGGAAGAAATGCGCCGCGACGAGCGCGTGTTCGTCATGGGTGAGGAAGTCGCGCAATATCAGGGTGCATATAAGGTCACTCAGGGCCTTCTGGATGAATTCGGTCCCAAGCGGATAATCGACACTCCGATCACGGAATACGGGTTTGCCGGTATCGGTACCGGTGCTGCGATGGGCGGACTTCGCCCGGTGGTCGAGTTCATGACCTTCAATTTCGCGATGCAGGCCATCGACCACATCATCAACTCTGCGGCCAAGACCAATTACATGTCTGGCGGACAGATGCGGTGTCCGGTGGTATTCCGCGGACCCAACGGGGCTGCCAGCCGCGTTGGAGCGCAGCATAGCCAGAACTACGGACCCTGGTACGCCAGCGTGCCCGGCCTGATTGTTATCGCACCCTACGATAGCTCCGATGCCAAAGGCTTGCTCAAGGCAGCCATCCGCTGCGAAGATCCGGTTGTCTTCCTCGAGAACGAGCTTGTTTATGGACGCAGCTTCGAGCTACCCGAACTCGACGATCACGTCCTGCCCATCGGCAAGGCACGGATCATGCGCGAGGGTTCGGACGTCACCATTGTAGCGTATTCGATCGCTGTTGGACTGGCGCTGGAAGCTGCCGAGAAACTGGCAGATGAAGACATTGATGCCGAGGTTATCGATCTGCGCACCCTGCGCCCGCTCGACAAGGAAACGGTGCTCGAAAGCCTTGCTAAGACCAATCGCCTGGTGATTGCGGAAGAAGGCTGGCCGACCTGCTCGATCGCGTCTGAAATCACCACGATTTGCATGGAAGAAGGCTTCGATCATCTCGACGCGCCGGTCACCCGCGTGTGCAACGAAGATGTGCCGCTGCCTTATGCGGCCAATTTGGAAAAGCTGGCGCTTATCGACAGCGACCGGATTGTGCAGGCGGTGAAGAAAGTCACTTATCGCGACTAGGTTCGGATCCCTTTCGCTTCCACTTGGAAAGGCCGCGGTGCTTCATGTTGCCGCGGCCTTTTTTGTGCGCAAAGCGATTCGTTATTATGTTGCGCGCGCCCGAACTATTGGTTTCGCGCATTCCGAGCGACAAGGATCGATTAACCTTTGCCGCACAAAGCGTATCGGCAGAACTCCGCGCATCTCAGATATAAAATGCGTGCGATTTTAACCTGTCCTTAGGCCTGCTGTTTTACTTCGCCCACATTCCGGGGAGTTATAACCGGAACCTCGAATATATGGATATGAGGTTCAGAATGCTTCGCAGTGCAATGCAATTCTTGAAGCAAGTCCGCAACGACAAGCGCGGTAACGTGCTTGTCATGGTCGCCGCTTCGCTCGTGCCGATTGTCGGTACGATGGGCCTAGCCGTGGATGCTGCGCAGTGGCTTAGCTGGCGCCGTGACCTCCATAGCGCGGCTGATGCCGGCGCGATGGCCGGTGCGATTGCAATGAAGAACGGTGAAGACGTGAACGCCGTCGTCACCAAAGTTCTCGGGGTCAACAATCAGCACACCTACACTATCGACGCGATTGAAACTCCTCCTACTGCGGGTGATTTTGTCGGCGATAACAGCATGGTTCGCGTTGTGCTCAGCACATCGCAGGCGCTCCCGTTCTCGAGCCTTTTCCTTGCCAATGCACCAACCATCAGTGTGGAAGCAGTGGCGCAAAGCAGCTCGGAAGTTCCCAACTGCATGATCGCTCTGGATACCTTGACGGTCGGCCTGACGGTTTCTGGCTCTGCAACGGTGAACATGAATTGCGGCATGGCGTCCAATTCGAATTTCGATGCCACGGCAACCGCCCCTGGTAGCCAGGTCGCGATCACCGCTGGCGCCCTGTCAGCCGTGGGATCGGTCAATGCGACCGGCGACATCGCGACCACGACGGCAATTAACGACGCGGCCCCGGCGGCTGTAGATCCCTATGCAGGCCAGTTTTCGGACCCGAATATGGTGTGCAACAATTGGCCGTTATATAGCGGTTCGGGCAACGTCCTCGGGCCCGGCGGTTGCTTCAAAGGAATTCAAGTCCAGTCGAACTCAACGCTGACCCTTCTTCCGGGTACATACTATCTCGGGGAAAAAGGGCTGTCGGTAGGCGGTAACGCTACGGTTATTGGTAACGAAGTAACTTTGGTCTTCACCAACACCAGTTCGCCTTTCAACGCGAACAAGATCGGCACTTTCGGTGCCCAGGGCACCTCCAACATCCAGCTTACGGCTCCGACTACGGGTCAGTACGCGGGCATCATAATGGTGCAGGACAGCAGAACGGTTCCCTCAAACACTAACCGGATGATGATCACCGGAGACAGCGGCTCGGTATTCGATGGCACGATCTATGCGCCGACCAACGCGGTTACCTTCAGCGGTAACAGCAACATGACGACCGACTGCCTGCAGATCATCGCAACGTACATCACCTTCACCGGTAATACGAACGTTCAGAACAACTGCCCTGCCGGTCGCGGTGTGGCCTCGTTCAGCGGTGACCAGTATTTGAGGCTCCGCCAATGATCCAGAAATTCGCAACCATCCTGTGGGATAAGCGCGGAAATGCTGCCGTGGAAGTCGCTATGGTGATGCCACTTGTGCTGATGATGGCGCTGGGCGGCATCGATTTCGGCATGGGATTCCGTCACAAGATAGAAGTGCAACAGCACGCGCAGACTGGCGCGGAATACGTTATGGGCACGCTTGAAACGTTGCCAGCGGCGGTCGACGTCCGGCAGGCGATCTCGGATTCCTCGGGCTATCCAATGGGGCAAATCACCGCCACTTACTGGATTGAGTGCGACGGTGTGAAGCCAACCGTACCTGCGCCTGTGTGCGTTAACCCGACTGCAGTGAAAACTCAGTATCTCACAATTACTGTCAGCGACCAGTGGACGCCGATGTTGAACATCGACGGGATCGCGGATTTCGCAACCACGCAGACACACGTCGGATCGGTTACACTGAGGACGGAATGATGCTTACTCGTTTCAAACGCCTATTGCACAATCAGCGCGGCGTCGCTGCTGTCGAATTTGCAATGGTCTTGCCGATTACGCTGACCATGCTGCTCGGCGCACTGAACATGGGTATTTACATCTTCTTCCAGAACTCGCTTTCGTCTGCTTTGGACGAAGCAGCGCGAGAAGTATCCGTCTGGCCCACGCCGTCGGACACGGAATTGCAGACAGAATTCACAGATAACCTGCTGAGCGCCCAGGCGTTCGGAAATGCCACGCTGGCGGTTGCCCATGGGACCGACACGTTCGGCCGCGACTACGTCGATCTCACCGCCTCTGGCGGGATAGATGTGAACCTGGTGTTCGTGAACCTCGGCACCATGCCCGTGAGCATGACGAAGAGGTCATACCCGCAGCTTTAAACGATTGCTGGGGGGCGGGGCGATGCGGTCTTGCAGATCGCGTCGAGCGCGGTCATGGCTCGAAAATGACGGGCCAAGATAACATCGCTGACAATACGCTGCCTGACGAAATCCGGGTCGCGCTCGCCTACGCTTCTCCCGCTGACAGGGTGCATTACCGGGCGCTCTTTGAACTGGACCGCCGGCTTGCGGAAATCGTATCAGGCAGCAGCGAAACGATGATCGGCCAGCTTCGATTGGCATGGTGGCGCGACACCCTGTCCAGACCGATTGGCGCTCTCCCCGAGGGTGAACCGCTGATCAAGGCTCTTGCGAACAGCTGGGGGCACAACATTCCAGCACTTACAGGACTCGTCGATGGCTGGGAATCTCTGCTCGCGGCGGAGCAGCTTGACCTTGCAACAATCGAAGCCTTTTCCAGGGGGCGTGAAGATGCGTGGCAGGCTCTAGCGCGGGATTGCCTGGGGTACGACGAACCCAATGGAGCCGTCAGCGCTGCAAGGCTTTGGTCGCTCGCTGATCTGGCTTCGCACATGTCGGATGAGACAGAGCGCAATCTAATCCTTTCGGCGGCGAAGTCGGGTTCAGGTCAAATGGACCCGCTGCCCAAACGGCTGCGTCCATTCGCGGTGCTGGCGGCGCTGGGCAAACGTGCCATTGGCCGAGGGGGACGTCCACTGATGGAAGGGCGCCGCGCGGCATTAGTGGCCTTGCGGGTCGGTGCGATTGGGCGCTAGACAAAATACTGAAAATTCAGGGGGTCGCACTTTGAAGAACGCTGTTACTGGCGCACTCGTGACGTTGCTCGCCATGGCTATCGGCATGTTCTGGTACCAGGGCAGGGCAGAAGTCGAAACGGCGGCGCCGCCGCCAAGTTTGCTCACTGCCGAGGATGAAAAGCCGGACCCCAACAACCTGCCCATTGTCGATGCGCAGGACATGGTTGGTCCTGCACCGCCAGAGGCAAGCGAATTGACCAAAGAGCAGCAACGCTTTTTCCGCTATGACCGTGACCGTGACTGGCGGATCACCCGGACAGAAATGCTGGCTACCCGAAGCAGCGCATTCCGCAAACTCGACAAGGACGGCAATAACTTGCTGACCTTCGAGGAATGGGCCGTCGCCACGGTCGACAAGTTCGAAGGCGCTGACGCGAACTCCGACAACGAACTTACGCCCCGCGAATTCCTCACCACGCAGCCCAAGCCCGCCAAACGCAAGCCAAGCTGCGCGTGCTGATCAAGCCGGGACAGGTTCGCTAGCAGCGAGCCATTCTCCGAACTCAGCCTTCGCGCGCGAAGTATAGGCTTCCTTGCGCTGCTTCTTCTTCACATCATGGAGCGGCGGGAAGAGGCCGAAATTAACGTTCATGGGCTGAAAGGTCTCAGCCTCCGCATCGCCGGTTATGTGGCTCAGTAGTGCACCGAATGCCGTCGTTCGGGGCGGCGGAGTAAACTCGCGGCCGCCCATTTCTGCGGCCGCCATGATCCCGGCCATCAGTCCGACGGCCGAGCTTTCTACGTATCCTTCGCAGCCGGTAATCTGCCCGGCGAACCTGATATGTTCAGCGCCGCGCAAACGCAGCTGCCGGTCGAGGACCAAGGGCGAATTGATGAAAGTGTTGCGGTGCAGTCCGCCGAGCCGGGCAAACTCTGCATTCTGGAGGCCCGGAATGGTGCGGAATAGTTCGACCTGCGCGCCGTATTTCAGCTTGGTCTGGAAGCCGACCATGTTCCACAGCGTTCCAAGCTTGTTATCCTGACGCAGCTGGACAACCGCGTGCGGCCAGCGGCCCTGCGGGAATTCGGGTGTGGCGTCGTGGGGATTATCGAGCCCGACCGGCTTCATCGGACCGAATCGCAGGGTGTCGACGCCGCGCGATGCCATCACTTCGATCGGCATACAGCCATCGAAATAGGGCGTGTTAGCTTCCCACTCGCGGAATTCGGTCTTCTCGCCGTCCATCAACCCTTGATGGAACGCGAGGTATTGGTCCTTGGTCATCGGGCAATTGATATAATCGCCCTCTTCGTTTGAGGCTTCTGTCCGCTTGTTCCAGCGTGACTGAATCCAGCAAACGCTCATATCGATGCTGTCGCGGTGAACAATAGGAGCGATGGCATCGAAGAACGCGAGCCTGTCTTGGCCGGTCGCCCCGACGATACTTTCAGCAAGCGATTGCGCCGTCAGTGGGCCGGTCGAGACGATCGTGGGACCAGACGAGGGAAGGGTATCCACGCGTTCTCTGACAACCGTCACGTTAGGATGTTCCTCGAGGGTGCGCTGCACTTCGGCGGAGAACACGTCGCGGTCGACCGCCATGGCGCTGCCGGCAGGCACCCTCGCAATTTCGCCGGCGCGCATAACAATACTGTCGAGCCGGCGCATTTCGTCATGCAATAGACCGACGGCATTCTTGTCGCTGTCATCGGACCGGAAGCTGTTTGAGCAAACAAGCTCGGCCAGCCCATCAGTCTGATGGGCCGCGGTCATTTCTCCGCTGCCGCGCATTTCGGACAAGCGAACCTTGTACCCGCGCTGTGCAAGTTGCCACGCTGCTTCGCTTCCTGCGAGGCCGCCGCCGATTATCTGTATGTCATGTGCCATGGTGAGGCGCACCTAGTGCTTGCATGCCCCCTCTATCAAGGCATACCGGAAATGAACGAGGGGAATCTCATGCCGAAACGTGCATTATCAGAGCACCGTCCATACCTTCTGGCCAGCCTTGCGGCTGCAATCAGCTATTTCTTCGTGATGGACAGCGCCATCGGGGGCATCTGGCTGATGGCATGGAAAGGTGCAGGGGTCGCGTTTCTTGCGCTCTATGCGGCCCATCGCGGCAAAGGGGTCGATGCGGCTTTGATTGCATTGGTCATGGCTTTTGGTGCGCTCGGTGACGTCTTGCTGGAAATAAGTTTCCTTGTTGGCGGAGGGCTGTTTGCGGTGGGTCACATCATCGCAATCGCCCTCTACATGCGTAATCGGCGAACTCATCCCACCGGCAGTCAGACGATGGCCGGGTTGGCTCTGGTCGCCCTCACTCCGGTGGTGGCTGCCCTTATGACCTATCCATTGCCGAATTGGCAGACGGCGACGGGTTATTCGCTTTTGGTAGGCGCAATGGCGGCATGTGCCTGGACGAGCAGTTTCCCGCGCTACCGCGTGGGCTCCGGCGCAGTGCTGTTCGTGGTGAGTGACCTGCTGATATTCGCCCGCGAGACCGGGCACATATCTCAGGAGTTAGGTTCCTGGCTGGTTTGGCCGATCTACTACGGCGCCCAGTTCCTGATCGTCACAGGGGTCGTCCAGACACTTAGGACCCGTGCTGCCTAATCAAGCCGTCCAAGCCGCGATGGTCGTCCGGTGCAGTTCTCGCCGGTGGCCTTCATAACCGCCCGTAGCCTTGTGGAGCAGTGAACGATTGTCCCACATGAGAAGCATGTCGTTTTCCCACTCGTGTCGGTATACGAATTCCTCTCGGGATTGCCATTGAGCAAGCTCGCTTAGCAGCGCGATGGCATCGCGCTGCGCCATTCCTTCGATCCCGATGATATAGCCCAGTGTGGAGTACAGTGTTTCCTCGCCCGTTTCCGGGTGCGCTTGCACAAGAGGATGCGTCCGGGTCTCTAGCGCCGAAATGTCAGGGCGGATGGCCATGGAGCGATCTTTGTCACGGTCGCCGTATGTGCCGTCTGGCGCATAAGCGAGCTGCGCGCTGTGAACTGCCGTAAGCGACCTGAGGTAATCCTTCCGATCTTCCGGGAGAGCGCGGAATGCGGCCGCTTGGTCAGCGAAAAGCGTGTCACCGCCATGTGGCGGGATATCGATAGCCAGAAGGCAGGTGCCCGAAGGAGGCGCTGGCAGAAAGCTCCAGTCGCTATGCCAATTTTCAGCGAAAAGCGGGCTGCGCTCATCCGCCTCACGCAGGATTGCCGCTATATGTTGCCGGCCGGGTATCGGATCGAAGAAAGGGTCCTCACCAAAGCCGCCCATTGCGATCGTGAATGCTTCAAGGGCATCATCTCCCATCGCCTGTCCCGGGAAGGCAATGACTTTGTGTTCCAGCCAGATCGAACGAATTTGTTCGGCTAAGTCAGGAGCGATGGGGTGACTGAGATCGAGCCCGGACACGCGCGCACCGCACGCCTGTCCGCTAGGCTCGATCTTCAGGGTCATTCGCCGGGTTCGTCCTCGATGTTGTCGTCAGAATGCAGAGTTGTGTGGGGCGTTGTGACGTCGCCTCCGCCCCTGCGCTCTACCATTTCCTCGACCACCGCTTCTTCGGCCTCGTTTTCGGGATCTTCGGTCTCGTCGATCAATGCGGCGCCGACGATCTGTTCGCCTTTCGACACATTGAAGATGCGCACACCGGACGAACCGCGGCCTGACACTGAATAGCCGTCGTGATTTTCGAAACCGCCGGGCAGCATATGCCGGAAATCTATCGGTAGACGGATGAGCTTGGCCTGGTCGGTTACCAGCATCAGCTGCGAACCATGTTTGACCGGGAAGCTGCCTACGACAGGACCATTGCGTTCCGGATTGCTATCCGGAGTGCCGATGTTGGTGAGGCCTTGTCCGCCGCGTCCGATGGTCCGGTATTCATAGGCAGAAGATATCTTGCCGTAACCGTTGGCCGTCAAAGTGAGGATGAATTCTTCACCCTCGGCCATTTCAGCGACCTTTTCTGGCGGCAGAGTGGCTTCGGCATCGTTGTTCTTCCATGCCGCAGCCCTGAGATATGCGTCCCGCACCTCGGTATCGCGTTCTCCCGCATCCAGGACGGCCATCGAAACGACTTTGGCGCCGTTCTTCAATGTCATGCCGCGTACACCGATACCGGTCCGGCTCTTGGTTTCGCGCGCATCAGAGGCGGCAAAGCGAATGGCTTTCCCTGAATCCGATGCCAGGAAGATTTCCTGACCCTCGCTGAGCAAGCGCACCCCGATCAAACGGTCGCCGCTACCCTCGACGAAGCCCATCGCATATTTGCCGTTGCTGGGTACGTTGGTGAACGCGTCCATCGAGTTACGGCGCACCATGCCTTGTTCGGTGCCGAACACGATATTGAGTGCCGACCATTCGCTCTCGTCTTCGGGTAGGGGGAGAACGTTGGTCACGCGCTCCTCGTCTCCCAAAGGAAGGAGGTTGACCATCGGGCGGCCCTTGGTCTGGGGCCCGCCTTCCGGAAGTTTCCACACCTTCAGACGATAGACACGGCCAGTATTCGTGAAGAAAAGCACAGGGTTATGCGTCGAAGTGACAAACATTTCGACGACGGCGTCTTCATCTTTCGTGGCCATGCCGGAGCGGCCTTTGCCGCCTCTTGCCTGCGCGCGGAAAGTGTCGAGCGGGGTGCGTTTGATGTAGCCCCCGTGAGTGACCGTAACGACCATCTCTTCACGCTCGATGAGGTCTTCATCTTCCAGGCCATCCCAGGCCGGCGCAATTTCGGTGATGCGCGGCGTGGCATAAGTCGCCCGGATCTCGTCGAGCTCTTCGCGCATCATGGCATAAAGCTTCACACGATCGGCGAGGATTGAAAGGTATTCTTCGATATGGACCGAAAGCTCTTTCAACTCGTCACCGATCTCATCCCGACCAAGCGCGGTCAGGCGGTGCAAGCGAAGTTCGAGGATGGCTTTTACCTGTCGTTCGGACAGCCGGTAGGTCCCGCCGGATTGCTCATCACTGGGCTCGATCGCTTCGACCAGCGCAATATACTGCGCGATGTCGCCGATCGGCCATTCCTTCGTCAGCAATTTCGCCCGGGCATCTGCCGGATTCGACGAACCGCGGATCATTGCCACGACTTCATCGAGGTTGGAGACTGCAACCACGAGGCCGAGCAAAAGGTGAGCCCGCTCGCGCGCCTTGTTCAATTCATACTTGGTCCGGCGAGTGATGACCTCTTCACGGAAACTGATGAATGCCTGAATGAACTCACGCAAAGTGAGAACTTCCGGCCGCCCACCCCGAATGGCGAGCATATTGGCCGGGAAGCTGGATTGCGCGGGCGTGTAGCGCCAGATCTGGTTGAGAACCACTTCCGGTGAAGCGTCACGCTTAAGATCGACGACCACCCGCACGCCTTCACGGCTTGATTCGTCACGGATGTCAGAGATGCCTTCGATCCGCTTGTCCTTGGCCGCTTCGGCAATCTTTTCGACCAGACCGTTCTTGCCCACCTGATAGGGAATCGCGGTCAGGACGATAGACTGGCGACCCTTGCCATTGGTTTCAACCTCGTGGCGAGCGCGCATAAGGATCGAGCCGCGACCCGTCGTGTAAGCTGCGCGGGCACCGGACTTGCCCAGAATTAGCGGGGCAGTCGGAAAATCCGGTCCTGGAATAATCTCGAACAGTTCCTCGCTCGTGATTGCCGGGTTTTCCATGAAGGCCAGGCAACCATCGATAACCTCGCCCAAATTATGGGGCGGGATATTCGTGGCCATGCCAACCGCGATACCGCCCGCACCATTGACGAGCAGGTTAGGGAAGCGGGCCGGAAGGACGGTGGGTTCTCGGCGAGACCCGTCATAGTTATCGGTGAAATCGACAGTGTCCTTGTCGAGATCGTCCAGCAGCGAGTTGGCCACCCTGGCGAGCCGCGCTTCGGTATAACGCATCGAAGCTGGCGGATCGGGATCCATCGAACCGAAGTTACCCTGACCATCGATGAGCGGGACCCGAAGTGACCAGTCCTGCGTCATGCGGGCAAGCGCATCGTAGATCGCGGAGTCGCCATGAGGGTGGTAGTTACCCATCACGTCGCCCACGATCTTCGCGCTCTTGCGGTAAGGACGTCCAGCGACGAAGCCGCCTTCTTGGCTCGCAAAAAGGATACGGCGGTGGACTGGCTTGAGCCCGTCGCGCACATCGGGAAGAGCGCGGCTCACGATCACGCTCATTGCGTAATCGAGATAGCTCGTCTTCATTTCATCGACGATATCGATGCGAGCGTATTCACCGCGTGGAGCGGGGGGATCCATCAGTTCGGTTTCGTCAGCCAAAACTCAGTATTCCATGGTCAATTAAAGGGCATAAAATTCGAATGAAACCTTAGGCTAGTTGCGCCGCCAGCGCCACGTATTCCGGGAACCCAGCGGGGGTTTCGTGCGCTTTTTCCACATATGGTTCCCGATTGTCGCAAGGTTGACCCTGAACGGCGAGATATGGGGCCATTCAATGCTCATTCAGCGCCGCTGGCGTACAACAATTTGCAATGAAAGCGCAGAAAGGCCAAGTGCCGCACCATTAAGCGAAACATGGCGCACCGCGCTCATTCCCCTATTCCACTCTTGGGAGTTTTTCGATGATTTTTACCCGTCTTGCAAAAGGCTCGCGTCCGTCTTCAGCGCTTGCTCTGGCACTAATTCTTGCCGCTACCGGAACTGCCGGCGCGATCGCGTTCGAGCAGCCTGCCTATGCGCAGAAGAAAAAGAAGGACAAAGATGAGGCCAAGTCCGACTATTCCAAGGGCTTTATCGAAGTCTACCAGCCGATTGCCGACAAGGTTGGCGGAGAAGCGCCTGATTGGACCGGCGCAGCTGCCGATGTTCCAGCGCTGAAAGCTGCTGTACAGACAGACGATGACCGTATGGTCGCTGGCAACACCATCTACAGCATCGGCACGAACACCGAAAATGCGGCTCTTCAGCTCGAAGGCGTCGAGATGATGCTTGCAAGTAACAAGGTTCCGGCAGAAGCAGTCGGCCAGTACAATCTCCTGGCTGGCCAGCTTTCCTATAACGGCGAGCAGTATGCCAAGGCACGTGGCTACATCCAGAAAGCGATTGATCTTGGATACAACGAAAGCGAACCGGAAGGTCTCGTAGCTGAATCCTATTTCAACGAAGAAAATTACGCCGAAGGCCTGCGCTATCTTGCTACGGCCATCGAAGCCCGTGAAGCTGCCGGTCAGCCGATCAATGAGCAGTGGGTCCGCCGGGGCCTGCAGATGTCCTACAACAACCAGATGAAATCCGAGCTTGGCGAGTTCGCTCTGTTGTTCGCGAAACATTTTCCTTCGCAGCAAAACTGGGGCGAAGTGATCGCTATTACCGCTTACGGCGGTGGTTGGGAGAACCCTGAAATTCTCGATCTGATGCGTCTCGCACGTGAAGCGGACGCACTCCGCGATGAGCGGATGTATGCCGATTACATCGACAGTGCCGATTACCGCCGCCTTCCGGGTGAGGTTCAGGCCGTGATCGACGAAGGTTATTCCAAGGGGACGCTGCCACGTACGGACAGCTACGTTGCCGAAATTTACGGAATGGCTGTAGATCGCGCGAAAACCGACAAGGCCGATCTTTCGGGAATCCTGACCGGTGCGCAGAGCGCGAGTGACCTGCGGACGATCATGACCGGTGCCGATCTGGCGCTGAGCTATGGCGATTATGCTGCCGCCGAAAGGCTTTATACCAAAGCGCTCGGCATGACTGGTGCTGATGCGGATCTGACGCACACACGTCTTGGCATTGCGCAGCTTGAGCAAGGCAAGACCGCCGAAGCACAAGAAAACTTCAATGCCGTCCAAGGAAAGCGCGCGACAATTGCGCAGCTTTGGGCAGCTTACGCCGGTCAGAATACCGGTATGTAATTGACTAGGCTGCTTTTGGCTGCCGACACTTTCAGCGGCGCGGGTCCCGAGGGATCCGCGCCGTTTTGTTTTAGCGAAGTCGTTTTACCCATACGGTGTTGTCGCGGCGTTCGACCTTGAATTGATCCATTGCGTCAAACAGGTCGAAAAGACGTTTGAAGCCATAGTTACGTACATCGAAGCTGGACCTGTTGCCGGCAATCTGGCCGACTTCTCCCATCTGCGCGAAACCTTCGTCATCGCGCCGCGCAGCTTTCCAAGCATTCCCGAGCAGTTCGA
Organism: Qipengyuania psychrotolerans; assembly: GCF_019711355.1. NCBI lineage: Bacteria > Pseudomonadati > Pseudomonadota > Alphaproteobacteria > Sphingomonadales > Erythrobacteraceae > Qipengyuania > Qipengyuania psychrotolerans. The sequence goes on from NZ_CP081297.1 coordinate 1,245,975, forward strand.
CCAGTTCGTCGTCTATGCGGGACTTCCCCGTCGAGGCTTGTACCTTCGCATTATCGCCTTCGTCTGACGCGCCCTTAATCAGGGCGTCAATATCGATGAACCGAGTGCAGGCGCTCTTGAACGCACCAGGGGTCTTTTGCGTGCTGCCGAAGCCATAAACGATAAGACCGTCCTGCCTAAGCCGAGTCACAAGCGGTGTGAAATCGCTGTCGGAACTCATGATCCCGAACCCGTCTACCTTGCCCTGATAGAGCAGATCGATGGCGTCGATGGTCATCGCCATGTCGGTAGCGTTCTTGCCAGCGGTAAGGTCGAATTGCTGTTGCGGACGGATACCGTATTTGTGGGTGATCGTATCCCATTTCGCGAGATTGTTCTTCGCGAAATTCCCGTATGCCCGCTTGATATTGACCTGACCCAGTTCGGCCATCACCGTGAGCACAGGATCAATGCCCTTGGGGGAGGTGTTGTCTGCGTCGATCAGCAGGGCGATGTTTTGGAGTGTCTTTTCAGCCATGTCCGGCACATGGCGGCGCATAGGCCGCTGCGCAAGTCACTTGGCAGGAAGGAATTGTCCGGTCTCGTCATCGCGCACGTAAAGCACACCCTCCGCGATCGAGAAGAAGGCGCCGCGCAATTTGAGGGAGTTGTTCGCCTCTCTGGCCTGCACTGAAGGAAATGTCCGCAGATTGGCTAGGCTGACCGAAACCGCGGCCATTTCCATCGCACGCTCCGCTTCGGGGCCTTCGATGCCGAACTCCTCGGCGACTTTGTCGCGTGCGCTATCGAGCATGCCAACCCAGTTGGCGATGAAGCCGCCTTCGCCAAGTGCATTCCCATACAGGTCGCGGGTCAAGGCAGCCTTGCAGCCGCCGCACATACCGTGTCCCATGACGACGACCTGCTTCACCATCAGGAAATTCACGGCAAATTCGAGGGCAGCCGATACGCCGTGCTGGCCCGGAGAATCCTCGAACGGCGGGACGAGGGCTGCCACGTTGCGAACCACGAAGATTTCGCCAGGATCCACGTCAAAGATCTGCGCCGGATCCACCCGACTGTCGGAACAACCTATGATCATCAACTTGGGGTTCTGACCCTCGGCTACGAGCTTGTCGTAGCGATCCTTCTGTTCGGGATACCCATCAGCCCTGAACCGGTGATACCCGCGAAGAAGCTCGGTAAATTCAGGCATCAGAAGCGCTCCCCGCGTATAACCTCCACATCCCACATCGACAGCAGCAGCCCGTGACTGGTCAATATGGGTGCGATGTCCTCGGCGAGACTCATCGCCTTCTCGGTCGGTGCGATTGTCAGGACCAACACCTTGTCTGTCCCCATAACGCGCTCCTCACGCCAATGACCATCGCTGCCCTTGCCGGATTGAACAGGGGTTACGGTCCAGCCCGTAATGCCCGCCCGGTCTATTGCGTCCGTCACGCGGCGAACAAGCGCAGTGTCGGTGAGGATCTCGATGCGTTTGCGGATGACGGTTTCGATCATGACGTCCTACTCAGCCCGCAACGAGGCGGTTTGCCAAGGCCCCGATCAGGCCGATATTGATGAGGATGTTGAAGGGAAAAGTGACGCTCAATGACATCGTGAGGTAGATGCCTGCGTCAGCCTGCGGGAGAGCGAGGCGCATTGCTGCCGGGACTGCAATGTAACTAGCGCTGGCGCATAGAACGCCCAGTGCAGCGGTTGAGCCCACGTCAAGCCCGATCGCTGCTCCAACTGCGGTGCCCAGAGCGCCGTTGAGGAGAGGGAGGGCGATAGCGACCAGAACCAGTCGCAGGGTCATCAATCGGGCGTCCATCAAGCGGCGTGCGGCGATCAGGCCCATGTCCAGAAGGAAAAGGCAAAGCACACCTTTGAAGCCCGCCTGGAAGAAGGGCGAGACATCTTCGAAACCGCTCGCACCGCTAACAACGCCGATTGCAAACGCACCCAGCAGCAGCACGACCGAAGGGTTGAAAAATACCTCGTGCAGAAGCTCGCCCGTCCGGCGCTGGTCTGCGCTGCCCGTTTGGTCAACTGCTCTGCGCGCCAGTATCAGGCCAGTAAGAATGGCGGGAGTTTCCATCGCTGCCATGACTGCGACCATGAAACCGCCAGGCGGGATCCCCTGCAACTGATATACTTCCACGGCGGTGACGAATGTCACAACGCTCACTGAGCCGTAGTGAGCAGCGACCGCGCCGGAATTGAGTTGATCCAGTTTCGCAAAGCCGCGAAGGACTGCGAACGCGATCAATGGCAGAAGGAAACTGGCTCCAACGCCTGCCAGCAGGGCCAGAGCGACCGTGGTATCGACGCCGCTTTCTGAAACGGCGACGCCGCCCTTCAGGCCGATTGCCGCCATCAGGTAAAGCGACATTCCCTTCGCAAGCGCCTCCGGCACGACAAGATCGGAGCGGACAAGGGCAGCCAGCATGCCCAATACGAAAAACAGTATCACGGGTGACGTGAAGGTTTCGATCATCGCGGCGTCCATGTCTTGGCCCTATACAGCACTCACAGCCACGGCAAGTGAGCGAGGGAATAGCTATCCACGGGTTGCTTGGGAAGCCTGGCGAGCCTAGATGACCCCCGCAATGAACGATCTCTCCTCCACGCCCGCTCCGGATGAAGAGCGCCCTCGCAAGCAGCGCAAGCCCGACTGGATCCGAGTCAAGGCGCCTGTCAGCAAAGGCTATCACGAAACGCGCAAACTGATGCGCGATCTGAAGCTCAATACGGTTTGCGAAGAAGCAGCCTGCCCCAACATTGGTGAATGCTGGGACAAGAAGCACGCCACGGTGATGATCCTGGGCGATGTTTGCACGCGCGCCTGTGCCTTCTGTAACGTCAAGACCGGCATGCCCCGATTGGTCGACGTGATGGAGCCCGAGAACGTAGCCATCGCTGCCGGCCAGATGGGCCTGAACCATATCGTGATTACCAGCGTGGACCGCGACGACCTGCCCGATGGCGGTGCCGATCAATTCGTGAAGGTGATCAAGGCCCTACGCCGTGAAACGCCCGATACAACGATTGAAATTCTCACACCCGACTTCCGCGGCAAGATGCGTAAGGCTGTCGAGGCGATTTGCGAAGCCGGACCCGATGTCTACAACCACAACCTTGAGACGGTACCGCGGCTATATCCCACGATCCGCCCGGGCGCCCGGTATTACGCCTCGCTGCGTTTGCTCGAAGAGGTCAAGGCTCACGATCCGATGATCTTTACCAAGTCCGGGATCATGCTGGGCCTGGGTGAACAGCGGCTGGAAGTGCACCAGGTCATGGATGACATGCGCAGCGCGGATGTCGATTTCATCACGATGGGCCAATACCTTCAACCGACGCCGAAGCACGCGACGGTCGAGGATTTTGTCACACCCAAGGCTTTCGCCGCATACGGTTCGATCGCGAGGGCTAAGGGCTTCCTACAAGTGGCATCCAGCCCTCTTACACGTTCCAGCTATCACGCAGGTGATGACTTCGCTGTGATGAAAGCTGCGCGCGAAGCGAAGCTGGTAAAGGAGCAGGCGAGGGCGCAGGCCTGATGCCAGGCATCCGTGAAACCCGGCGGCTGCCCTACAGCTGCGAGCAGATGTTTGATCTTGTTGCTGATGTCGCAAATTACCCGAAGTTCTTGCCTTGGGTCGTGGCGACACGAATACGCAGTGATAGCGAAACCGAAATGGTCGCAGACATGCTGGTCGGCTTCAAGGCAATCCGGGAGAAATTCACCTCCCGCGTGATCAAGCACCGGCCTGACCATCTCGAAGTTTTCTATGTCGATGGGCCGCTCAAGGATCTCGACAACAATTGGCGGTTCAAATGTCTGCCGGACGGCGGGTGCGAGATCGATTTTTGTGTCGATTTCGCGTTCCGGAATGCCGTTTTCGAAGCGTTGGCCGGCCAGTATTTCGACCGCGCCTTTCGCAAGATGGTCGAAGCGTTCGAGAAAAGGGCAGACGAACTATACGGCCGCGAAAACGCTGCTGCCAACCTCTAGGGCAGCAGCAAATCAAGTGCACATAGAGTTGCTTCACGGCGAATGTCGGCACGCGAGGTCGGCTCGAAGCGCTTCAACTCGCCGTCAGGTTCGCCTTCCTGACCTCTGATAACTCTCGCAAATACGACTGTGCCCACCGGTTTGTGCTGGGTCCCACCGCCGGGTCCGGCGACACCGCTGATAGCCACGGCGACATCTGCGTCACTGTTGGCTAGCGCGCCCTTGGCCATTGCCCACGCACAGGCAATCGAGACTGCTCCGAACGTCTCAATGATGTCGAGCGGGACTTGCAAGGTCTGCATTTTGGATTCGTTGGAGTAGGTTACGAACCCGCGATCGAGGACCGCAGATGATCCGGGTATCTCTGTCAGGGCAGCTGCAACCAGTCCGCCGGTGCAGCTCTCTGCCAATACCACCTTACGTCCGATAGCCGAATTCTCCTCGATGACGCGCCGCGCCAGATCGTCAATGTCTTGCGGGAGGAGATGGCTCAGTACGGTCATTATGTAATCACTTCTGTTTCTGGCCCGGCGCCGGGCTAGGTGCTGGTTACCGTGGCTATGGCCTGCGCAGCGATACCTTCGCCGCGGCCGGTAAATCCCAGTCTCTCAGTGGTCGTCGCCTTCACCGATATCGCTGCGATGTCAACGCCCAGCAGAGCAGCGATCTGTTCGCGCATCGCTTGACGGTGAGGCCCGATCTTCGGCGCTTCGCAGATGACGGTAAGGTCGATATTCGCGACCCGATAGCCGGCTTCTCCAATCAATTGATTGGCATAGGCGAGGAACTTGTCGCTGCTGGCACCTTTCCATTGCGGGTCAGAAGGCGGAAAATGGTCGCCAATGTCGCCCATTGCGATCGCACCCAGCATGGCGTCTACGATCGCGTGAAGGGCAACGTCGGCATCGCTATGTCCTGACAAACCTTTGTCATGCTCGATCTTGATGCCGCCGAGCCATAGTTCTTCGCCATCTACGAGTCGGTGGACATCGAAACCGCTGCCGGATCGAAATGCTGGTAGGTCAGCCATAAAATCCTCTGCAAAAGTTAGCTTCTTGAGGCGTTCATCCCCCTCGACCAGAGCGATCTTTCCGCCTGCCGCTTGAAGGACCTGCGCGTCGTCACCGGCATTGCGCTCACCCTGCCAGGCCCGATGCGCTTGAAGGATATCAGGGAAACGAAATGCCTGCGGTGTCTGTACCTTGCGCAAGACTTCGCGGTCAGCCTTTTGCTCCATCAAGCCATCCCGCTCGACCAGAAGGCTATCCACGACCGGCAAGACCGGGATTGCACCGGGATGGGCACCAAGAGCCTCGATAAGCCGAGCGATCACCGGCCGCGGAAGAAATGGCCGTGCGGCATCGTGGATGAGCACATTTTCCGCCTGCGCGACAGATTCCAGCGCATTCAGCACCGATTCTTGCCGAGTAGCACCGCCGACAACCAACCGCACATCCAGTCCATCAAGGGCCTGCATGGCGGTGTCTTCACCATGCTCGGGAATTGCCACGATAACTGGCGATGCGCCTGCATCCAAAAGAGCCTCGACGGAATGCCGGACGACCGCCTTCCCCTTAAGTTGCGTGAATTGCTTGGGAAGTGGCTGGCCGGCACGCAGGCCCTTACCTGCGGCGACAACGATAGCGGCGAACGGAGGGAGGGCGTCGGCAGGTTCCATTGCACAGCGCGCTAGCGCCTTGCTGTTTTCGCTGCAACGCACTATGTGGCTGCCCAATAATTAGGCAGCACTCTTCAGCATGAACGATCATCTTCCACCCCCGGTAGCACCGAAGCCAATCTCGGTCGGCGATGTCGTGATTGACACGCCCGTTGTCCTGGCTCCCATGACGGGGGTGACAGACTTGCCATTTCGAAAGATGGTCCGGCGCTATGGATCCGGTCTGAATGTGACCGAAATGATCGCCAGTGAGGCCGCGATCCGCGAGACGCGTCAATCTGTGCAGAAGGCGCAGTGGGATCCGATCGAAGAGCCCGTTTCCATGCAGTTGGTCGGCTGTGATCCGACCAGCATGGCCGAAGCTGCCAAGCTCCAGGAAGGAAATGGCGCCGAGATCATCGACATCAATTTCGGATGTCCCGTGCGTAAGGTTGTAGGCCAGCTTGCCGGTTCGGCCCTGATGCGGGAAGTCGCGTTGGCGACCAAACTAATGGAAGCGACGGTCAAGGCGGTGAATGTTCCCGTCACCGTGAAGATGCGCATGGGCTGGGATCACCTGGACCTGAATGCTCCTGAACTTGCCCACATCGCAGAAGATCTGGGCGTGAAGATGGTCACTGTTCACGGGCGCACCCGTAACCAGATGTACAAGGGATCGGCAGACTGGGCTTTCGTGAAGAAGGTCAAGGATGCCGTGTCTATCCCGGTTATCGTCAACGGCGATATCTGCACGGTCGACGATGCCGCCAATGCGCTTGAGCAATCAGGCGCAGACGGATTGATGATTGGCCGCGGCGCCTACGGCAAACCTTGGCTGCTGGGTCAGGTAATGCACTGGTGGCGCACTGGCGATGTCCTCGCGAGCCCGACCTTCGACGAACAATATGACGTCGTGGTTGAGCACTACCGTGAAATGCTCGAACTTTATGGCGAAGATGTTGGCGTCAAAATCGCGCGCAAGCACCTTGGGTGGTACACCAAGGGCATGCACGGCTCGGCCGAGTTCCGCAACCGCGTCAACTTTATCGACCAAGCTCCTGTTGTCCTTGAGGAACTGGAACAGTTCTACGATCCGTTTCTGAAGCGGCGCGCAGCATGATCGAAGCGCCGCTGGCGTCAGACCAGATCGCGGCAATGGTATTCGCGGTGTTGCTGGTTGACCCGGATGGGCGCGTTCGAGAAGCCAATCCGGCATCGGAAGAAATGCTTGGCCGTAGCAGTCACCGGATCATCGATCGGCCCTTGCTCGATCTGTTTACAATCACTCCGGAACGCGTGGGCACTTCTTTGCTGGAGACGGACAGCCAGCTGATCGCCAGAGGGTTGCCTCTAAAATCAGCCGGATCCGTTCGAATGGTCAACATCAGCTGCTCACCGGTCGATGCGCATCCCGGTTGGCGGCTCATCACCATTTCCGATGCGGGTAAGAGCGGTAATGCGGGCGACGAGGAAGAGCGTACCGAGCTTCGCGCGCCAGCTATCCTTGCCCACGAAATAAAGAACCCCTTGTCAGCCATTCGCGGCGCCAGCCAGCTCCTGGCTCGCCGGGCTGCCGAAAAGGATCGCCCGCTTGCATCCATGATCGAAGGGGAGGTGGATCGCATCGCCAAGCTCATCGACCGGATGCAACAATTGGGTAGCAGCCGTCCGGTGGAGACCGCACCATGTAATCTTCATGAAGCCATTCGCGGAGCAATGGCGACCGTCAGGGCCGCTCGCCAGGACGGCTGCGAGCTCGTGGAAGAGTTCGATCCTTCCCTGCCGGCGGTTCAGGCTGACAGGGATGCCTTGGAGCAGGTTTTGATCAACCTCATGGCCAATGCCTGCGATGCCAGTCTCGAAATCGAGAACGCGCAGGTGGTTGTACGCACGCGCTACATTAGCGGGCCCATGTATTCAGCAATCCGCTTGGGCAAAACGGTGCGTTTACCCATTGAAATCACGGTGACAGACCACGGTTCTGGTATCCCGGCTGAACTGCGCGACCATGTCTTCGAGCCGTTCGTATCGGGCAAGCCGCACGGCCAAGGCCTCGGGCTCGCGCTGGTTCGCAAATTGCTCAGGGATATGGGTGGCCGAATTTCGCACGAGCGCGATGAGCTCGCCGGACTGACCCACTTCCGCATCAATCTACCGCTTGCTTCCGAGAAGTCAGAACAATGACCAACCGCGTCCTGTTAGTCGAAGACGATGCTGCCATCGCAACTGTAATCCGCGAAGCGTTGGGCGACGAAGGGTATGACGTCACGATATGCAGCACGATCAAGCGCCGCGACGCCTTGCTTGCTGAACACAAATTCGACGTCATGCTAACCGACGTCATGCTGGAAGATGGCGATGGCCTTTCCTCTATGGCCGAAGTCCGTGACGCATCCCCGGACATGCCTGTCATCGTGCTATCCGCGCAGAACACCCTCGACACGGCTGTGCGCGCGAGTGACAGCCGGGCATTCGAGTATTTTCCCAAGCCGTTTGATCTGGATGAGCTTTCGCAAGCAGTTCGCGATGCTGTGCGGCGCAATGCCAAGAATACGGATTCGGGGCACATCGATGGTGCGGAGGATGGCGCACTTCCTTTGATCGGTCGCAGCAAGGCGATGCAGGACGTTTACCGGATGATCACGCGTGTGCTGCGCAATGATCTCTCGGTATTGGTCACTGGAGAAAGCGGGACCGGGAAAGAGCTGGTTGCGGAGGCCATTCACCAATTGGGATCACGGCGCACGGGGCCGTTCGTTGCCGTCAATATGGCAGCGATCCCGCATGATCTTTTGGAAAGCGAATTGTTCGGCCACGAACGCGGCGCCTTTACGGGGGCGGTATCGCAGCAGATCGGCAAGTTCGAGCAGGCAAATGGCGGCACCCTGTTCCTTGACGAAATCGGAGACATGCCGGCCGAAGCCCAGACACGGTTGCTTAGGGCGCTGCAATCGGGTCGCATCCGGCGGGTAGGGGGCAAGCAGGAGATCGGCGTCGATGTTCGCATCGTAGCCGCGACCAATCGTGACCTCATTCCCATGATAACGGACGGGCTTTTCCGTGAGGATTTGTATTATCGCTTGAACGTCGTTCCAATCCATCTGCCGCCCCTTCGGGAACGCAGGGAAGACGTTGGGTCGCTTGTGAAGCATTTCCTCGGTGAAGCAGTTGCCGAAGGACTGCCTTCCCGCCGTATATCTACTCAAGCGCTAACACTGCTCGAAACAAACGAGTGGCGCGGAAACGTTCGCGAACTTCGCAATGTTGTTTTCAGGCTGGCATTGATGGCTCGCGATGAGACGATCGATGCTGATGCGGTGGCCGAGATATTGCCCAAGGGCTTGGAAGCTTCGAGTGAGAGTACCAAGAGCAAGATTGAATTAGCACTTGCTGCTTGGATCGACGCGTCGCATCCCGCACCCGGCACACTTTATCACTCGGCTTTGGCTGCGTTCGAAAAGCCTCTGTTTCAACACGCATTGAGCGTTACCGAGGGAAACCAGGTTCGCGCGGCAACGCTACTTGGGATAAACCGCAATACCCTCAGAAAACGACTAAACGAGCTCGAGATCGACCCCGATAAATTTATACGGCGTCATAGATGAGCATTTCGTCGTATTTGACCTTGCAAATTTGCAACAGAGGTGTCGTAAAGTAGCCACGATGGCGTCACTTGCCGGTCCTCTTCAGAAACGTACCCCGCGCTGGTGGCGCCGCTTCATTGTTGCGTCCAGGCGCTCCAACCTTTTCACCCTGGTGGAAATCGTCGCCCTGGCCACCTTCTTAGTGATGGTCGGTACGACATGGGCCGCTTTCACGACGGCGCCGCCGACGGGCGAATTGCTGCCCAGCAGGCAGGTCGCCGTTCTACTGATCGGAACACTTGTTCCGGCAATGGCATTGCTGGTTCTGGCGGGCAGGCGCTTGGCGCTCCGCCGTGCCGCTGGCAGCACCGCCCGGTTGCACGTCCGGCTGGTGTTTTTCTTCTCGATGATCGCTGCGGTTCCGACGCTTCTGGTTTCGGCTTTCGCAGCCGTGCTTTTCCAGTCCGGGGTAGATTTCTGGTTTTCGGACAATTCGCGAGGGCTGATGGAGAATGCCAACGTCCTCGCCGAGCGGTATTACGAGGACAATCAGCTCGATCTTGGCCAGGAAACGATTTCCATGGCGATGGATATGCGCTCCATTTTGTCGCAGGTTTCCATCACCAATCCAGACTTTCAACTCGTCTACAAGTACCAGGCCGATGGGCGCGAGGTAATCGAGAGTGCGATCTTGCAGGCGATGCCTGATGGTACGGCTCGCGTGGCTGTTGTTTATGGCATTGGCGAAGGCAGCGATCCCGTCGATTTTACGGAAGAGAGCCTTCGTTCGTTGAGGGGCGGAGAGCCTGTTGTAATCAGAGGCAGCCCGGAACGGATCGAAGCTATCGCGCCAATCGATCGGACCGCGGGAATTTACCTTTATACCGCCAGAAACGCCGAGGCTGCCAGCTTCAGAAGTTGGGAGAGCGCCCGTTCGATCTCGACCGCTTACGAAGAGCTCACCAAACGTGCACGCGCACTGCAATTGCGCTTCAACCTGGCCTTGTTTTTCGTCAGCCTGGCCCTTGTCGGTCTGGCCGTCTGGTTTGCACTGCGCTTTGCCGATCGGCAAGTTGAACCCCTTACCGACCTGGTCGCCGCCGCGCGCAAGGTTGGAGCAGGCAATTTCTCCCTGCGTGTTGAGGGCCGAACCGGGGCAGACGAAATCGGCCTGCTGAACCGCGCATTCAACCGTATGACCGCCCAGATCGAGCAGCAGACTGATGCTCTCGTCGGTGCCAACGAGGAGCTGGAAGAGCGCCGCAGCTTCATCGAGGCCGTGCTGGAATCCGTGAGTGCAGGCGTCATTACAATCGACGGCAAACGGCGCGTCCTCTTGATGAATGCCCCGGCTCAGAACATGCTCCTCGAAGGAGGGGAGGGCAGTGAGCACCCTGAGACGCTGGACGCGATGGTGCCGCAAATCGCCGTGCTGGTTGAGGCCGGACTTGACCGGGGCGTGGTCAGCCATTCGCGGCACGGCGAACTGATGACCCTTGCCGTGAAGCTCGTTTCGGAGGGTGACGGTCACGTGATCACTTTCGAAGACATTACGCGCCAGCTCCTCGATCAGAGGCAGGCAGCATGGTCGGATGTCGCTCGGCGTATTGCACATGAAATCAAGAACCCGCTCACTCCAATCCAGCTGGCGACCGAGCGGCTCAAGCGCCGATACCGCAAACAGATCTTGCAAGACGGCGATTTGTTCGACGAGCTCACCAATACGATCGTGCGCCAAGTTGGCGAGTTGCGGACAATGGTGGATGAATTTTCCAGTTTTGCGCGCTTGCCAAAACCGGTCTTCCGCCCCGAAGACGCAGTCGACCTCGTTCGCCAGTCATTGTTCCTGCAGGAAGTCGCTAATCCGCAGATCAATTATGTCCTGGAAACCAATGCCGACAGCCCGCTCCGGATCGAAGCTGACAGGCATCAGCTTGGGCAGGCGGTTACCAACATTCTGAAGAATGCAGCTGAAGCCATCGAGGCAAAGGCAGCAAATGCGGAGCCGGATTATCGCGGGAAGATCACGGTCGAAATTTCTGCAACCGACGATTCCCTGCAGGTGGCCGTTTCAGACAACGGGATCGGCCTGCCGCAAGACCGCGAGAGAATTCTCGAGCCATATGTGACGACACGAGAGAAGGGGACCGGTCTGGGTCTCGCTATCGTGAACAAAATCGTCGAGGAACATGGCGGAGAGATGAACTTTTCATCACTGGAAACCGGCGGAACTCGTGTGATTTTGCGTTTCGCGAGAGATCCCCATCGCTCTGCGAAGCCCGGTGACGACCGTCCACGCCAAGAAAAGACAGGAAACTGAACCATGGCACTCGACATCCTCATCGTCGACGACGAACGCGACATTCGCGAACTTGTCGCCGGCGTCCTGAGCGACGAAGGCTATGAATGTCGCACCGCGGCCGACAGCTCCTCGGCGCTGGAATCGGTTGATGCAAAGCGACCCAGTTTAGTCCTCCTGGATGTCTGGCTCCACGGCAGCCAGATGGATGGCCTGGAAGTTCTCGATGCGATCAAGGCACGTGAACCCGAATTGCCGGTGATCATCTTCTCTGGTCACGGAAACATCGACACCGCCGTTTCTGCGGTGAGCCGCGGCGCGATGGATTTCATCGAAAAGCCTTTCGAAGCCGAACGGCTTCTGCATCTCGTTGCAAGGGCAACTGAAACCGAACGTTTGCGGCGCGAAAACTCTCGCTTGCGTGAAGGTATAGGTGAGGGGGGTGAATTCACCGGCAACTCGGCCGCTATCAACGCCGTACGAGCCACGCTTAAACGTGTCGCTGGCACTGGTAGCCGCGTCCTGATTAGTGGCCCGGCCGGCTCGGGCAAGGAAGTTGCCGCGCGCCTCCTTCACAGCTGGTCCACGAGGGCAGACAAGCCGTTTGTCATCGTCAATTCGGCGAGGATCACCCCGGAGCGTTTTGAAGAGGAACTCTTCGGCGAAGAAGCCGAGGGCAAGCTTGTAAGGCCTGGATTGCTCGAAACGGCGGATGGCGGGACCCTTTATCTGGACGAAGTCGCCGACATGCCGCTCTCCACACAGGCGCGCATCTTGCGTGTCCTGACCGAGCAGAGCTTTGTGAGGGTAGGGGGAACCCGCCAGATCGGCGTGGACGTTCGGGTCGTGTCCTCGACCGCCCGTGATCTTGAGGGCGAAATGGAAGAGAAGCGTTTCCGCGAAGACCTTTTCTATCGTCTCAATGTGGTTCCGGTAGAAGTGCCATCGCTTTCGGAACGGCGCGACGATATTCCCTCGTTGGCCCAGCATTTCTTCGCTCGCTATGCGATCGAGCAAGGCATCCGCCCGCCTGAAATAAGCGAAGAAGCCATGGCGGCCCTGCAGGCCTATGACTGGCCCGGAAACGTTCGGCAGTTGCGCAATGTCGTGGAGCGCACAATTATCCTGACCCCTCGCGACCAACTTGAAATTGTCGAGGCTGACATGCTCTCCGAAGAGGTTACTGGCGGGAAGCTGGGCGGCACCGGCGGCATGGCCCAATTGATGGGCGCGCCATTGCGCGAAGCTAGAGAAAGCTTTGAGAGAGAATATCTGGCCATCCAGATACGCCGTTTTTCAGGCAATATCTCCAAGACGGCAAGTTTCATCGGCATGGAGCGGTCGGCACTTCATCGGAAGTTGAAACTGCTGGGCATGGCCGACCGCAAAGATACCGGAAGGAAGTAACCCCTCTCATCCGTGTTACCGCTTACGGGGGATGATGAAAGTCATTGCCGAATGAAGCGAGAATCGCCACATTGTAGTTATGCCGGGCAATGATCCGGAAGCCGGACGTGGTGGATGCGTCCAGATTGCGGACGTGACGCGTTCGCCAACAATAAGAGGAGCACTACGATGACTGGCGAACGCACGCTCTCAGCGCGCCCGAAACCGAAACAGCCAGAGCCGCAACACAAAGGCAAAGCGCCCAGTCTTCAGGACGCTTTCCTCAATCTTTTGCGCAGGGAAAAGGCACCCGTAACGGTCTTCCTGGTCAAGGGCGTAAAGCTGCAAGGTATCGTGACCTGGTTCGACAATTTCTCGATTCTTCTGCGCCGTGATGGTCAATCCCAATTGGTTTACAAGCATGCAGTCAGTACGATTATGCCTGGCCAACCGATCGATGCCGACCAATTCGCAAGCCAGGGTTCTGGCGCAAAGCAGCGGCTTTTGCAGGATGTTTTCCTTAGCCGTGTGCAAGAGGCCGAAGCACAGGTCACAATGTTTCTGGTCAACGGTGTGATGCTTCAGGGCAAAATCGCCGCATATGATCTGTTCTGCATGATGCTTGAGCGGGATGGTTACGTTCAATTGGCCTACAAGCATGCCGTATCTACAATTCAACCCGCCGGTCCGGTCGATCTGACCGAGAACTGGGACGAGGAAGCAAACTGAGTTTCGATGACAACCTGATGGGTGAAGTATCACGCGGCGCGCGGGCGCTCGTGATATGCCCGGATATTCGCGGAGTATCCTACGATCTTGATGCCGATAGCCGGCTTCAGGAAGCGGAAGGACTTGCCCTAGCGATCGGCATCGTCATCGCGGATAGCCTGACATTGCCGGTGCGCGAGGTGAAGCCGAACCTGCTCTTCGGCGCGGGCCAGGTTGAAAACATCCGCATCGCGTGCGAGCAGCACGAAGCGGAATTGCTGGTAGTTGATGGCGCTCTCAGTCCAATCCAGCAACGAAATCTCGAAGAGAAACTCGGCCGCAAGGTGATCGACCGCACAGGCCTGATCCTCGAAATCTTCGGAGAGCGAGCGGCGACGGCGGAAGGCCGGCTGCAGGTGGAGCTTGCGCACCTCGACTATCAACAGAGCCGCCTTGTAAGAAGTTGGACCCACCTTGAGCGGCAACGCGGTGGCTTCGGATTCCTTGGCGGCCCCGGCGAAACCCAGATCGAAGCTGACAGGCGAATGATCCGTCAGCGCATGGCTCGGCTGAAGAAAGAACTTGAGCAGGTCCGCAAGACGCGGGGCCTGCACCGCGAAAGGCGGGAACGCGCCCCTTGGCCGGTGGTGGCTTTGGTCGGTTATACGAACGCGGGCAAATCCACGCTATTTAACCGCCTGACGGGTTCTGACGTGATGGCTGAGGATTTGCTCTTCGCCACACTTGATCCCACTATGCGTTCGATCTCTTTGCCGGGCGTAGAAAAAGCTATTTTATCGGACACTGTCGGTTTCATCTCCGACCTACCGACGCAGCTTGTTGCTGCATTCAGGGCAACTCTGGAGGAAGTCACCGCAGCGGACATCATCTGCCATGTGCGTGACATCTCCAACCCATCGTCCGAAGCTCAGAAAGCTCAGGTTCTTAAAGTCCTCACCGACCTTGAGGTCATCGATGCAGAGGAAGGCGTGTCCACTATCCCGATCCTAGAGGTCTGGAACAAGTGGGACCTGCTTGACGAGGACAGGGCAGTAAAACTCGAAGGTTTGGCCCACGATGCCGACGACGTCGTCCGCGTCTCGGCCTTGACCGGCGAAGGTGTGCCCGAATTTCTTGAAAAACTGGGGATCATGCTGACCGCCAAGGCATCAGTTCGCGAATTCGAGGTATCGGCCAGTGACGGACGACGTATTGCTTGGCTACACGCTCACGGCGAAATTTTGTCCGAGGAGAGCGTCGAAGTCGAGGGGGCTGGGCCGAAAAGACGGTTTAAAGTCCGTCTCAATCCCAAGGAACTGGGACAATTCGAAACCCTATAAGTTTTTGGCTTCAGCGCGTTTGACCTGCTGCCAAAGCTCTTCCTGAGAGTCGAGATCTCGTTCCTGGAAGTCTC
This sequence comes from Qipengyuania psychrotolerans, assembly GCF_019711355.1. Classification (NCBI taxonomy): domain Bacteria; kingdom Pseudomonadati; phylum Pseudomonadota; class Alphaproteobacteria; order Sphingomonadales; family Erythrobacteraceae; genus Qipengyuania; species Qipengyuania psychrotolerans. The sequence continues at coordinate 1,261,026 of NZ_CP081297.1, forward strand.
CAGCGGCCAGATCTTCCATGGCACGGAACCTGCGTTCGAATTTTGAATTGGCAGCCCTGAGCGCTTCTTCGGCATCGATCCCGTATGCGCGGACCAGATTGACCGCTGCGAACAGGAAGTCACCCGCCTCCTCGACAACATGTTCTCCAGTCGCCTCTTTAAGCTCTTCTATTTCCTCAAGAACCTTGGCTGTTGGACCTTCTGCGTCAGGCCAGTCGAAGCCTTGCCTTGCTGCTCGTTTCTGAAGCTTCTGGGCCCGCATGAGAGCGGGAAGGGCACCGGCGACACCATCCATTGCGCTACTGGCGCCTGCTTCAGCGCGTTCTGCGGCTTTAAGGTCTTCCCAGCGGCCGTCTTCCATGATGCCGCCTTCATCACCGAAGATGTGCGGATGCCGAGCTTCCATCTTCTGCGAGATGGATGCGGCGACTTCAGCAAAACTGAAATGGCCGGCTTCTTCAGCCATCCGAGAATGGAAAACGACCTGGAACAGCAAGTCGCCGAGTTCACCGCGTAGATCGGCCATGTCACAGCGCTCGATAGCATCGGCGACTTCGTATGCTTCTTCGATCGTATATGGCGCGATTGTCTTGAAGGTTTGCGCCTTATCCCATTCGCATCCATCCTCAGGGTTACGCAGAGTTTGCATGATTTCGATTAGGCGGTCGATTTCGTGAGGCATCTGTCTAGTTTATAAAAGGGCGGTTGGAAGAGGAAGTGTGATGAGACCCCGGTCCACTGAAATGAAAGAACGATAATATATATTATGTAAAATATAGGAGAAGGTCGACGGGGTCAGGACATCCCGGTCAGCCAGCTAACCAGAAAATAGCATCCCGTAATAATCATTACCCAGATCACTGCCGTCTTGATCAACTTGCCTCCGGTCATTCCATCGGCGCGTACGCCGCTGATATATGCAATCACCAAAGCAGCGCTGATGGCTGCCCAAGCCCACATTCCCCCACTCATAGTTCAATCTCCAGACCGTCGTATCCAACTAGGATTCCTTTGGGGACTTCTGCGCGGATCGTTTCATAATCCATGCTCTTGTCGAGATGCGTCAAAACAGCTCGCTTGGCCTTGGTCTTGCGGGCCAATTCGATCGCCATATCCAAATGGGCATGCGTTGGATGCGGACGCTTGCGGAGACAGTCAACGACCAGCAAATCAGACCCTTTGAAGCAGCTGACCATTCGGGGGGTTATTTCGCTAAAATCAGTGGCATAAACGATCACCTTGCCATCAGCTTCGAACCGGAAACCGGTGCTTGTTACGGGACCGTGGGGCATTTCGACGTGATCGAAGGAGAAACCCGCAACCATCTGTGATTGCTCGACTTCCTTGAGGTCCATCAAGGTCGGATAACCGTATTGCCCCTCGAATACGTAATCGAAACGGCGGCGCAGTTTCTCGCAAGTTTTGCGGCTCGCATAGCCTGGCAGAGGATTGCTGCGATCGTACCGCATGACTCTCAGGTCATCGATACCATGACAATGATCGGCATGATCATGCGTCCAGAAGACAGCGTCTACCTTCGCAATCTTGTTGGCGAGCAATTGCGACCGCAAATCAGTCGAAGTATCGACCAAAATGCGTTGGCCCATCCTGTTTTCGACGATGATCGAAACCCTGCTTCGCCGATTACGGGGATTGGATGGATCACACTCTCCCCAATCATCACCGATACGCGGGACGCCAGTGGACGTTCCGGAACCCAGCATTAGGAGTTTCACGAAGCTGCCTTGCTGAAAAGGCGATAGAAATTTTGCGTGGTATACTGGGCCAGCTCTTCGAAGCTTTCGCCGCGCAATTCAGCAAGAAATCGCGCCGTATCCTGAACGAAACCGGGCTCACACGATTTCCCGCGGTGCGGGACCGGCGCGAGAAACGGGCTATCGGTCTCCACCAACAGCCGTTCTTCGGGCACCGTTAGAGCAAATGCCTGCAAGTCCTTGGCATTCTTGAATGTCACGATACCCGAAAGCGAGATCGAAAGACCAAGCTCAAGGACACGCCGGCCAAATTCGTCCGAGGCCGTGAAGCAGTGGATTAGCGCAGGGAAAGAACCCTTTTCCATTTCATCGGTCAGGATCGCGAGGGTGTCTTCCTCGGCATCGCGTGTGTGGATGATAACGGGAAGCTGCACCTCTCTCGCGACATCGATATGCATGCGGAACAGGTCCTGCTGCACTTTGCGGTCCGAGTGATCGTAATAATAATCAAGCCCGGTTTCGCCGATACCAATGACTTTCCGGCCGCGTGTAGCCTCCAACAGTTCTTCGCGAAGGAGATCCTGATGCTCGTCCGCATTGTGCGGATGAATGCCGACGCTGGCATACACGTCGCTCTGGGAATTGGCGGTGCTTAAAACCTGATCCCATTCGGCCTTCTTGGTGGAGATATTGAGGAAGGCCCCTACCCCGGTCTCCCGCGCACGGTCGAGAATTTCGGACTGGTTTTCGACCAGCCCTTCGTATTCGAGATGGCAATGGCTATCGATCAGCATCAAGCGGTTTCCTGCTCAGGAAGCTCAAGGCGCGGGAAAACCGGATTTGGCTTCTCGATCGAATGACCGGTTGACGCCAATGCCGCAAACCATCCTTCGTTACTGAGGTCGGCATAGGACCGATGGTCCTCACCCACACCGAGTTGATCCAGTACGGTTGCTGATTTTGCCGGCACTACGGGTTGGATTGCAATCGCGAGATCGCGAATGGCCATGAAGAGCGTCTGGAGCACGGCCTTCATCCGTTCGGGGTCTGTCTTTTTCAGCCCCCACGGTGCCTGCTCGTCTACATAGGCGTTGCAAGCGAAGACCGCCTTGAGCCAGGCTTCGATGCCAACACTGAAGTTCAACGCCTCGAACTCGCGCGGCAGGACATCGCGGCATGCCTCGCGGACGGTGGACAGAAGCTTCATGTCATCTTCGCTGGGCTCAAACGCCTCCAGCTTGCCGTCCATATTCTTGTGGATCATCGACAACGTACGCTGGGCCAAATTGCCGAAGCTGTTCGCCAGTTCGGCATTCACTTTATTTACAAGCGCTTGAGCCGAATAACTGCCATCCTGTCCAAAGGTTACCTCTGCCATCAAGAAATAGCGTAGGGCGTCGACACCATACAGATCGACCAGTTCATTTGGATCCGTGACATTCCCGGCCGATTTCGATTCCTTGACGCCTCGATTGAGAAGGAATCCGTGGCCGAAGACCTTCTGCGGCACAGGCAGGTCCGCGCTCATCAGGAAGGCAGGCCAATAGATCGTGTGGAAGCGCACGATGTCCTTGCCGATCAGATGGAGGCTGGCAGGCCAGAATTTGTCCCAAAGTTCGCCGCCATCCGGGTATCCGAGACCGGTAATGTAATTCGTCAAAGCATCGACCCAGACATACATCACGTGGTTTTCACTGCCCGGAACCTTGACGCCCCAGTCAAAACTGGTCCGGCTGACGGACAAATCCTTGAGGCCGCCTTCCACGAACGCGATCATCTCGTTACGGCGGCTTGCAGGTTCCAGGAAACCGGGTTTGTTCAGTAGTTCCAGCAAGGGTTCAGCATAGCTGGACAGCCGGAAAAACCAGGTTTCTTCCTCAGTCCATTCCACTGGCGTACCCTGGGGGGAAAGCTTCTCGCCGCCCTCGCCTTCGACGAGTTCCTTTTCGTCGTAGTACGCTTCATCGCGGACTGAGTACCAACCTTCATAACGATCAAGGTACAGATCTCCCTTGGCCGCCATCGCTTCCCAGATCGCGTGGCTAGCCCTGTGGTGATCCGCGTCCGTTGTACGGATGAAGCGGTCGTAGGTGATATCAAGCTTGTCGAACAGATCGCGGAAATGACCTGACATCTCGTCCGCAAGCGCACGCGGCGTCATACCCAGATCGCGGGCCTTCTGGGCCATCTTGAGGCCATGCTCATCGGTCCCTGTCTGGAACCGCACTTCGCGGCCCAAAAGGCGTTGGAAGCGCGCGATGATATCGGCAGCGATCGTCTCATAGGCATGCCCGATATGCGGCTTGCCGTTGGGATAATGGATCGCGGTGGTAATATAGAAAGGATCAGCCATTGGCGCGCTCGCTAGCCGCCCCTGCGGATGCGAGCAAGGTTCCGATTTCCATCGCGAGCAGTCCGGGGTCGAAATTGTATGTGGGTTGTTCGCCGGTCAAGCGAACCAACTCGGCATGGGTGTCGACAAAGCGGCGGGGGTTGCCGGTGATCTGTCCAATGCGTTCTGCGAGGATTGCTCGTGCCAAATCGAGCACGGCCTGCAAACGCGGAATGTCCTGCTTGCCCCCAATGACGCCAGCCAGTTGCCCCCGAAGACTGAAATCGCGGTCCCCTCGTTCCACGATCTGTCGCATAAGCTGGGCTGCCTTGCCCAAATCAAGGGTTACGAAGGAAAGTGCAGCCCCCGGCGAGCCTGCTGCTGCTGCGATCGCTGCATCCCTGGTCGCGATATCGACGTCCGGCGCCAAATCTCGCAGCAGGTCGTCCATCGCGTTTTTGTCCAGGGATGGGAAGCGCACTGTCCGGCACCGTGACCGAATGGTCGGCAGCAAACGCGCTGGGCTATGAGCGACAAGGAGGAAGAAGGTGCCTTCAGGGGGTTCCTCAAGGCTCTTGAGCAACGCGTTTGATGCCCCCACCTCCATATCGTCGGAGGGGTCAATTATGACTGCGCGGCGGGTCCCCATGGAAGGCCGTGTCGTAAGGCGCCGCTGGATTGCTCGGACTTGCTCGACCTTTATGCCGCGAGCGAGTTCGAAAGGCTTTCCTTCATCGCGCTTTTTGGCCTCGTCCTTGTTCTTGGGTCCATAGGTCAGGGTGAGAATATCGGGATGGTCACCTGTATCGCGTGGCACCCCGATAAGTTCGCGCGCAGCAGACTGTACGAAGCTAGCCTTGCCCAGTCCTTTGCGGCCAGCGAGAAGCCAGGCGTGGTGCATACGCGATCCCGCCATCGCGCTACGCCATTCTTCCCACGCCTCGTCGTGTCCAATGAACTTCACGGTGCGATGTCCTTGACAGCATCGACAATACGCTCGTGGACTTCATCGATCGATCCCTCACCATCGATCAGCCTAAACCGATCGGGTTCCTCTCGCACGAAGCTCTGGAAGGCCGAATTGACATCGCTGTGATAGCTATCGGCCCTTCCGCCGATGGCGTCGGAGGCATCACCGTCACGGGCGCGCAAGCGTTCGGCAACGTGATTGCTTTCAGCTGCCAGGACCAAAGTCAGGTCCGGCAAAAGCCCTTTGCTGCCAATCTCATGCAATTGGCGGACCTTGGTGTCCCCGACTCCGCCTGCATCGCCTTGGTATGCCCGACTGGAATCGAGAAAGCGGTCGCAGATGACCCATTTGCCCGCTTCGAGCGCTGGACGAATCAGCTTTTTAACATGGTCTGCGCGGGCCGCCGCAAACAGCAGGGCTTCTGCTTCGGGACCCCAGCCTTTGCCAGGAGGGTGAAGCAGCAGGCCCCGGATAGCTTCCGCTCCGGGAGTGCCGCCGGGCTCGCGGGTCAGGACAACCTCAAGGCCGCGCTTATTCAGGGCATCTGCGAGCAAGCGCGCCTGGGTCGATTTACCCATCCCTTCACCGCCCTCGAATGCGATGAATTTCCCGGTTCTCATGGAAGCCAACCCCTGATCCCGTTCACTATCCGGCCGAAAACCCCGGCTTCATCGACATCTGTTTCCGCCTCAAGCGGGACGCGGGCCTCGGGCATTCCTTCGATCGTCACAACAAGGTGCGCTATTTCCTCGCCCTTCATGATGGGTGCTCTGAGCGGGCCGCTGTATTCGATACGAAAAGTGGCGTCAGTCTGCTGGTCGCGAGGCATACTTAGATAAACGCCGCGCGGAGCAATCAAGCCGACCTGTGTGGAATTTCCGCCCTGCACCTCAGCATCTGTCACTTTCGATCCCGGAACGAACAGTCTTCTCTGCTCGAACTGCGAGAAGCCCCATTCGAGCAGGTCGCGCGAAGCCCGGTCCCGCGTCCTGCCGCGCGGACTGGCGGCAACGACCATTACCAATCGGCGACCGTTGCGCTCTGCCGACCCAAGGAAGCCGTACCCCGCCTGATTGGTGAAACCCGTTTTGATACCATCAGCGCCGCGGACGCTTCCGCTAATCGGATCATGGTTAGGCTGGGTAATGCCGTTGTAGGTGAATTCGGTTTTGCCAACGAAGTGATTGTATTTCGAGGGATGCCGGCGAAGCATCGCACTGGCCAGTGTCGCCAAATCCACGGCAGTTACGAAGGTCGCGCCTTCGTCCATCCAGCCATTCGGAGTGCCGAAGTGGCTGTCTTTCATGCCAATCTCGCGAGCCTTGGCGTTCATTGCCTCGACCCATTCCTCGATAGAACCAGCAGCGGAATCCGCAAGGACAGCGGCCCCGTCATTGGCCGAAACGGTGGTTACGCCGTGCACCAGATCGTCGACCGTCACTCGCGCACGATTCGACAGGAACATCGTCGAACCCCTGTTATTCCAATCCGACCAGGTTTCCGGACGCACTGTAAAGGTTTGCTGGGGTAGCAGCTTGCCCTCTTCCATCCATTCGAAGGCTAGAAATGTTGTCATGACCTTGGTGATGGATGCGGGCATGAAGCGGCGATCTGCCTCGCGCGCCAACAGGACCTGGCCGCTGGTAAGATCCAGTAGGTACGCGATGGGAGCATCTTCGGGCGAAGGCGGTGCCACGTCAGGGGTGGTACGCGCTACGGCAGGTTGCGCAGCCACGGCGGCAACGGCCGCCAACATCGGAAGTGTTTTAAAGTATCGCAAACCGGCTCCGCACCGGTTGCCCGGCGTCTCTAGTCTGAATTCCTAATAAGCGCTTCGATATAGCCCTGCTCGCGCAGCTTGGCGAGCGCTGCATCAGCCTGTCCACGGCTTGCATAGGTTCAGGTCCGGGCGAGGCAAACCCTACTGCGTCTTAGTTCTGGCGGCCCGACGGATCATACTCGGTACCGTCGATCGGATCTGCTTCGCTGGCAACGACCGAGTAATCCACTGCTGGACCTATAGAATTGGATCGTAAAGCGGGGCCATTGACCTCACCAATTGCAAACACGGTCAAGGCAGGCACCGAAAGCGCTGCAGAAAGCGTCCTAGCGCGCGATCTCATCAGCAAGCAGCCCCACACTCATCGCGTAATAATTCGAGCAATTATACTCGAGGATAACCCGGTAATTCGAGGTCAGGAGCCAGGCGGGGGTGCCGGGACCATCCGGATGGAACAATGATACCAGGGTGCCTTGCGGGAGTGAGCGCTGCGGCTGCACCCCCAAAGCCCGCCATTCTTCAGCCGTCTTGTACTGACTATGCCGTCCGTGAACCCGGGAACAAACAGGGGCGTCCAGCTCAGTCCGGTAGCGATCGACATCGAACCCATTGGGGACAGAGGCCCTAACTCCCCAAGGCTGACCTGATCGCCAGCCCGAATCGCGGAAATAATTCGCAATCGAAGCCAACGTATCGGCACGGTTGTTCATGATATCTGCGCGACCATCACCATCGCCGTCCGTCGCGAGGCGAAGGTAGACGCTTGGCAGAAATTGCGGATTGCCGAATGCACCTGCCCAGCTGCCTTGGAGCTGGCTGCGTGAGTAGCCTTTGTCAGCCACCTTCATCAAAGCGACGAACTCGCCAGCGAATAGATCGCGGCGGCGGCCCTCCCAGGCCAGTGTGGCAAGCGATTGCGAAAGATCGAAACCACCCTTCACAGCGCCGTAGGCTGTCTCGTGGCCCCAAATGGCGATGAGGATCTCGCCGGGCACGCCGTATTCACGCTCGATGCGTGAAAGCTCCGAACGTGCGGCTGCATAGTTTCTCTGGCCGCCCCGGATGCGTGCATCGTCGACATGGGTTGCGATATAGGGTGCCATCGCCGGATAGCCGCTGGTGGTAGGAGAGCCAGGCTGTGACTGGTCAAGGCGGATCACGCGGTCATTCGGCTGCAATCCGGCGGTCATGCGCTGCAAGGTCGCCTCGCTCACGCCTTCTGCACGTGCGCGGGCTATCAGAAGCTGTACGTAGGCGTCGAACGACAACTCCTGAGCAGCAACAGGAGCTGCAGGCAGTGTAAGCATCGATGCAGCGGTAAAGGCGAGAATTTTACGAAGTGTCATAGGCATAACTTGTCACTAGAATTGTGAATGAGCGATGTCATCCGGATCATTACTTTATGTGGAGGATGAGCGTTCTGGGATGACAATTGATCAGAGGCACGCTAGCGGGTCTTCCCGAGCGGACAGGTGGCAGAGCGGTTGAATGCACCGGTCTTGAAAACCGGCAAGGGTGCAAGCCCTTCGTGGGTTCGAATCCCACCCTGTCCGCCACTTCACCCTACTCATTCTCGTTAAGCACGCTCGTCTATTCGGGCTGGACCAGTGACTGGTCCCGCAGTTGATCTTTGGGATAATCGCTCGGTTTCACGCTGGATTGATTTCGAAGCGCAATGTGGTCTTCCACAATTCCGCCGTCTCTGGCGCCCTCAGCACGATCTTCTTGCCCTTGCGGTTCATCTGCCATTTCAAACTCCATCGCTTTGCTCCTCAGCGTAATAAACGTCTGAGACAGCGAAGGTTTCAAACGAATTCGACGGGATGACCCGCAAACACGCCATGACGGATCACAGGGCGAATTTTCGCAGCGCTTCGTAGTCCTCGCGGCATGCTTCGGCGACGCCAGCGTACTCTTCGTCGAGATCAGGGAGCGGGCCAGGCGCAGATCCGAAGCTGGTCGATGCGTTGACCTTGTCATACCAGTGCGATTGCCAAATGCCGTCCTGGGGATGCGGCCCCTTCTCCCACTTCAGCATGGCAGGGTCCCAAGAAATGCCGAGCGCCGACACTAGCCTTCGCAATACCTCCTCAGGATCTGCCAGGATATCCGCGCTATCGACTACGGGCGGAGCAATCCCGGTTCGCTCTGCTTCAATCTCGAAATATTCTCTTTGCCGAGCCAATCCCAGATGCTCTGGCCTGATTGCCGCGCGCTTGTTCGCATAACTTGCGGCGACCCGGATCGGATCGCGGATAAGGAATGCGTGCCGCATTTCGGGAAAAGCACGAATATCGACCGGGCCCTCCATATGATGCGGCATGTGCTTCTGATACCAGACGGCATGGCCAACTGGCGGCGAACCTTGAAGGGCAGCGGTTACAGACTGCCAGTCGGTATCCATGTCGGCGATGATTTCGCCGGCCATTGGTTGTGGATCGCCGGTCTCAGCCAAGTATGCCCCGTAGAACGGTTCGTCGCTGACAAAAGTGTCCTGCCGTGACGAGAAGCTGCGCATCATCGCAGTCGAGAGATTGCGCGGTCCGGACCACATCGCAATCCGTATGGTCACTGGGTTGCGCGCCCTTTGGTATCGCCTGATAGCTTTTCGAGATAGAGCTGCTGCAACCTCTCCACCACAGGACCCCGACTATCGCCGAGTATGCGGCCATCGATTGATCCTACCGGCGCTACGCCGGCAAAGGTCCCGGTTGTGAACGCCTCGTCCGCGCCGTAGACATGGGTCAGAGAAAAATTGCGTTCACGAACTGTCATTCCAACATCGCGTGCAATCTCCAGAACGACCCCGCGGGTAATCCCGTCCAAGCAATAATCACCGCTCGATGTCCATATCTCCCCGTCTTTGACGATGAAAAAATGGGTGGAATTGCACGTTGCCACAAAGCCGTGAGGGTCCAACATAAGCCCTTCGTCCGCCCCGGCTTGCGCGGCCTGGATGCAGGCCGTGATGCAGTTGAGCTTGCTGTGGGAATTGAGCATCGGATCCTGCACATCGGGATAGCCGCGGCGGACATGCACGGTGGCCAGCTTGAGCATTCTGGTGGCGGTTTCGGGAGCAGGCTCTTTCCATTCCGGGATCAGAACGATCGTTGCCGGCGTGATGACGACACGCGGATCCTGATACGGTGTTGAGCGAAGGCCGCGCGTTACCATCAAACGGACATGCACCCCGTCGCCTCGCATGTCGTTGGCCTCGAGGACTGCATAGAGCCTCTTCTCCAGCGCTTCGCGAGTGATGCCGATATCCATGTGGATTGCTTTGGCACCGCGCCACAGACGATCCAGATGCCGATCCAGAAATGCAAGGCGTCCATGGTGGAGGCGTAGGCCTTCCCACACACCATCGCCGAGCATGAACCCGCTATCGAACACACTGACTTTCGCATCAGGCCGCGCAAAATGCTCGCCATTGATGTCGATGATCACATTTTCGTTGCGCTCATCGGAGACGTAGTTGTGAGTGCCTTGCGTCATCGGCCTCTCTTAAGAATTTCATCCATCTGCTCTCGCAGGATTGGGTCCCATTTGTCGCGCAATTCCCTGACCCTCTGCATTAGCGGTTCGTTCTCATGGAAAGGCACGCCGACCTTATAGAGATCAGCGACCTCCGGCATGAAGGCGCGATCATTCCGCTCGAACGCTTCTGTCACCGCCATTGCCTGCTGACGGTCCATGCCCAAAGCCTCGTACGCCGAGCGACCCATTCGCAAGCTGCTGTCATAGGTCTCGCGGATGATGTCCCGGCAACCGTAGGACCAAAGATCGTAGACATGGTTGCGATCAATCGCGCGGGCGGTGACGTGCAGGTCGGGAAAGTTCTTGATCGCGTATTGAACCAGCTTGTCGATTTGCTCGCGTTCATCAAGGGCGACGACCAGAAGTTTGGCTTTTTCAATCCCGGCGGAATGTAGCAGGTCAGGCCGCGTCGCGTCTCCGAAGTAGGTCGTGTATCCGAACTTGCGGACGATCTCCAACTGCGCGCTGTCATAGTCGATCACCGTGGTAGAGTATCCGGCGATCTGCAGCATGCGGTCCACGATACCGCCAACTCGACCCCTGCCAGCGATGATGACCGGGTTCTCCTCGTTGATCTCGTCGGCTTCGCGGGCCTCGCCCTTGCAATAGGCGCGGGCAATGACCTTGTCGTAAAGGATGAACAGTAGCGGTGTAACCAGCATTGTCAGCGCCACGATCAAAAGGAGGAGATCGGCCTGACCTTGCCCGAGCACCGCATTGGCGACCGCAAAGGCGATCAGGACAAATGCAAACTCACCGGCCTGGGGAAGGCTGAGGGAGAATAACCAAAGCGCCTGCTTGCGCAGGCCATAACTCCAACCCACCCCAAACAGGATCGCAAACTTTGCCGCGATAGTCACCGCTGCCCACAAAACGACCTCGCCCAAGCGTTCGCTCGCAAGGGCAAAGTCGATGCCCGCACCGACCGTGATGAAGAATAGTCCCAGCAACAGGCCCTTGAAAGGGTTGATGTCACTTTCGAGTTCGTGGCGGTACTCGCTCGTTGCCAGGACAACCCCGGCGACAAATGCACCCAAGGCAGGTGACAATCCAACCAGGGACATCAGCAAGGCTATTCCGATGACCACGCCCAATGCGGCTGCGGTGAAGAGCTCGCGTAAATTCGCGGCGGCGATGTATCGAAACAGGGGCCGAACCAGAAAGACGCCGATGCCGATTACGGCGGCGACTGCGCCAATTCGCACTGCGGCCGCGAGCCAGCCGGACATATGCTTGGTGAAGTCAAGGCCGCCGTGCGCCCCGCCATCGCTATGCCCTGCTGCGGCCGCCGCCAATTCCGGCATTGCCAGCAGGGGGATCAGGGCCAGCATGGGGATGACCGCAACATCTTGCACCAACAGGACGGAAAAGCTTGCTTCGCCCCCTTCACTGCCGAGGAGGTTCTTCTCGTTCAGGGTCTGCACGATGATGGCGGTCGATGACAGCGCAAGGATCATACCGATCGCCAGTGCTGTCTGCCAGGGATTGCCGCTGATCAAAGCGATTCCGGTGATCGCAAGGGTAGTCAGCACGACCTGCCCACCGCCCAGCCCCAACAATTTCCCGCGCATCTCCCAGAGGCGCTTGGGTTCAAGCTCCAGTCCCACGATAAACAGCATCATCACGACGCCGAATTCGGCAAACACCTGCAAGGCATCGACGTCGACGTTGAGCGCGCCAAGCAGCGGGCTGATCGCCATGCCTGCCAGCAGATATCCAAGGACCGAGCCCAGACCGAAGCGGCTCGCCAAGGGGACGGCAATGACCCCTGCGACAAGGATCAGGAAGGCGAGGAGCAAAAATCCGGTCATCTCACCTCCCTATGCCCGATTGTCAGATGTGCAAGGCCCGCCCGTAAGCAGCAAGCACGCTTTCATGCATGGATTCGCTGATGGTCGGGTGCGGGAAGACCGTGTTCATCAGCTCCGCTTCGGTAGTCTCCAGCGTCTTGCCGACGACGAACCCCTGGATCATTTCGGTCACTTCCGCGCCGACCATATGTGCACCGAGCAGTTCGCCGGTCTTCGCATCGAACACGGTCTTCACGAAACCTTCCGCCTCGCCAAGGGCGATTGCCTTGCCGTTGCCGATGAACGGGAACGTGCCTGCCTTCACCTCGTACCCGGCATCCTTGGCTTTCGCTTCGGTCATGCCGACCGACGCAATTTGCGGATGGCAATAGGTGCAGCCCGGGATGTTGTTGCGGTCGAGCGGGTGCGGGTGGACGTCCTTGTTGCCCAGTTCCTTGGCGATGGCTTCAGCGCAAGTCACGCCTTCATGGCTCGCCTTGTGAGCAAGCCACGGGCCCGGAGTGCAGTCACCGATGGCCCATAGGCCTTTTGATTTGGTGCGGCCAAAGTCGTCGATCTGGATGAAGCCGCGGTCCATCTCGGCCAGCTTCTCGAGTCCCACATTCTCCGTGTTCGGCACGATGCCGATGGCGGTGATGCAGTGCGTGAACTCGGTTTCGGCAACCTTGCCCTTGCTGTCCTTGATCTTGGCTTTGACGCCCTTGTCCGACACATCGAGCGCTTCCACGCCCGCGCCGGTCATGATCGTCATGCCTTGCTTGGTCAGGCTTTTTTCAAGGAAAGCGGAGACGTCCTTGTCTTCGACCGGGACGATCCGGTCGAGCATCTCGACCACGGTCACATCGCAGCCCATGTCGTTGTAGAAGCTGGCAAACTCGATGCCGATTGCGCCGCTGCCGATCACGAGCAGCTTCTTGGGCATCTCCGGCGGAGTCATCGCGTGGCGATAGGTCCACACGCGCTTGCCGTCGGCCTTCGCGAAAGGGAGGTCGCGGGCGCGTGCACCGGTGGCGACGATCACGTGCTTGGCGGTGAGCTTCTCCACGCCCTTCTCGCCCTTGACGGTGATGCTGGTCGGGCCGGTCAGCGTGCCATCGCCCATGTGCACGGTGATCTTGTTCTTCTTCATCAGGTGCGTGACGCCCTGGTTGAGCTGCTTGGCCACACCGCGGCTGCGTTTCACCACGGCTTCGAGGTCCGCTTCGATCTTGCCCGCGATCTTCAGGCCGTAATCGCTCGCATGCTGTGCATAGTGCAGGATCTCCGCCGAGCGCAGCAGCGCCTTGGTCGGGATGCAGCCCCAGTTGAGGCAGATGCCGCCGAGCAGTTCGCGTTCGACAATCGCGGTTTTCAGCCCCAACTGGGCGCAGCGGATTGCCGCCACATAGCCGCCGGGGCCGGAGCCGAGAACGATGACATCGTATGTAGGAGCCATATTGGATTAGCCTTGGATCAGTCCGTCTGGATGGAACACATGGAACACGGTCTTGCGCATAAAAACCGAGAGCCGCTCAAAAGAAAACGGGAATAGGTATTCGGATGGGAAAGCAGCGGCGCGGGTCATTCTGCCCCCATGCCATGCGACACCGCGTGTAGGACAGCCTTTATGCCCACCGCTGTGCCACGGCGCGCGGTCGATTTTCTTCATCCAGTAGCACGAATTTGAATGTGCCCTGCGCCACCTTGGTCTCAGCCTCGCCATTGCGTTCGCGGGAGATAGCTTCGGCGGCAATGGTCATCGAGGTGTTCCCGGTCACCGCGACCTCGCAATAGACAGACAATTCGTCACCTACTTGCATCGCACCGGGGAAAGCAAAGTCCGTGGCCGAGACGACCACTGCCTTGCCCTGCCCCTCGCGGCTCGCGAGCGAACCGGCACCAAGCGCCATCTGGCTCATCAGCCACCCGCCGAACACGCCCCCGTAAGGGTTCGTGTCCGCCGGCATGGCCGTGACGCGAATGAATAGTTCACGTGCCAAGAGGCTCAACCCGCCACATTGGTGAGGTAGGAACCTTCGATCCAGCCTGATTGGCACTGGCCGTCATATTCGCGGCGATCCGCGACCGGCGTGCCCGTTCCGCAATCCGCAGCGTTCTTGGAATAGACCACGCCGACCCAGCCGCCTTCGTTTTCACAGATCGAGACAAGCTGTCCCGCCTGGAGCTGGTCTGTTTCGGAAGCGCCCATGTCAGGCGCTGAACGCACTGGGAGGACATTACCGGCCTGCGTGTCCAGCGTGCCGACGGTGCCAGCAGACGCGCATGCATCCATATTCGCCTCGCCGCCATACATGACAGGCCGCGCGGCCAAGGTCGCATCGACCGGGGCAGTATCGTAACTGTCATTGGCAGGCGCTTCTTCGGCGTCCTGTGAACAGGCTGCCAGGACCAGTGCGAGTGCCGGGATGGCTAAAGTCATGCGGTTCAAATGAAATCTCCTCAATTCAGGCGACCGGAATGTCCGCCCTTTCCCCCTACGAACTATGTGGAAGGGTGTTTGTGTCCGAAGTCTGGGCTGCACCCAGCGGCATCTGGCTCGTCAGCCAGCCGCCGAATACCCCGCCATAGGGGTTGGTGTCGGCGGGCATGGCCGTGACGCGGATGAGAGGGGAGCGGTCAGGCATCGTTGGCTATTAAACGGTCATTCTTGTGGAGCAAAAACCAGACCAATCCGGCAACGATCCCACCCAGCGCGCCGAACATTCCAAATGGGAAAAGAGAAGGCATCACCAATTCAAAGTTGCCTTGCCAAAACAGTGCATTGGTTATCAATCCGGCAAGCAATCCTATGAACCCACCATAGATCGCCAACTTCCATTTGGACTGGTCCCAATGATTTTGGCGCGCAAACCATAAAGCTGGAAGTCCGAAAACTAATCCACCAGCCAGTGAGAAAACGAAGGTCACCGCACCAATTCCAAAAAAGGCTGATGTGGAAAAGCCCCCTGCGGAAAACAGGGGAAAAACTACAAGACTTAGAGGAACGGCCAACGCGACCGCCAGCGCAGTCACTATAAATCGGCCAACCTCGATTAGTAGCTTCAAACCACCAGCCCCATCGGGTTCTCGACCAGTTGCTGGAAGGCCTGCATGAACTGCGCGCCGTCTGCGCCGTCGATGGCGCGGTGGTCGAAGCTGCCGGTGGCGCTCATCACGGTGGCGACACCCAGTGCGCCGTCGATCACATGCGGACGCTGCTCGCCTGCGCCGACGGCGAGGATCATCGCCTGCGGCGGGTTGATTACCGCGTCGAACTGCTTGGTGCCGAACATGCCGAGGTTCGAGAGCGAGGCGGTGCCGCCCTGGAACTCATGCGGCTGCAGCTTGCCGTCGCGCGCCTTGCCTGCAAGTTCCTTCATCTCGGCGGAGATCTGCGCGAGGCCCTTGCGGCCTGCATCGCGGATGATCGGCGTGATCAGGCCCGAAGGCGCGGCCACGGCGACCGAGATATCCTCGCGCGTGTACTGGTAAAGCTCGTCGCCCTGGAAGCTGACATTGCACAGCGGCACGCGTTGCAGCGCGCGGGCCTGCGCTTTGATGAGCAGGTCGTTGACCGACAGCTTGATGCCGTCCGCCTCGAGGCTCTTGTTGAGTTCGCTGCGCAGCCCCAGCAGCGCATCGAGGCGTACGTCCACGGTGAGGTAGATGTGCGGGATGGTTTGCTTCGCTTCGGTCAGGCGGCGCGCGATAACCTTGCGGACATTGTTGAGCTTCTGCGCTTCGTACGGCGCATCCAGATCGCCGCCCTGCGTGGCGGGTTTGGCCGGAGCGGGCGCGGGAGCAGCGGCTTCCTTGGCAGGAGCTGAGCCCGGTTTCGCATCCTCGACATCGGCCTTCACAATGCGGCCGCCCGGACCCGATCCGGTGATGCTCGAAAGATCGAGACCCTTGTCCTCGGCAATCCGGCGCGCAAGTGGCGAGACCTTGATGCGCTCGCCGTCATGGCTCTTTGCACCGGTTGGTGCTGGTGCCGGAGCAGGAGCGGGTGCTTCGACGCGCTTCTCTTCCTGTTCGACTTTTTCCTCGCGCGCGGTTTCGGCCTTGTCATCGCCGCCAGTGGGCGCGGCAGCAGCAGCCTCGTCGATATCCTCGCCCTCTTCGGCAAGCATGGCGATGACCGTGCCGACCTTCACGCCCTCGGCGCCTTCTTCTACTGCGATGCTGGCAATCGTGCCTTCATCCACAGCTTCGAATTCCATCGTCGCCTTGTCGGTCTCGATTTCGGCCATGATGTCGCCGGCCTCGACCTTGTCACCGGGCTTCACTAGCCATTTGGCGAGCGTGCCTTCTTCCATGGTTGGCGAAAGGGCGGGCATCTTGATCGGCGTGGGCATGTGGTGACGTTACGTCCTCGCTGGAAATACTGTTGCGTGGACCTCTGGCCAAATTGCGCCTCCCTCGCAAGGTCCTTGCGCAGAATACGAATTACCGGATAGGCGTTGAAGCGAGAGAGGGGAGCCGGACATGCGTACTTACCTGGTCGTGATGGACGAAACCGAGGAATCGAAACAAGCGCTGCGATTTGCGTCGCTGCGCGCACAGAAGACCAATGGTTCCGTGCACATCCTTGCACTGGTTCCGCAGCAGACATTCAACGCTTTCGGCGGGGTCCAGGCCACCATCGAACAGGAAGCGCGTGAACGTGCCGAAGTGCTGGCCAACAGCGCTGCCGGGAACATCTTCGGGGAAATGGGGAAGATGCCGGTGATCGCCGTGCGTCCCGGATCGCCTGCAGAAGTTATCCGCAAGTATCTGGAAGAGCACGGCGAAATCGCCGCCCTTGTGCTGGGCACAGCCAAGGACGGAGGCAAGGATCCGCTGGTCAGCTATTTCTCGAGCAGGGCCAACGAACTGCCCTGCCCGCTATATCTCATTCCCGGCAATTTGACGCGGGAACGGCTGGACGAACTGGTCTAGCGTTTCTTGCCTCGCCCCTGGTGGCGGATGTTCTTGGGTCGGCCGCGCTGCCCTGAATGATGTGCCTGGCGAGGAGCACCCTTGCCCTTCACGAACGGTTTCTTCTTCGGCGCCGGGCGGTCACCGCGTTTCTCGATCGGTGCGCCATCCCCGTCAGGGACTTCGAACTTGAGCGCGCCGGTGAGCGCATTCGATTCCGCCAGCTTCAGCTTGAGCCTGTCCCCCACGGCATAGGTCTTGCCGGAGTTTTCACCCACCAACTGGCGGGCGGCTTCGTCATAGCGGAAATACTCGCGGCCAAGCGTGGAAACCGGCACCAGCCCGTCACCGCCCAGTGCCTCGATCGTGGCGAAGAAGCCGAAGGACTGGACGCCTGTGATGCGGGTGTCGAACGTTTCTCCGACACGGCCCGATAGCCATGCCGCGACATAGCGGTCGATAGTGTCCCGCTCCGCTTCCATTGCCCGGCGCTCGGTCTGGCTGATCGCATCGGTGATCTGGCTGAGCGCAGTACGGTCGCGGTCGGACAGGCCCGAAGTCGCAGGGATGTCGCCTTTGGGCTTCGGCTGTTCGAGGTGATACGAATCCACCAGCGCGCGGTGTACCAGCAGGTCGGCATACCGGCGGATGGGCGAGGTGAAGTGCGCATAGCTGCCCAGCGCCAAGCCGAAGTGGCCAGCGTTCGCCGGACCGTAATAGGCCTGCGTCTGGCTGCGCAGCACGGCCTCCATGATCAACGCCTTCTCGGCCGGCTCGCTGATGTCCTTGAGCATCCGGTTGAACAAACCCGGAGTGATCACCTGACCAAGAGCAAAATTGCGTCCCTGCGTTGCGAGGTATTCCTTGAAAGCTGTCAATTTCTCGCGGCTTGGTGTCTCGTGGACGCGGTAGACCACGGGCGCCTTCTTCGCTTCGAGCGCTTTCGCAGCAGCCACATTGGCGGCAATCATGAAGTCTTCCACCAGACGGTGCGCGTCGAGGCGGTCGCGGACCGCGATCTCTTCGATCACGCCTTGGTCGTTCAGTTTGACCTGCCGTTCGGGCAGTTCCAGCTCAAGTGGATCTCGTGCCTTGCGGGCCTTGTAGAGCAAGTCCCAGGCAGCCCACAGATCCTTGAGATGCTGGTCGGCGCTGCCATCGTCGATTGCCTTTTGTGCGTCCTCATAAGCGATATTGGCGGCCAGCTTCACTGTCGCCCTGGTGAAACGCCAGTCCGTGACCTTGCCGTCAGGTGCAATGCTCAGGTGGCAGGCCATCGCGGCGCGGTCTTCACCCTCGACAAGCGAGCAAACATCGGCGCTGAGGATTTCGGGCAGCATGGGGACCACGCGGTCGGGGAAATATACCGAATTTCCGCGCTTGCGCGCTTCGCGGTCGAGCGGCCCGCCCGGTCGGACATAATAGCTCACGTCTGCAATCGCCACGATGGCGCGGAAGCCGCCTTTGCCGTCGGGTTCGGCCCAGATCGCGTCATCATGATCGCGCGCGTCGGCCGGATCGATTGCCACGATCGGAATGCCGCGAAGATCCTCGCGCTTCTCAGCGCTCAGCGGTAGGTCCACGACAGCCTGCGCTTCGCTTAGCGCTTCTTCCGGGAAAATATGCGGGATGCCGTGTTTGGCAATCGCGATCAGGCTGAAGCTCTTCGGAGCGAGCGGGTCGCCGATGACTTCGACGACCTTTACCGCTGCCCGGGCAGACTTGCCGGCGCGTTCGGCCAGTACCAGTTCGCCTTCTTCGGCGCCGCCGAGATCGGCGATCGGTGATGCATTGCGCACCCGCTTGTCCACCGGCGCGAGCCAGGGTTTACCACTCCCGTCGAACTCGACGACGCCCATCAGGCCCTCACTGCGCGCAGGCAATTTCTTCATCGGATGGGCGACCCAACCGCGCGGCTTTTCTTCTGTTCGCGCAAGGAAACGGTCGCCACGCTTGAGTGCAGCGACCTTCTTGCCTTCCTTGACTGTCAGGCGGGGAGCTGGCTGCTTGCTGTCAGGGTCCCATGCCTCGGGAACGGCGATCGGTTCGCCGTCCTCGATTTCGATGACCTTGAGCACCGCGACCTTTGGCACGCCGCCCATCTGGTGATAGGCCGTGCGCTTGCCGTCGATCAGGCCTTCTTCAGCCATGTCCTTGAGACGCTTTTTCAGCGCGATTTTTTCCTGGCCCTTGAGGCCAAAGGCCTTGGCAATTTCGCGCTTGCCCGCCGGTGTGGGCGAGCTTTGGATAAATTCGAGTATCTGTTCTGCTGACGGAAGGCCCTGAGGCCTTCCGGTTCTGTTATATTTGTTCATGTGCGCCATATGGGGACGCAGGGCCCCCATGTCACGCAGTGCCTAATACGCTTTTGCCAACAGCACACGTTCGGTCGCCGGTTTACCGGTGAAGATGCAAGCTCCATCGACCGCAGCCGCGCCAATGGGCACGTTTCGCATGGTGAGCTTGTGAGCCTTGAGGCGTTCGATGACCTCCTCGAGCTCTGCCCCGGTCGGCTTGGACCACTGCACCTCGACCCAGCCCGGATATTTCGTACCGGAGAAGAACGTCTCGACTTCGGCAAAGTCGGTCACGCCGCGGGTGATGTTCGCTTCGCGCCGATCTTCTGCCTCGGAGAAAATTGCACTCTGCATTTCGGCAAGGATGCCTGGAATGTTTTGCGCAGCAGTTTCGCGAGTGGGTGTCTGGAAATCGGGCTTGCCGGTCTCTTCGTCCCACAGGCGATCGCGGCGAAGCAAGCTTACAACGCCGTTTTCCATGTCCCGCCCGCCGACTTCGATAATGATCGGAGCACCCTTGCGTACCCAGTCCCACCGCTTCGCAGCGGCCTTGCCCGGGCGGGTGTCCAGCAGAACGCGAACGCGCTCGCCCAAGGTGTGTTGTGCGGCAAGATCGGCTCTGAGCACTTCGCAATAATCGATGAGCGCCTGGTCTTCCGGCTTGTCACGCAGCATCGGCAGAATCACGATCTGCTGCGGCGCGATACGCGGGGGCAGGCGCAGCCCGTCATCATCACCATGGGTCATGATGACGCCGCCGATCATACGGGTCGAAACGCCCCAGCTGGTGGTATGACACAGGCTCTCGCCGCCTTCGCGGTTCTGGTACTTAATGCCGCTGGCATGAGCGAAGTTCGTGCCGAGATAATGGCTGGTGCCGGCCTGAAGCGCTTTGCCGTCCTGCATCATTGCTTCGATGGACCATGTCTCGACGGCGCCGGGGAAGCGTTCGTTCTCTGGCTTTTCGCCAGCGATCACGGGCAGCGAGAGATCTTCCTCTGCAAAGGCGCGGTAGACTTCCAGCATGGTCAGCGTGTGCTCGCGCGCCTCTGCTTCGTCGGCATGGGCGGTGTGCCCTTCCTGCCAGAGAAATTCGCTGGTGCGCAGGAACATCCGGGTGCGCATTTCCCAGCGGACAACGTTAGCCCATTGATTGAGCTTGAGCGGCAAATCGCGCCAGCTCTGGATCCAGCGCGACATCGCATCGCCAATGATGGTTTCCGAAGTCGGGCGCACGACCAAGGGCTCTTCCAGCTTGGCTTCGGGATCGGGGATCAGCCCCCCGTCCTTGCCAGCGATCAGGCGATGGTGAGTAACCACCGCCATTTCCTTGGCGAAACCTTCGACATGCTCCGCCTCTCGTTCAAAATTCGAGAGGGGAATGAAGATCGGAAAATAGGCATTGTCGTGGCCCGTCGCCTTGATCCGATCATCCAGCAGACGCTGCATACGCTCCCAGATACCGTAACCCCACGGGCGGATGACCATGCAGCCACGCACACCGGATTCTTCCGCCATTTCAGCAGCAGAGATGACTTCCTGGTACCACGCGGCGAAATCATCGGCGCGGCGGGCGTTCAAGGCATGGCGGATCTGGGCCACGAAAAATTCCTATATCTGGTTGGGTAACGGCGGGCGGGCCGTTGCAATTATTTGCTCAGCTCGTCCAGCTTCTTCTGCATCTCGGCCATCTGGGCACGCATCTGGGCGAGTTCATCGGCCTGTCCCGGCTTGGGAGATTTGCGCGCGCCCGGGATAAGAACGTCGGCCGCATTCTGCATCATCTTGAAGTTGGCTTCTGCCATCTTCGCCAGCGGATTGGATTCGATGCCTTTCGCGAAGGCAGCCTGGAGCTGTTCGCGGTTCTTGCGGAAATTCGCCATGCTTGCTTCGAGATAGCTGGGCATCATCGACTGCATCGAATTGCCATACATCGAGATAAGATCGCGCAGGAAGCTGACGGGCAGCATCTGGGTGCCGTGGCTCTCTTCCTCGACGATGATCTGCGTCAGGATCGTGTGCGTGATATCGGTGCCGCTCTTGGCGTCGAGCACCTGGAAGTCGACATTGTCGCGGACCATTTTCGCCAGGTCATCCAGCGTAATATAGCTGCTTGTATCGGTATTATAGAGCCGCCTGTTGGCGTACTTCTTGATGATGATCGGTTCGCCTTCGGCGGTCCGTTTTGCCATTTAGTATCACTCCCCGGTTTGTGCACTGCAATCATTCTTAGCAGGCGCACAATGTGCAGCGCAACACGAACCTGTCACCGGGCGAAACGTTGTCCCAGAATAGTAAGTAATTCATACTGTGATACAGATGTTTGCCGCGCAGCATCCGGCAGATAATAGGGTAGCGAAACCCAATCGCCCTCGCCCAGTTCGGGTGCATTTGTCAGATCGATAACGATCATGTCCATCGATACCTTCCCCAATATTGGAAGCTTTTGGCCTTCGTGTTCGAATGCCCCTCCACCCCATGCGCGAAGGATGCCATCTGCATAGCCAAGCGACAGGACACCGGCGCGCATTTCCGACGGTGCGGTAAATGTGGCATTGTACCCTACAGTGTCGCCGGCGCGCAGCGTGCGGGTCTGGATTATCGCGGCACGCGGGAATGCAACTTGCCGTATATTCGGCGCCAGTTCGGTCCGGGGAATCCCGCCATACAATGCGAGACCCGGCCGGGTCAGGTCGAAGTGATAATCGCTGCCCAAGGCAATGCCGGCGCTGTTGCTCAGGCTCGCTTTCTTGTGGCTGATGTGCGGAATGACTTGCTGGAATTCCGCAAGCTGCCGAGCGTTCATGTCGCTGTCTTCATCGGCGCAGGCGAGGTGGCTCAACAGGACTTCGACCTTCAGCGACTGGACCGCCTCATCGCCCGCCTCTGCCGGTGAGATGCCCAGGCGGTTGATGCCGGTATCGACCATCAAATGGCATGGCCCTCCCCCGCCGTCGCGCCACAGCGCAGCCTGCCGGACGGTGTCGATGACCGGCCGCACTCCGGTTACGCGGGCGAAGGCGACATCCTCATGCGTCAAGGGACCGTGCAGAACAGCAATCTGTTCAGCTGGCACGATGCTGAGCAAGGGTTCGACCTCGCTCCAGTGCGCCACGAAATAGCTTTCGCAGCCGGCATCGCGCAGGGCGGGGACACAGTGGTGGACGCCCAGACCGTAGCAGTCGGCCTTGACGGCTGCGCCCGCGCTGGCCGACCCGCTCAAGCGGTCCAGCGTGCGCCAGTTATTGGCCAGCGCCTGGCGGTCGATATCGAGTTTTAGTGTCGGCGGCGGTGCGTCAGGCATTGGCCTCTTCAAAGTCCTTCGGCGGGCCATCGGGAATGCCCCACCATGCGACAACCAGCCCGAATGCTACGATGCCGATCGTGTACCAAAGTCCCGAATACACGTTACCCGTCATAGCCACGATGTATCCCGCAATCAGCGGCAGAAATCCGCCAAGGTAACCTGCGCCGATATGGTAAGGGATGGACATCGAGCTGTAACGTATCCGGGCGGGGAACATCTCGCACAGCAGCGCGGCGACCGAGCCATAAGTGAGCGCCGACAACATGCCGCACACCAGGAGCAGGCCGATGATCCCGAGAATGCTCAGGAGAGGAAGCTGCTGCTTCTCGAAGCTGTAACCCTGCGCCTCGAGCCAGCCCTGAATGGTGGCACGGCGATCCGCTTCTTCCAGCACGGTAAAGTCGCCCGTGAAACTTCCGATCGAGACCGAGGGCGCGCTGGACGCTGGATCAATTGAATAGGGTACGCCCAGCGCCGTCAGATCCTGCAGCACGCGGCCGCAGGAACTTGCCTGCACCTCTGCAAAGGGATCGTATTCGCAGGCCTCGCCCGCGATCGTGACAGGCGCCGCCGATGCGCTGGAGGTGAGACCCGGATTGGCCAAGGCTCCCATGCCCCAGAAAATCGGGAAAAGGAGCACCAGCGATGCAATTGCGCCGATGATGATCGGCTTCTTGCGCCCCACCCGGTCGGACCATTTTCCGACCATCACGTAAAAGCTCATCGAGATGGTGCCCGCGATCAGCAGCATCCATTCGACCGTGCTTTCTTCGACCCGCATGGGGCCGCGCAAAAAGGACAGGCCGGAGAAAAACGCGGTGTACCAGATCGTGGTGAGGATCCCGGCAATCCCGAACAAGGCGACGAAAATCCGTTTTGGATTACCCGGATAGGTCATGCTCTCCTTGAAGGGGTTATCCGAGGTTTCGCCCGCTTCCTTCATCGCTTGGAACACCGGGCTTTCCGATAGTTTCAGGCGCATCCACAGTGAAATGAAGAGGAGGATGATCGAGAGCAGGAACGGGATCCGCCACCCCCACGCAACAAAGTCGTCCGCCGGAATGAAGGCGCGACACGCGATCACTACGATGATGGAAAGGACAAACCCGCCGACCACGCTGGCCTGAATGAAGCTGGTGTAATAGCCACGCTTCTCGGGCGGAGCGTGCTCCGCCACGTAGATCGCCGCGCCGCCATATTCGCCGCCCAGGGCAAGGCCTTGCAGGATGCGCAGGCCGATGACGATTATCGGCGCAGCAAGGCCAATGCTCGCCGCGCTGGGGATCAGGCCCACGCCCGCCGTGGCGATGCCCATCAGGGTAACCGTCACTAGGAAAGTGTACTTCCTGCCAAGCCGGTCGCCAAGGAAGCCGAACAGGATAGCGCCAAGCGGCCTGAAACCGAAACCGACTGCGAAACCGGCCCACACGAGGAGGACCTGAAGCGTTTCATTGTCACTCGGGAAAAACGCTGCGCCAATCAATCCGGCGAGGGTTCCGTAGATGAAGAAATCATACCATTCGAAAATGGTGCCGGCGCTGCTGGCAGCGATCACCAGCCGAATTTCCTTTTCGGTCGGCTCCCGTTGCATAACCCCCTCACTTGCGGACATTACGATGCTCCCCCTCTTGATCTCCCGAGCGGCCAGAGGTCTAGCGAGTGGCTTGGCCCTTGCCTAGCGCGTCGATGGCCGCTCTCCACGGCAGCAGGACGGCTTCATGGCGTCCGGGATAGGGTATCGCCGCCTCGAGCTGTAAGATATCCGGCCAATCGGGGACATTAACTCCGCCATTCAGCCAATCCCTGATGGCGGAAACGGCGTTCTCCAAGTTGGACGCATCCGCTCCCGCGCAATGCCTTGCGAATATGGTGCAAGCCGCCTGTCCCACGGCGCAGGCTGTGACCTGCAAGCCGAGCGATTGGAGTCCAGAATGAGCCGATAGCTTCACTTCGCTACCGCAACTGCGTGACCTAGCGCCGCCGACAAGCGGTGCCGATTCATCAAACGGATATTCGGAAAGTTCGACGGCCAGCGAAAGCAGTGCTGGTGAATAAAGCGCGCCACCTGGCGGCCGGCTCACTCGGTTTCAGCCTCGGCGTCATCGCCTTCATTGCCGAGCAAGCGCGCCCTGCGCTCCGCGAGGATTTCCACCAGGGTTCGCGAGCCGCCATCAACCAGTTCATAGGTCTTTGCCGTCGTAATCCAGACCGGCCGGCCCCGGTAATCCCAAACGCTGTCGTATCCGAGCACCAACAGGGAAAACGCGATGACGACGATCACGATCCCCTTCAGCGCACCGAAGCCAAACCCCAACACGCGGTCGATAGGACCGAGGAGCGAATCCCGGGAAGCCATGCCGACATTGTTGGCGATCACTTTCATGGCGGCATATGGAATGAGCAGCAGAAGCGCGAAGGCCAGTACGGAGGTCGCGATCCCGTCGCCGAGGAAATCCTGCAGAGCCAAGGTCAGCGGCGTGTGCAAAAAGCGGATTGCAAACGCCGCAAGTATCCATGCCGCCAGCGACAATATTTCCTGCATGAAACCGCGCATGAAGCCGCCAATGGCAGCAACACCGACAATCAGCAGAACAATGTAATCAAATCCCGTCATATGAGGGCAAGGGATATTAGGTCGCCATCACCCGGTCAACGAGGTTCGAAAGTTGTCCCAAACCCTTATAATCGAGTTCTGCCGAACCGGGCTTGGTATCGGATGGCCCGAAACCCGACTTGAATCCCAACTTGGCCGCCTCGCGCAGCCTTACTCCGCCGTGTGCAACGGGCCGAACCTCGCCCGAAAGACTGACCTCGCCAAGCCAGACACTGCGATCCGGCAAGGGTTTATCGGCAAGTGCGCTGACCAGCGCCGCCGCAACCGCCACATCCGCAGCAGGGTCGGACAAACGATAGCCGCCAGCGACGTTGAGGTAGACTTCTGCCGAACTGAAATTGAGCCCGCACCGCGATTCCAATACTGCCAACAACATGGCCAAGCGGCCATTGTCCCACCCGACGACAGCCCGCCTCGGGGTGGCACCTGATTGCAGCCTCACAATCAGCGCCTGGATTTCCACCAGGACCGGACGCGTGCCTTCCATTGCGGGAAAGACCGCGCTTCCCGCCATTGGCTGTTCACGGCCGGAAAGGAACAGCATCGAAGGGTTTTCGACCTCTTCAAGACCTTCTGTCGCCATGGCAAAAACGCCAATCTCGTCGACAGCGCCGAACCTGTTTTTGAGCGCGCGAAGGATGCGGTACTGGTGGCTGCGTTCCCCTTCGAAGCTCATCACCACATCGACCATATGCTCGAGCACACGCGGTCCGGCGATGCTGCCGTCCTTCGTCACATGTCCGACAAGGACCAGCGCAACCCCGTTTTCCTTGGCATAGCGAATCAATTCGAAAGCACATCCGCGGACCTGGCTGACGGTGCCCGGCGCGCCTTCAATCGTGTCGGAGTGCATGGTCTGGATGGAATCTATTATAAGAAACTTTGGCGTTTCCATTTGGCCCAAAGTGGTCAGAATATCGCGGACGCCGGTCGCTGCCGCAAGCTTCACCGGCGCGTCGGAGAGCCCAAGGCGTGCGGCGCGCATCCGGACCTGCCCAGACGCCTCTTCCCCGCTGACATAAGCCACGGAGTGCCCTTCCCGGGCGACCTTTGCCGCAGCCTGGAGCAGCAGGGTCGATTTGCCAATGCCGGGATCGCCGCCCATCAGGATCGCGCTGCCCGGAACCAGTCCGCCGCCCAGCGCGCGATCGAACTCCGCCAGACCGGTCTTTTGGCGAACCGGCATCTCTCCCGGTTTATCGAGGTCGACAAACTCAACCGCCCTGCCACCGCTCGACAGATCATGCTTCAGCGAAAACACCGTCGCCGGAGCATCTTCCGCCAGCGTATTCCATTCCGCGCAGTCGGCACATTGCCCCTGCCAGCGGTGCGAGACACTGCCACAGGCCTGGCAGACATAGCGTTTCTTCGGTTTGGCCATACCCGATCGCTAGACGGAACATTTGCGGAACGCAATTGCCAATCGCCTGCTTCATGTGCACAAGGGTGCGGATGCGGCAAAAGGAACTAAGGATCGCGCTCGTCTGCTATGGCGGGGTAAGCCTGGCGGTCTACATGCACGGCGTTACGCGCGAGTTGTGGCACCTTGCCCGGGCGAGCCGCGATTTCCATTCGGGCAAGCGGCCCGACAGCGGCGTGGACCAGGTCTATGTCGATTTGCTCGCCGCTATCGAAGATGATTGCGAGCTTCGTCTCAGGGTCATTCCCGACATCATGAGCGGCGCGAGCGCAGGCGGGATCAATGCCGTGTTTCTCGCGCAGGCGATCTATTCCGGCCAAAGCCTCGATCCCCTCACCGATCTCTGGCTTGAGGTGGCCGACGTCGATGAATTGATTGATCCCGAAGCCAAACTGCGCTGGCGCGGCGGGAAGTTCTGGGCGCAGCCGCTTGCGACGTGGTTATTGGGCCGGCCGGGCACCGAGATCGCCGAACAGGTCGCTCCCGAAACGCGCGAGAAGGTCCGCCGCAAAGTCTCGCACCTGATCCGCGGGCGCTGGTTTGAACCGCCGTTCTCCGGCCTTGGGTTCTCCAAACTGCTGGAGCGCGCTTTCACCGCGATGGCGGATGCTCCGGTTGAAACGCCCTTGCTTCCGGCTGATCATCCACTTGATCTGTTTGTCACGACGACGGACTTCCACGGCTATCTGGAGCTATTGCGCCTGAACAGCCCGCCGGTTGTGGAAGATACAGAACACCGGCTCCCGATAGCCATGCGGCGCAAAGTCCCCGAAACCGGCGGTCACGATCTTGCCAATCCGCTCGAGCTTGTGTTTGCCGCACGCGCCACGGCAAGTTTCCCCGGCGCATTTCCTCCGCTGCGGGTCGAAGAGATCGAGCGATTGGCACAGGACAGCGGCCGCAGTTGGGAAACGCAGGACGAATTTCTCGATGCGATCATGCCTATCCACGTCATGCGCGGCGATACAGGTAATGTTTCCCTGATCGATGGGTCTGTGCTGGTGAACAAGCCGTTTGCTGGCGCGATGGCAGCGTTGCGAGGCAAACCAGCCCAGCGCGAAGTGGATCGCCGCCTCGTCTATGTCGATCCGCGTCCTGATCGGTTCAGTACAAGGGACGAGCGAGTAAAACATGATGTCGGCTTCTTCTCGGCCATATTCGGATCGCTTTCGACGATTCCGCGTGAACAACCGATCCGCGACAATCTGGAGCAGCTGGAAGAACAGAGCCGCGAGGCCGAACGCATGCAGCGCATCGTCGCTTCCCTGCGCCCCGAAGTCGAGCGTGCGGTCGAGCGTCTGTTCGGGCGGACACTGTTTCTTGATCGCCCCACCCCGAAGCGGCTCAAGGCCTGGCGGCAAAAGGCCCAGCAAGCCGCTGCCGAACAGGCGGGATACGCCTTCCATTCCTATGCACAGGCGAAATTCAGCGGGATTGTTTCGCGTTTGGCGAGGCTGGCTTACGAGGCTGCGCCATCACTCCACCTGCCCGACCCGCTGGCGATCGAGGATGTCGTCCGCGAGGAATTGTACCGCCGCGGACTGACCAGCCTGGTCGATGGATCGGGGGGAGCGACACAAGCGGCGATCGCATTCTTCCGTGAGCACGATATTGGTTTTCGCATCCGCCGCCTGCGCTCCCTCGCGCGGCGACTTGCCCGCGACTGGGATGCAGACCCCGACATTTCCGATGCGGCTCTGGAACAGGGCCGCGATGCGATCTACTCGATCCTTGCGCTCTATTTCGAGAAAGAAGCGCTGACATCGCTTGGCGAGGATTTTGGCGGTGTGGCCCAGCATGTCCTCGGGAATCCCGGCAACTTACTTGATACCATCGAAGCAAAACGCCTTCTGATTGAAACGGACGACAGGGCAGAGGAGATGCTGGCAGAAGCGCTCGAGACGATGCCTGCTGATCTGAAACGGCGGATGCTGTTCGCCTATCTCGGCTTCCCGTTCTACGACGTTGCGACGCTACCACTGCTTCGCAACGAAGGGCTGACTGAATTCGACCCGGTGAAAGTCGACCGGATCAGTCCCGATGATGCGCGCAGCATACGCGAGGGCGGAACGCGAGCCACCTTGCGCGGTATCGAGTTCTATAATTTCGGAGCATTCTTCAGCCGGTCATACCGCGAGAATGATTATTTGTGGGGCCGACTGCACGGCGCGGAGCGGATGATCGACCTGGTTTGCAGCACGCTGGACAAGCCGCCGAAAGACGCCTCCCTGCGCACATTCAAGCGCCGGGCGTTCCTCGCCATTCTTGACGAGGAGGACGCCAGCAAACGCTGCGCTCAGTCTTTACTGGATGGGATCCGCGCAGAAGTGCTGGACCGAATGCCCTAGATCAGGCGCCGAATACGTCTTTCAGCTTGTTGAAGAAGCCCCGGCTTTCGGGACATTCGTCGCCCGTCTCAAGCTCGCGAAACTCTTCGAGCAGACCTCGCTGCTCTTTCGAAAGCTTGGTCGGCGTTTCCACTGCGATCTCGATGACCATGTCTCCGCGTCCGCGTCCTTGGAGCACCGGCATACCGGCACCGCGCTGGCGCAATTGCTTGCCCGACTGGATACCCGCCGGAATTTCGAGAGTGAGTTTTTCACCATCGAGACCGGGAATTTCGATCGATCCGCCCAGCGCCGCTGTGGTGAAACTGATCGGAACGCGCGTCGCCAGAGTGGTGCCTTCGCGCTGGAAAATCTCATGCTGTTTGACGTGCACGAAGATGTAGAGGTCGCCTGGTGCTGCACCGCGCGGGCCAGCTTCGCCCTTGCCCGACAAACGGATACGAGTTCCCGTATCGACGCCGGGCGGGATGTCGATTTCCAGCTTCTGCGGAACGTCGACCTGCCCTTCGCCGCGGCAATCGCGGCAGGGGCTGGTGATGATTTCACCGGCGCCGTGACAGTTGGGGCAAGGCCGTTCGACGACGAAAAAGCCCTGTTTTGCGCGAACCTTGCCGTGGCCGGAGCACAAATTGCAGTTCCGCTTTTGCGTGCCAGGAGTTGCGCCCGTGCCGTGACAGGTATCGCAGGTCTGACTGACCTCGATTTCGATCTCGGATGATTTGCCGTGGAACGCCTCTTCGAGGGACACTTCCATGTCATATCGCAGGTCGGCGCCGCGGCGGGCCTGAGCGCGTCCACCACCGCCAAAGGCGCTTCCGAAAATGGTTTCGAAAATGTCGCCAATGTCACCGAAATCACCGCCCGGATGGCCGCCGTGGCCTCCGCCGCCCTGCATTCCTTGCGTAAAGGCTTCGTGCCCGAACCTGTCATAGGCAGCACGTTTCTGCGGATCCTTGAGGCATTCGTAAGCGCCGCTTACTGCCTTGAAGGTATTCTCGCTTTCCGTGCAACCCGGATTTCGGTCAGGGTGATGCTTCATCGCAAGCTTGCGATAGGCGGACTTGATTGTCGCGCCGTCAGCGTCCCGGCTTACGCCAAGAAGTTCATAAAAATCGATATCGGTGGCTGGCATGGTAATCCCGTCTGCTGAAAATCTAACCGCCACCGGAGCGAATTGCACCGGTGGCGGTCATGGTTTTCATCAGAAGTCTCAGTTCTTTGCGTCTTCGTCGACTTCGGAGAACTCGGCATCGACGACTTCTTCGTCAGCGCCGCTTTCGCCGGCATCTTCCGTCGGCGTCTCGGCCGAGGCGCTCGCCTGCTCCTGCTCGTAGATCGACTGACCCATCTTCATCGCGGACTGCGACAGGTCCTGGGCCTTGGCATTGATATCAGCCGCATCGTCAGCTTCCAGTGCAGTCTTGAGGGCAGCAACCTTTTCTTCGACTTCACTCTTCAGCGAAGCGTCGATCTTGTCGCCATGTTCTTCGAGCTGCTTTTCAGTCGCGTGGACGAGGCTGTCAGCCTGGTTGCGTGCTTCGGCGCTTTCCTTGCGCTTCTTGTCTTCGTCGGCGAACTTCTCGGCATCCTGGACCATCTGGTCGATGTCGGCATCGGTGAGACCACCGGACGCCTGAATGCGGATCTGCTGTTCCTTGCCCGTACCCTTGTCCTTGGCCGACACGTTCACGATGCCGTTGGCATCAATATCGAACGTAACTTCGACCTGCGGCACGCCGCGCGGTGCAGGAGGAATGCCGACAAGATCGAACTGGCCGAGCATCTTGTTGTCAGCCGCCATTTCACGTTCGCCCTGGAAGACGCGGATCGTCACGGCCTGCTGATTGTCTTCAGCGGTCGAGTAGGTCTGCGTCTTCTTGGTGGGGATCGTTGTGTTGCGGTCGATCATGCGGGTGAACACGCCGCCCAGCGTCTCGATGCCCAGCGAAAGCGGGGTCACGTCGAGCAGCAGCACGTCCTTCACGTCGCCCTGAAGGACGCCGGCCTGGATAGCAGCACCCATTGCGACCACTTCGTCGGGGTTCACACCGGTGTGCGGCTTGGAGCCGAAGAAGCCTTCGACCACTTCGCGGACCTTGGGCATGCGGGTCATACCGCCGACCATGATGACTTCGTCGATTTCGTCCTTGGAAACGCCGGCATCGGCCAGCGCCTTCTTGCAAGGCTCAAGCGTACGCTTGATCAGATCGCCGACCATCTTTTCGAGGTCTGAGCGGCTGATCGTTTCGACGAGGTGCAAGGGAGTGGACGCACCACCTTCCATGCGTGCGGTGATGAAGGGCAGGTTGACTTCGGTCGTCTGAGCCGAGCTAAGTTCGATCTTGGCCTTTTCCGCCGCTTCCTTGAGACGCTGCAGAGCAAGCTTGTCGCTCTTCAGGTCCATGTTTTCCTTCTTCTTGAACTGTGCAGCAAGCCATTCGACGATTGCGCTGTCGAAATCTTCACCACCCAGGAAAGTGTCCCCGTTGGTCGACTTCACTTCGAAGACGCCGTCACCGATTTCCAGGATCGACACGTCGAACGTACCGCCGCCAAGGTCATAAACAGCAATCGTCTTGCCGTCGTCCTTGTCGAGGCCATAGGCCAGCGCAGCCGCAGTCGGCTCGTTGATGATGCGCAGGACTTCGAGGCCGGCGATCTGACCGGCGTCCTTGGTCGCCTGGCGCTGGGCATCGTTGAAGTAGGCAGGAACCGTGATGACCGCCTGGGTCACCGTCTCGCCAAGATAGCTCTCGGCGGTTTCCTTCATCTTCTGCAGAATGAATGCGGAGATCTGGCTGGGCGAATATTCTTCGCCGCCCGCCTTGACCCATGCGTCGCCGTTCTTGCCCTTGACGATGTCATAGGGGACCAGCTCGGTGTCCTTCTTGGTCACCGGGTCATCGAAACGGCGGCCGATAAGGCGCTTCACCGCGAAAACTGTATTGTCCGGATTGGTGACCGCCTGGCGCTTTGCCGGCTGGCCGATAAGACGCTCGTTATCCTTGGTGAAGGCAACGATCGAAGGCGTGGTACGCGCGCCTTCCGAATTTTCGATGACCTTGGGCTTGCCGCCGTCCATCACGGCGACGCAGCTGTTGGTGGTGCCGAGGTCAATACCGATTACTTTAGCCATGGTTTCCCCATAAGTTTCACATTGTTGGACACCGCACGTCTGGACCCCCACGAGTGGCAGATCCGGTCTGCGGCTCATTCGAGTGGTGTGTTACCCGAGCGATATAGGTGCGGTTTTTCTTGGCACAAGGGAGGTCGCCCGCTAGATTTTGCAGCTATCAACAGGAGGGAAATCCACAAATGATCAAACCCGTTTTCGCAGCAGCCCTGCTTGCCGGCTCAAGCCTGGGGCTCGCCGCTTGCGGCGGTGCGCAGGAGGAAACTCCGTCGGCGGCGACCGATGCAGCAGGGCTTTCGATTGCCAATGCGCGCATGGTTTTGCCTGCTGTTGAGGGCAATCCAGCGGCAATTTACTTTGACCTCACCAATGATGGAGAGCGCGGCGTGGCCGTGCGCAAGGTCGAAGTTGACGGTGCGGGCAAGACCGAAGTCCATGCGACCACCGAATGGGACGGCAAAATGGAAATGGGGGAAACGGGACCCCAGGCAGTCCAGGCCGGTGACACTTTGAAATTCGAACCGGGCGGCCTGCACATCATGGTATTCGACCTCTCGCCTGATCTGGTCGCAGGTAGCGAAACAGCGATGACGCTGACCGTTGCTGGCGGCAAATCCGCAACCTTCACCGTTCCGATCCAGGCTGCCGGGGAAAATCGCTGAACGATTTGCGGGATTCGCTCGGGGTTGAAAGCCATGAAAGCCCAACCCCTGCCCAGTGCGAGGTTGGCGGTCAGCGTCCGCTGACCCCGGGCGAAATTGCGCTTGCCAGAACTGTTTTCGGGACGGCGATCGAATATCACCGCGTGACGATACGGCGCCGCAAATGGTTTCCGTTTCAGCCCAGTCGCGTCACGATGGCACCGCGCGGACATCTGCATTTTCATCCTTCATCGCAAAGTTATTGCGATGATTTCTCGGCGGCGAGCATTTCCCGGCAAGGCTTGTTCATCCATGAAATGGTCCATGTCTGGCAAACCCAGACACTGGGCGAGTGGTACCTGGTGACCCGGCGCATGCCGTGGGCGCGGTACGAGTATTCGTTGAAGCCGGGCTGGCCATTGCATCGCTACGGGATCGAGCAACAGGCCGAGATCGTGAAGCACGCCTTTCTGCTGCGACAAGGCAAGAAGCTGGCAGGTGTCGCCGATCCTTCCGCCTACGATCTACTGGTGAGGTTTCCGGGAGCTGAGGGTTAACGCTACGGATTGCAGAGTTTTCCACCGCCCTCGCTTGAGCAAACAAGTTACATTGAATACTATCCAGCGCATTGACCGGGCGGCCAAACCCGCGCCCGGCGATGAGTCATTACAATGGAGCTTCAAGACTACGGTATGAGCCGCGAGCGCGGCTATCTTTCGCACTACGAGATCGACGAGATCACGCTTCCCGAAAACCTGGCACCCATCATTCAGGCAGCAGGCAATCTGTCGAACCTCCTGACTTCGGGCAGGGTCCGCAATTTTCTGGATGGTTTACCTGATCCAGAAATCGCCGATTGGACAATGACCGCATCGGAAGAGCTGGTCCGCACAGCCATGGTGCACTATTCCTTCCTCGTGCAGGCGTATGTTTGGGGCGAACCGACCCCGCCAGCTTGCCTGCCTGCCAATCTGGCACGCCCGATCTGCGCTTTGGCGGAACGGCTCGGACAGGCACCCTTGCTCCCATATTCCGGATATGTCCTCGACAATTGGTACCGGCTCGACAAATCCGGCCCGATCACACTCGATAATATCGCCATGCACCAGAACTTCCTGGGCGGCGTGGACGAGAACTGGTTCGTCCTCGTCCACGTGGCGATCGAGGCAGAAGCCGGTGTGCTCCTCGACAATGCTGCGAAACTGGTTGGTGTTTCACGCGCAGGCGATGCAGCTGAAGCTACGCGGTTGCTGCTGGAAATGGATGACGCATGGGAACGCATCTACGGCCACTTTGCGCGTATGCCCGAGCAGTGCGATCCCTATATCTATTTCCACCGCGTTCGCCCCTACATTCACGGATGGGCGAACAATCCAGCACTCGCCGATGGCGGCCTTGTTTACGAAGGCATCGACCGCTTTGAAGGCAAGCCGCAGGCACTGCGCGGGCAGACAGGGTCGCAATCGTCCATCGTTCCGGCGATGGATGCGCTGTTTCAGGTCAGCCATAGCGATGATCCGCTGAGATCGTTTCTCGACGAACTGCACCAATACCGCCCGGTCGAACACCGGCGCTTTATCGAGGATCTCGCGGCGAAATCGACCCTTCGCGACTTCGTCAGTTCGTGTGAAGACCAAGGGCTGAAAGATGCTTTCAACGCCTGCCTTGAGCAATCCGCGCGGTTCCGGACCCGGCATCTGGAATATGCGGCCAGCTACATCAACAAGCAGGCGGGCTCGATTGCGGGCAATGATCCCGATGTTGGCACCGGCGGCACGCCGTTCATGAAGTACCTGAAAAAGCACCGCGATGAGAACCGCGCGCAGGTGATTGGTTAAGACCACATCGCCCCGGCTTCAGGTTAAGTTCCTGATGCCGGGGCGGTAACTTCCGCAAAGGGAGCCGGATTGCGGCCTGTTCATCGGGAAGAAAGGCGTTTCCCTGCAGATTTCAGAATGATAGGACGGGGGCCATAGCGCATGCGGAAAAGAAGTCGGCACATCCTTTTGGCAGGCCTGTTCGCAGTGGGCGCTTCCCCGCTACTTTCCGCTCAAGAGACCGAAGCCCAGTCGGCCTTGATCGATGCCGCGTTCGAGCGCGCGAAATCTGCATCCGGCGCAATCGAGATCGAAGCTATCTCTTGCACCCGGGATCAGCGCCAGATCGTCGAACTGCGGGGTGCTGAATTGCGCTTTCCCTGCATGCTGCAAGAGCTTGTCCAAGATGCCGACGATGCGTCAATGGTCGTAACCCTGCTTCTTGCCGAAGCCCCGCCGGTCCCGCAGCAGGCCTTCACAAAGGATCGATCGATTGCGGACACCGCCGCAGCGATCGGAATTGCCGTGGCAGGCGCCCAGCTGGACCCTGACACCGACGCCAAGCGGATCGAACGTTTCGAGCGCGAAGACGAGCGTGCACCGATAACCCCGCTCGCAACCTACCTCCCCCGCAATTCGGATACTTATCGCGCAGAAATTGCACGCGTGGATAGCGAAATAGGCGACCGCCGGACCGAGCAACGCGCATCCGAACGGATGCAGGAACGCGCCGCGGAAGAACGTGCGGAAGCGCTACAGCGCCAGGCTCAATACCAGTCCGTGACCGATTTCATGAACTTGGCGAATGCACAGGATTTCTGCGTCGCAGACGGGCGGGCGATATTGGCCAGGGCTATCGAGTATTCGACAAGTCCGCTCGCCCAAGACCGAATGGTGGGCCTGTGGGCTGACGACCGGCGCAATGCACTTCAGGCTTACCTCAACGACGTGTCCCGCTGTGTCTGACGCCCGTCAGTCGTAGGTCACACGGGGTAGCCCCTGCCCGCCATCGGCTATGAATGCATCGATCCGCTCCTCCAGTGCCGGGAGCGGGACCGAGCCAAGCGACAGGACGACATCGTGGAATTTGCGGATGTCGAAACCGTCGCCAAGCGCGTTCTCTGCCTTGGCGCGGACGCGGCGGATTGTCATTTCACCCAGCTTGTAGGCCAGCGCCTGTCCGGGCCAACTGATGTAGCGGTCGATCTCCGTCACGACTTCCCGGTCCGACAGGGCGGTATGGCTCGATAGGTAATCGATAGCCTGCTGCCGGCTCCAGCCATAGTGATGAAGGCCGGTGTCAATCACGAGCCGCGCAGCCCGCCACATCTCGTAGCTCAGCTTTCCGAACTTCTCGTACGGGGTGCGGTAGATGCCCATCTCTTCCCCGAGATACTCGGTGTAGAGCCCCCACCCTTCCCCGAAACCGGAGAAATAGGTCTGCCGCCTGAAACGCGGTGCTTCGCCCTGTTCCAGTGCGATTGCCGCCTGGAAGGAATGACCCGGAGCGCATTCATGCATGGTCAGCGCGGGAATGTTGTAGACCGGGCGTGACGGGAGATCATGCGTGTTGATCTGGCAATATTCCAGTCCCCCGCGGCCCGCCGTGTAGAACGGAGCGATGGCCGGATCGACCGGCCGCAGCCCGTGCCGGTAACGGGGCAGGAAACCGAAATAGTCGCTCAGACGGTCATCGACACGTTTGCCCGTAAAAGCTGCCACACCCATGAGTTCGTCAGGAGTGCGCGCCACGAACTGCGGATCGGTGCGCAGGAAAATGATGAACTCGTCCAGCGACCCGTCAAATCCCGCCTCGGCTTTCACCTTCTCCATCTCGGCAGTGATCCGCGCGACCTCTTCGAGGCCGATTGCATAAATTTCCTCCGCCCCCAGATCGAGCGTGGTGTATTGCCGGATTTGCTGCGCGTAAAACGCCTCGCCATCGGGAAATTCCCGAGCGCCGACAGTGGTCCGCGCCTGCGGCAGGTATTCATTGCGAAACACACCCAGCCAAGCAGCGTAGGCCGGTGTCACCTGCTGCGAGATCACCGTGCGGGCTTGGTCCTGCAACCTGATCTGGTCCGATGTGCTTATCGAGGATGGCATGTCCGAGAACGGGGCCCAGAACGGGCTGCGCTCGGGGTCGTCGACGACATAAGCTTCGATTGACGCATCGCGGCCCTCCAGTGTGACTGCCGGCACGCTAAAGCCACGGGCCAGTCCGGCACGCGCATTGGCGGTCTGTTCAGCGAAGTAGCGCGGAATATCGCGCATCCGGCCGAGATAATTCTCATATTCCTCGGCGCTTCCGTAACCTGAGCGGCCGGCAAGATATGACCAGAAGTTGGAATCGCTGTCGAATGGCATTTCCCACTCGGAGAATCGGGCATCGCCGATCGAGGATTCGAGCAGGGTCCGCAGCACGAGCGCGTCGGTCCGGGCGCCATCGGTCAGCTTGTCGTCAAGCGTTTCAAGCTGTGCCAGGAATTGCGCGTACTGCGCCGCTCTTTCCAGCTGGGCCTGCGGAGTGACAGTCGGCATCCGGGCACCCTGACTGGTTTGCTCGCTCTCCGTCTCGGTCAGCCCAAACTGTTCGAGCTCGTAATCGTAATAAGCATCAGCCAAGGCGCTGAGCTGCGCATCGGCGGTGTCCTCCGCAGTAGCCGGTGACGCCAGGGTAGAGGCGACGAGAACCGCCGCTCCGAAGAATGCAGTTCTCATCGTATTTCCCCTCGCCTCGAAAATCAGTCGGGCTTCTTGGCTACGCCAACCATTGCCGGACGCAGCAGGCGATCCTTGATCATGTAACCCGCCTGCATTTCCTGCACGATAGTGCCCGGCTCGACTTCGTCGGTCGGCACTTCCATCATCGCCTGATGCTGGTTCGGATCGAGCGGCATGCCCTTGGCAGCGATGCGCTTGATACCGTTCTGGTTGAAGACCTTCTCAAGCTCGCGCTGAGTTGCCTCGATACCAGCGATGAAGCCTTTGAGCTTCTCATCTTCGCGCTGCTCTGCCGGGATTGCATCGAGGGCGCGGGCAAGATTGTCCGAGACGCTCAGGACATCGCGCGCAAAGCCTGTCGCGGCATAGTTGCGCGCATCCTGCACGTCCTTTTCCATCCGGCGGCGCACGTTCTGCGTTTCTGCACGGGCATAGAGTACGTCCTGCTTGGCCGCCTCCAGATCGCCGCGCAGGCTTGCCAGCGCCTCATCGAGCGCTTCGTCCGCTTCGCCTTCACCTTCGGTTTCTTCACGCAGGTGTTTAGGCACGCCTTCCATCTCGCGCGCTACTTCGTCGTCGACCGCCTTATCCTGCGGTTCGTTGGTGTCGTTATTAGTCACTTGAAAACCCTGTCAGCCTATTCTTTTGCCCAAGGATCGGGCCGTGAAATCAACCATGGGGACCACACGGGCATAATTCAACCGAGTTGGCCCGATAACGCCCAGCACTCCGACGACCTTGCCTTCGCGGTCGCGGTAGGGCGCGGCGATTACTGATGATCCCGAAAGCGAAAACAGCCGGTTCTCGCTTCCGATGAAAATTCGCATGGCATCGGCATCGCGCGCATGTTCAAGCAAGGAGGCAACCGATTGCTTGTTCTCCAAATCATCGAGCAGCGAACGCACGCGCTCAATATCGTTGAGCGCCGCTTCATCGAGGAGATTTGCCTGACCCCTCACGATCAGGACTGGCCGCGCGGTTGTGTCCTGCGTCCAAGTTGCGAGGCCGCGTGAAACCAGGTCGCGGCTGGCTTCGTCGAGGGCGCTGCGCCCCCCCGCAATCTCGTCCTCTATCGCCCTGGACGCTTCTGCCAAGGTCTTGCCGGAAGCCCGAGCTGTCAGATAATTGCTGGCTTGCTCAAGCGACACCCCAAGCGCCTCTGCCGGAATAGCAAGAATGCGGTTTTCAACGTGCCCATCCTCGCCCACGAGGACGGCAAGCACGCGATTTGCATCGAGGGCGGTCAGGGAAACCTGCGTCAGGCGCGGTTCCCGGCGCGGGACCATCACCATGCCAGCTGCCCCGGAAAGATCCGACAGCAGCGAACTGGTTTCTTCCAGCGCGCGCTCGATCGGACCCGGTTCGCCAAGGCGCTGCTCGATCGCGGCACGTTCTTCGCGGGTCGGCAGGGCGACTTGCATCATAGCATCGACAAACAGGCGCAGTCCACTTTCAGTCGGCATTCGCCCTGCGCTTGTGTGGGGTGCTGCCAGCAGGCCCTGTTGCTCAAGCTCGGCAAGCACGGACCGGATCGAGGCCGGCGAAAGATTAACGCCTCGCTCGCCCGCCAGCGCTTTCGAGCCGACCGGCGTGCCGGTGTCGAGGTAGCCCTCCACCACGAGCCTGAAAATATCGCGCGCTCGTTCGGAAAGGTCGGAAAGCAATGGGCCGGTCATACACCCCTATCTAGACGCTCCCCTTGCGGCCTCAAGGGGCTTACGCCAAAGCCGCCCCAAGAGATTCGACTAAATTGGAGACATTGATGCGACCTTCAGGACGCGCGCCCGATGAAATGCGCGCCATCACTATCGAGACTGGATACACGAAACACGCCGAGGGAAGCTGCCTTATCAGCTTCGGCGAGACCAAGGTTCTGTGCACCGCATCGATCGAAGAACGGATCCCGCCGTGGCTGCGCGGGAAGAATGAAGGCTGGGTGACCGGCGAATATTCCATGCTTCCACGGGCAACGCACACTCGCGGTCAGCGAGAAGCTGCGAAGGGCAAGCAAAGTGGACGAACACAAGAAATACAGCGGCTTATCGGTCGAAGCTTGCGTTCCGTGGTAGACATGAGGAAGCTCGGTGAACGCCAGATCACGCTGGACTGCGACGTAATCCAGGCCGACGGCGGAACCCGTACCGCTTCGATTTCCGGCGCATGGGTTGCCTTGCGGCTGGCGGTCGACGGATTGATGAAGTCCGGAGACATCGTCGAAGATCCCATCACCGCGAAAGTCGCTGCGATTTCCTGCGGTGTCTACAAGGGCACTCCCGTACTCGACCTCGACTATCCGGAAGACAGCAACGCCGATGCTGATGCCAATTTCGTGCTTATCGAAGGCGGCAAGATCGCTGAAGCACAGGCAACGGCCGAAGGCGCTCCGTATGACGAGGAAGCGTTCCTCCGCCTGCTCCGCCTCGCCCAGCTCGGCTGCGCGCAGGTATTCAAGGCACAGGACGAGGCTACCCGGAAATGACGCGTCGGCTCGGTTCGGGCAGCCTGGTGATTGCCACGCATAATGCGGGCAAGCTGAAGGAAATATCCGCACTTCTGGCTCCGTACGGAGTGAAGTGTATCTCGGCAGGATCACTGGGCCTGCCCGAACCGGCCGAAACAGGGACGACTTTCGTCCAGAACGCGCTGCTGAAAGCGCGCGCCGCA
Source organism: Qipengyuania psychrotolerans (assembly GCF_019711355.1). Taxonomy (NCBI): domain Bacteria; kingdom Pseudomonadati; phylum Pseudomonadota; class Alphaproteobacteria; order Sphingomonadales; family Erythrobacteraceae; genus Qipengyuania; species Qipengyuania psychrotolerans. Next base: position 1,301,032 of record NZ_CP081297.1, read on the forward strand.
GCGGAGGCCTCGGGCCTTCCTGCTCTCGCGGACGACAGCGGCTTGTCGGTGGATGCGCTTGATGGCCGCCCCGGCGTGTACACTGCCGATTGGGCCGAGCGGCAATGGTTCGAGGGCGATCCCGGCCGTGACTGGTTCATGGCAATGGGCAAGGTCGAGGGAATGCTCCAGCACAAGGGCGCCGACGTCGATCGCTCATGCGCTTTCCACTGCGTGTTGGCGATTGCCTGGCCTGATGGCGATCAGGAGGTCTACGAAGGCACGGTCCCGGGCACGCTGACTTGGCCGCCGCGCGGCGAAATGGGCTTTGGCTACGACCCGGTCTTCGTTCCAAAGGGAAGCGATCAGACCTTTGCAGAACTCGATCCCGAAGAAAAGCACGGTATCAGCCACCGCGCTGATGCATTTGCGAAACTGGTGGCCGAACAGTTCGCCTAATAGGCTTTGCGGCCCCAGACATTGCCCGCCGGCCAATAGCGACAGACAAGGACGTCCCAGCCCCGTTCGTTGACGACAGAACAGCCGACCTCTTGGGTGTCGCGCCAAATTACCTGCGTGTAGTGGGCCACATCAGCCCATTTTCCGGTGCGGGAAATCTCGGGGAAATTGCCGTGACGATAGTGGCGTTTCTCTTCGATGAAGAGGCCCACCATAGTTTCCACAGGCCACTGTCCGGCGGTCCCCATCCATAGATTTTCGCCGGTGCCGTTGCGTGCGCCATTTTGGGCATGCTCGAGCCGGCCCTTACGGGCGAGAACAGAGCCGTAATTATGTGCTTCACGCTCCAGCGCGCGGTTCCATTTCAGCTTGGGCAGACCCAATTGCTGCCGTTCGCGATTGTGGAGCGCCAGAATGCGGCGCGCGTGGTGATCGCTCATCCGGTTGTCATGGGGTGCCTCCCGCGAAACATTGGCCGTGCGTGATGCACTTCCAGCGCTTGCGGCAACGCTCGCTCCCGTGGCACATAGCAATCCGGCGGCCGCAAGTGCGCCGCCCAGTAGTTTCGACCCGTCCATTTGCCCGGTAAACAATAACCGAGCTTAAAATTCAATGAAGGCACCCTTGGCCAAAGCGCTCTACATCCACTGGCCATTCTGCCTCGCAAAATGTCCCTATTGCGACTTCAACAGTCACGTCCGCGAGAAGACCGATGCTAAGGCATGGGAAACCGCCTTGCTGGCGGATATGCGCAGTGAGTTTGCTGCAGTAAAATCTGAAGAAAAGCTCACAAGTATCTTTTTTGGCGGGGGAACTCCTTCGCTGATGTCCCCGCAACTTGTTGAGAAACTCCTTAATGAAGCGCACCGTTTGTGGGGCTTCGAAGACGGTATCGAGATCACTCTGGAAGCTAATCCATCCTCAGTCGAGGCAGCCAATTTCGCCGCGCTTGCAGCCGCGGGGGTGAACCGAGTGTCGCTCGGGGTGCAGTCGCTACGGGACGAGACGCTCCGATTTTTAGGCAGGCTGCACGGTGCGGACGAAGCGCTGAAGGCTGTGACCACCGCGCAAACGCATTTTAACCGCGTATCGATCGATCTGATCTACGCCCGGCCCCAGCAGACCGAAGCAGAATGGCGAACCGAACTGGGCGAGGCTCTGGCATTGGGCACGGATCATATGTCGCTGTACCAATTGACCATCGAGCCCACGACGCGGTTCGCAACCGATGTGAGGCGCGGCGTGTTCACTCCGCTGGATGATGATCCTGCGGCCGACCTGTTCGCCGTCACCCGAGATATGACCGCCGAGGCCGGACTTCCGGCATACGAGATCAGCAATCACGCCCGCCCCGGGCAGGAAAGCCGCCATAACCTCACCTATTGGCGTTACCAGGACTATTGCGGCATCGGACCAGGCGCCCACGGAAGGCGAGGCGGGATCGCGACTGTACGTCACAAGAAGCCAGAGAATTATCTCGCTGCTGTCGATAGCAAGGGCCACGGGATCGCCGAGGCGCGCGACCTCGTTTCAAGAGAACAGGCTTCCGAAGCACTGCTGATGGGTCTGCGACTGGCCGAAGGCGTCAATCTGGGCGAAATATCGCGCCGTTTTGGCGTCCCGGATAATGCATTGGTAGATGACGCCAAACTGGCACTGTACCGCGATCTTGGCCTCATCTGGTCAAATGAAGCGCAGATTGGCGCCACGGACGCCGGCATGCCGCTTCTCGACGGGCTTCTGGGCGAATTGGTCAGGCCCGAACTGGTGCGCGATTGACCAAGGCTGACTGTCTCGAGGCGTGGAACAACCACCTTTCGCAGGCCCAGCGCCGATCACCGCATACTGTCCGCGCTTATTCAAGAGCGGCGGAACGATTGATGACACGGCTCGACCTTGAAGATTTTGACGCAGTCGCCCTGCTCTCCACGACCAGTATTCGCAGTCACCTGGCGTCGAGGCGCAGCGATGGATTGACCAATTCGTCTGCTGCACGAGAGCTCTCCGCTGTGAAGTCATTCGTGTCCTTCGCGAGGGCGCAAGCCGGGCATGACGTCACGCAGCCTCCACGCCTGCGCGGGCCCCGGATCAAGAAGGGCCTCCCCCGCCCCGTATCGCCCGATGATGCGGAGGGCCTGGCCGATACGGTCGAGGAAATGGCGAGCGTGGACTGGGTAGGCGCGCGCGACCGGGCCGTTCTGTTGCTGCTCTACGGCGCAGGCCTCCGGATCGCCGAGGCTCTGTCGCTGACTGGTGCCGATTTGCCTCTGGGTGATCGCCTGAACGTAACCGGCAAGGGCGGCAAACAGCGGGTGGTGCCAATCCTGCCCATCGTTCGCGACGCCGTGGATCATTATTGTCAGATCACACCATGGCCGCTCGGGCCGGAGGATCCCCTGTTCCGAGGCGTGAAAGGCGGCGCGCTATCACAGGGCATGATCCAGAAAGCGACTGCACGCGCACGCCGGGCCATGGGCTTGCCCGATACCGCGACCCCGCATGCGCTGCGCCACAGCTTTGCAACCCATTTGCTGGGTGCGGGCACGGACCTCAGAAGTCTCCAGGAACTGCTTGGTCATGCCAGCCTTGGATCGACGCAGATCTATACGAAGGTCGATGCAGCCAGCCTGCTGGATACCTATCGCAATGCCCATCCCCGCGACCGGGATTAATTAAATCGCCGCGTGACGACGCTCGATAGCATCCCAGATCAACCCTGGGGTGTCGGTTCCATTGAACTTGTCGATCGCGACAATGCCCGTGGGCGAAGTCACATTGATCTCCGTGAGATATTTCCCGCCGATCACGTCGATACCGACAAATACCAGGCCGCGCTTTTTCAGTTCCGGCCCCATCGCAGCACAGATTTCCTCTTCGCGCGCAGTGAGGGTCGCAGATTCGGCGTGACCGCCTTGTGCGAGGTTCGAACGAAACTCACCTTCACCCGGGAAGCGGTTGATTGCACCGGCAAATTCTCCGTCGATTAGCACGATACGCTTATCGCCTTCGCTTACCTCGGGCAGGAAAGGCTGGATCATGTGCGGCTCCGGCCAGGTGAGGTTGAACACCTCACTCAGTGCTGACAGATTGGTGCCTTCTGCATCGAGCCGGAAGATGGCCTTGCCGCCATTTCCATGCAGCGGTTTGATTACGACAGAGCCATGTTCCTTCTGGAATGCTCTCAAGTCGTCCAGATCGCGCGCAATCATCGTTGGCGGCATGAACCGCGCATAGTCGAGGACGAACATCTTTTCCGGCGCATTCACCACTTCGCGCGGGTCATTGATGACCAAGGTGGTGCCTTTCAACCGGTCAAGCAAAAGTGCCGAGCTGATATAACCCAGATGAAATGGCGGGTCCTGCCGCATCAACACGACATCGATGTCGCATGCCAGATCGATCCGCCGGCGCTCGCCCGCGGTGAAGTGGTCGCCTTTCACGGGCTTTACAGTAACCGGCGCAGCATGCGCAGTAATCTTGCCGGAAGGCGTGCCGTCGCTCTGCCATGCGAGCGATTCGACGTCGTAGTGCCAGACCTCATGCCCGCGGGCCTGCGCAGCAAGCATCAGCGCGAAGCTGCTGTCTCCGGCGATATTGATGCTTTCCAACGGGTCCATCTGGACAGCGACGCGAAGGCCCATGCCGATCTCCTAAGGTTGCCAGGCATTGGCGATGTGGCGAGGGAATGCTCCCGGCGCAAGGAGGATGACGTCAATGCGGATATCCTCCCCATCTTTCGCATACTGATGCGCCACGGCTTCGGCAGCTGCGGCAACGCGGGCAAGACGCCGTTCGTCGATTGCGTGATCAAGCTGATCTTTCTGGCTGCGCCATTTCACCTCGACAAAGGCGACCAGCTTGCCGCGCTTGGCGATGAGATCGATCTCACCCGCCTTGGTCTTCACGCGCTCGCCTAGAATATGCCAACCTTTGGCGCGGAGCCAGAAGGCCGCCCGCGCCTCCCCATTGCGTCCGCTTTGTTCGGCGACCTGCCGTTTCATTCCGATTTGAGGTCCATCGCCCGTGCATAAAGCACCTTGCGATCAAGGCCCGTTGCCTTGGCAACCTGTCCCGCTGCCTGCGAGGGTTTGAGCGTTGCCATAGCTTCGCGCAGCATATCATCCGCATCTGCCTCGTTTGCCTGCACGGCTTCGGGCGGTCCGATCAGGAGGACGATCTCACCTTTCGGCGGATGGGCATCGTAATAGGCCATCAAACCGGCAGAGAACCCGCGGCGGCATTCTTCGTGGAGCTTGGTCAATTCCCGCGCGACGGCAATTTCACGCTTTGGCAGCACCTCTTCGATGGCAGCGAGCGATTTCAGCAATCTCGGGGCTGTTTCGTAGAAAATGAGCGTTGCATCGATCTGGCCCAGCTGAGCCAGCGTTTCCCGGCGCGCCTTGTCTTTCGGCGGGAGGAAACCCGCGAACATGAAGCGGTCATTCGGCAAACCCGACAAGGTGAGGCCAAGCACCGCAGCGCATGGACCGGGCAAGCTTGTCACGGGGATGCCCTGCTCACGGCAATCATTGACCAGCCTGTAACCGGGATCGCTTATCATTGGCGTTCCGGCATCGCTTACCAAGGCAACTGCGCGGGTGCGCATCGAATCCACCAACCGCGAGCGGTCACGGTGCTCGCTATGATCGTCATAACGCCACATCGGCTTGGAAATACCAAGATGCTTGAGCAGCTTGCCCGTGACTCGCGTATCTTCGCACGCCACCCCATCGCAGCGGCTCAAGATATCGACAGCCCGCCTGGTGATGTCGCCAAGATTCCCGATAGGGGTGGCAACAAGGTAAAGACCGGGTGTAAGGTCTTCATCAGATTTGGCAGGTGCAGGGTCGCTCACTGCCCTTCCATGAACCACACAAGAGGGACGCGGCAAGCATGGCTTTTGCATTTATGAACCGGCGCGGCGCGATGCTGGCCACGGGAGCGATCCTGCTGTCCGGCTGCTCGATCATACCGAAGACCACCGCGCCTGCCGAACCCACCCCTACCCCGGAACCCAGCGCGACCACGCTCCCCGAAGATTCGGACCGGCACCGTATTGCGTTGCTCGTCCCCCTTTCAGGGGAGAATGGCGCAGTGGGTCAGTCGATCGCGAATGCCACAACGATGGCCATTCTCGATACGAATGCCGATAACATCCGTATCACCACATACGATACCTCACGCGGTGCACAGGATGCAGCTCGCATGGCTCTTGCCGATGGTAACAAGCTGATCCTCGGCCCACTGCTCGGCAGCAATGTCGGCGCGATCAAACCCCAGGCTGCGGCTGCGAACGTTCCGATCATCACGTTCTCCAACGACACCTCTGTCGCGGGGCGCGGCGTGTTCGTCATGGGTCACATTCCTGAACAATCGATCGAGCGCAGCGTGGAATATGCGCGTTCCAACGGCGCGCGCAGCTTCGCGGTGCTTGCCCCGGAAAGTGAATATGGCCAGCGCGCGGAAGCGGCCATGCAGGCGGCCATTTCAAGCTATGGCGGCCGCTTGGTCGGGACCGAACGCTATGCAAGGTCGAACACCTCGGTCGTAAGTGCGGCGGGACGGCTAAAATCCATGGGCGGGTTCGATTCCGTACTCATCGCCGACGGCGGCGCGCCGTCGATCCGCGGCGCCGAAGCAATCGCCGGCTCGTCGTTGCAAATCATCGGAACCGAACGCTGGGCCGGGGAGAGCGCGCTTGTTCGCTCGCGCGCGCTCGATGGCGCAATTTTCTCAGCCGTTTCGGACGGGCGGTATTCCGGGTTCGTGAACAGTTACGAAGCGCGCTTCGGGGGACAGCCTTATCGCATCGCCACCCTTGGCTATGATGCTGTACTGCTGACCCTGCGCGTGGCGCGTGACTGGCGCATTGGCCGCCAATTCCCGACTTCAGTCTTGCTGCAAGAGGGCGGATTTGACGGTATGGACGGACCTTTCCGCTTCCAGCGCAACGGTGTCGTTGAACGCGCAATGGAAGTGCGCGAGGTCCGGGACGGCAGCATTGTGACGATTTCTAACGCGCCGGCGGGCTTCTGACAGGCGGATAACATTCGCCAGCGCCTTGTGCGCGCCGATTCGCGCGCGATATAGCCTGCACCATGTCCGACGATCTTTTCGAGAACACGCCCACATCCAGCGGCGATTATGACGCATCATCCATCGAGGTCCTCGAAGGTCTCGAACCGGTGCGCCGCCGGCCCGGTATGTATATTGGGGGCACAGACGACCGAGCGCTGCACCACCTCGTTGCCGAAGTGCTCGACAACGCGATGGATGAAGCTGTCGCAGGGCACGCAACCCGCATCGAAATGCGGCTCGACGAAAACAATCGGGTCACGATCAGCGATAACGGACGCGGTATTCCGGTTGGTGAGCATCCCAAGTATCCCGGCAAATCCACCCTCGAAGTGATCATGACCACCCTGCATTCGGGCGGTAAATTCTCCGGGAAGGCATACGCCACCAGTGGCGGTTTGCACGGGGTCGGAATCTCGGTGGTCAATGCACTGTCAGATTACACGCGGGTCGAAGTAGCTCGGGACAAGCAGCTTTACGCGCAGGAGTTTTCGCAGGGCGCGCCGACCGGCAAATTGCAGGAACTGGGCCCCACGCCAAATCGCCGCGGGACCACCGTCACCTTCACGCCCGACACTGAAATTTTCGGCGATCGCGCGTTTAAACCCAGGCGCTTGTTCAAACTCGCGCGCTCGAAAGCCTACCTCTTTGCGGGCGTCGAAATCCGCTGGAAATGTGCAGAAGCACTCGCCTCGGAAGACGTACCTGAAGAAGCGGTGTTCAAGTTTCCCGGCGGCCTCGCCGACCATCTCGCAGAGCAGATCGGCGGCCGGGAATGCGTCACTTCACAGCCATTCGCCGGCAATCAGGACTTCCCTGACGAACAGGGCCGCGTTGAATGGGCCATCGCCTGGCCGCTCTTCTCCGACGGTTCGACCAGCTGGTACTGCAACACGGTACCCACGCCTGATGGCGGCACGCACGAACAGGGCCTGCGAGCAGCTTTGACCAAGGGACTACGCGCATTCGGCGAACTTACCGGGATCAAGAAATCGAAGGACATCACTGCCGACGATGTCATGAACGGCGCCGAAGTCATGCTGTCCGTGTTCGTGCGCGATCCACAATTCCAGAGCCAGACCAAGGATCGTTTGACCTCGCCGGAAGCGGCGAAGCTGGTCGAAAACGCAGTCCGCGACCACTTCGACCACTTTCTGTCCGACAACATGGACCGGGGCAAAGCGCTCATCGGGCAGGTCATGGAGCGCATGGATGAGCGCCTGCGCCGCAAGCAAGAGCGCGAGATCAAGCGCAAGACCGCGACCAATGCCAAGAAACTGCGCCTGCCCGGCAAGCTCACCGATTGTTCGGGAGAAACGGACGCCGAGACAGAGCTATTCATCGTCGAAGGTGACAGCGCCGGCGGAAGCGCCAAGCAGGCCCGCAATCGCAAGACACAGGCGATCCTTCCGATCCGCGGCAAGATCCTCAATGTCGCCAGCGCCACGGCGGACAAGATCCGTGCAAACAGCGAAATCGCCGATCTCACGCTGGCGATGGGCTGCGGCACGCGGAAGGAATGCGATTCAGAAGCGCTGCGTTACGACCGCATCATCATCATGACCGATGCCGACGTCGACGGGGCGCATATCGCGACGCTGCTTATGACGTTCTTTTTCCAGGAAATGCCCGACGTTGTGCGCAACGGACATCTCTACCTCGCCCAGCCGCCACTCTACCGTCTGACCGCCGGTAAAGAGAGCCGCTATGCCCGGGATGACGCGCATCGCAAGGAACTGGAAGAAACCGTGTTCAAGGGCAAGAAGGTCGATGTCGGCCGGTTCAAGGGTCTGGGTGAAATGAACCCGCAGCAGCTCCGGGAAACCACCATGGATCCCGAAAGCCGCGGCCTCATCCGGATCACCCTCCCGCCGGAATTCGAAGACCGGGCCAAGGTCAAGGAGCTGGTCGATCAGCTGATGGGCCGCAACCCGGAGCACCGGTTCAATTTCATCCAAAACAACGCGGGCGACATGGACCGCGAAATGATCGACGCCTAAGCTTTCGGCAAGTCGAGCTCGCTTGCCGAGAATATGCGGATGGACGGCTTGTCGATGGCCATACCCGCAATTTCGCGGATGAACTCGTTAGATTGAGGCACGGCAAAGTGCTTCTGGACTGCCTCCATATCCTCCCATTGCTCAAAAAAGCACATTCGGCCGGGGTTTTCGGCATCGCGGTAACAATTGTGCGCGATGCAGCCCGGTTCATGGCGCGAGCGCGCAGAATGTTCCCAGCCGAGGGCGAAAGCCGCATCACGGTGTTCGTCCCTCAGCGTCACTGAACCCGTGATGATGATCATGTCTCTTGCGTATGGACGTGCAGCACGCCCTCCAGCGTACGGTGTACCGGACACTTGTCGGCAATCTCCATCAGTTTGGCACGTTGGGTGTCATCCAGAGCATCCCCGCGCATCGAGATTGCCCGATTGAGCGACTGCATCTGCTTGCCCTCCACCATAGCTTCGACGTGATCGCACACTTCCTCGTGCTTGCGCTCGTGAGTGACGTGGACGCTCACGCCCTCAAGTGGCCATCCCTTGCGGTCAGCGTACATCTTCATGGTCATGGCTGTGCAGGTGCCGAGCGATGCATTGAGCAGATCGTACGGGGTTGGCCCGGTGTCATCGCCGCCATAGCTCTTCGGCTCATCCGCCACGAATTGGTGTGAACCAGTATGAACCTCGGTGCCGAACTTTCCGTGCCCGGTACGTGCGACAATCCCCACTTCCGGCATTGGCCAATCGTCGCGCAGCGGCAGATAGCGGTGGGCCCAGCCAGCGATCACCCTCGCCGCAAATTCAGCATCTTCCTCTTTGAGCAACAGGTGATCCGCGCCCTCGAGACTGACGAAGCTTTTGGGGTGCTTGGCAGATTGAAACAAAGCGCCTGCATGCTCAATGCCGACTATCGCGTCGGTTGGTGAATGGAGGAACAGGAGAGGCTTGCGCAAACTTTCGACCTCCTTGAGCAGATCGATGTTCTCGACCTTCTCGATGAAATCGCGTCCAAGGCAAAATTCGCGTCCTCCGATCTTCACCGCGCCCTCGCCATTTGTGCGGATCGCCTCGATGTCACCGTCGATATTGTGCAGCACGTGGGGGACATCCGACGGGGCCCCAATGGTCGCGATTGCCGCAACACGCTCGAGGCCGATTTCCCGAGCGGCAGCCAGCACGGCGGCACCGCCAAGGCTATGCCCGACCAGCAGGATCGGATGTGAGAAGCGCTCGAGCAGATGCTCGGCCGCCGCGACGAGGTCGGAGACATCGACAGCAAATCCAGCGCGGCCAAAATCCCCTTCGCTCCCGCCCAGCCCTGTAAAGTCGAACCGGAGGGTCGCGATACCTTCTGCCGCAAGTGCGCGTGCTACCGACACAGCAGCTTTGCTCTGCTTGGTGCAGGTAAAGCAGTGCGCAAACAATGCGGCCCCCCTCACCAATCCCGTCGGCATTTCCAGCGACCCGGTCAATTCATGACCTGCTTCTGCGACGATTTTCAGGTTTTCAGTCGGCATTCGGGTTCCTTGTGGCGGGCTTTTTCTCTGACGGTGTGTAAGAAATACGTTCGCGGACGGACTAAAGATACATGACCGAGGAAAAGCAACACGCACTCTACCGCGAGGCAGGTGAACAGCTTGCCCCTGCTATCGCTCGCCTTGCGCGGGCAATGGAGCGAGATGCCGACAAGGCGCGAGACCTTGAACAGGACATCCATTGCGAGATCTTTCGAAGCCTCACGCGGTTCCAAGGGCAATGTGCACTCAAGACCTGGGTTTACCGGGTCGCCCACAACGTAGCGGCAGAACATCGGCTACGCGAAAGTCGCGGCAAGAAGATGGTCACGTTGGATCACGTAGGCGACTTGCCAGCAGCTAGCGATACAGAACTGGAAACAAGCGAGGGCCTCGCACTCCTTCGGGCTCAGGCCCTGATCCGGGAACTACCCACTCTGGATGCACAGATAATGCTGCTTTGGCTGGAGGGTGAGAGCGCGAAGGAGATTTCCGACGTGACCGGACTGGCATCAGGCACAGTCGCAACGCGCATTCACCGCCTGAAAGCCTCTCTCGCCGATCATTTCGTCGACACACACAATCAGGAGCAAACATCATGAACGATGATCCCTTCAACTTTTGGAAGAGCCAAGAAACCGAAGCGAATTTCAGTTCGCCCGGCGCCTGCCAAAACCGCGCGAGCCAATTCGAAAAAGTAATCAAGCGCAGGAACCGGATGGAATTTGCAGCTGGAGCTTTAGTGATATTCGCCTTCACTGCCGTTGGCGCGTTTTTCGGGAGCGTGGGCGAATGGGCAATCGTTATTCCAATTGCCATGATAATTGCCGCTGCAATTTTCGTAATCGCAAGATTGCATTTCGACGGGAGCGTAGAACGACGCAGCATTGATCAAAGCTGCAGGGACTATCTGCGTGAGCAACTCGTTCGCCAGCGTGACCTGCTGCGAGGTGTCCCTAAATGGTACCTTGCCCCCTTCGTTCCGGGATTGGTGGGGTTCTATGTCGCCACAGCGGCCAGGGTGGCCGAGCTGAAAGGTTGGACGGCTGCGGTTGAGGACTCGTGGTTCGTGGTTGTCGCTTGGATTTCGGTATTCGGGTTTGCCGCGTGGTACAATTTGCGCGCGGCGAGAAAGCTCGATCGCCAGATTACTGCCCTCGACATGGTCTGAGGAACGGGTTGCCGGACAACTCTTGCGTGGTCCGGCGCTTGTCCCTAACGCAAACGTAAAGTTGCAAGGGAAAACCCATGTCCGAAAAGTCCGAAGACCTCTCCCGTTTCGAGGGTACCAAATCCTACATCGCCACAGAAGATCTCAAGGTCGCTGTGAACGCCGCGGTTACGCTGCGCCGCCCCTTGCTGGTGAAAGGTGAACCTGGCACCGGCAAGACGGTCCTTGCCCATGAAATCTCAAAGGCGATGAATGCGCCGCTGATCGAATGGAACGTGAAGTCGACCACCAAGGCTCAGCAGGGGCTTTACGAATACGATGCGGTTGCGCGCCTTCGTGACGGCCAGCTTGGCGATGAGCGCGTCCATGACATTGCGAACTACATCAAGAAAGGGAAGCTGTGGGAAGCCTTTACCAGCCCCGAGCTTCCCGTCCTGCTGATCGACGAGATCGACAAGGCCGATATCGAGTTCCCCAACGATCTCTTGCAGGAACTCGATCGCATGAGCTTCGATGTCTACGAGACGCGCGAAAGGATCGCTGCGAAAGACCGCCCGATTGTCGTGATTACATCGAACAATGAAAAGGAATTGCCCGACGCTTTCCTGCGCCGGTGCTTCTTCCATTATATCAAGTTTCCCGATCACGACACGATGCGGGACATCATCGAGGTCCATTTCCCCGGCATCCAGAAAACCCTCGTCAGCAAGGCGATGGAGGTTTTTTACGAGCTGCGCGATGTGCCGGGTCTGAAGAAAAAACCCAGCACCAGTGAATTGCTCGATTGGCTCAAGCTTCTGCTCAACGAGGAAATGCCGCTCGAAGTGCTGCAGGACAGCAATCCCAACAGCGCGATCCCGCCGCTCCACGGTGCTTTGCTCAAGAACGAGCAGGACGTGATGATGTTTGAACGTCTCGCGTTCATGGCGCGCCGGCAGACCTGACCGGACTGAACAGCTAATGCGAAAAGGGCGCGCTCCGGTCTCGGAACGCGCCCTTTTTCTTACCTGAGGTTTCCCTCAGTCAAAGGTGTATGCCAGCTCGGAATCGCCCCAGCGGCGGCCATTGATGATCAGCGGCACATAAACATTGCGCACAACGATGTAGTTCTTGCCGTCACCTTCCTGGCGGTAGACAGCCATCATGTAGGGATCGTTGCTTTTCTTCGCGGCGACATCAACGCCTTCCATCATGATACGGCCATTGCGGCAGTATTTGGTGTCATGCGTAATGTCGCCTGTCGGGGTGCGCGACCGGTCGCTGACATGTGTCGGAAGAAAGCCGTTCATGTCTGCGGGAGAAGCCATCTTGATGACGCCTCCTTCGGCCACCACAGCATCGATCACAGGACGCCAGTTGCGATCAGCCCAGTCGCTAAGCTTGGTGCGGTATAGCTTGGGGTTCGAACCAGGCACTTCGCGGTAATCCTGATCGAACAGCTCTTCCATCGACAGCTCACCCTTTGCGATCGCCTCTTCGGCGAGACGCGCGAGGGTCTTTGCGTGCTCCAGCGAACGATCGACCATCTGGCTATCTTGGGGTGACAACCCGGCCTTCACGAGCTTGTCGAACATATCGCTGGCAGTCAGTTCCAGATCTTCCATCCGGTCATGCGCTGTCGCCAGCTTGTTCTCGTTTTCGCTGACAGCTCCGTCGAAATCGCCGAGCACGTCTTGAACGCGGTGCACGTGTTCTGAAATCGTTGCCGTGTTGCGGGCAATCTGGTCCTGCTGCTGATCGACCTCGCCGATCAATTCGGTCACGCCGTGCAAGGTATGCTCGATCGCTGAGACCGAGCTTTTCGCTTCTGCACTTGCCGTAGCGCCAGAATGAATTTTCGCGATCACCTGCTCAGCTTCTGCGCCGAGAGTGTCGATTGTCCGGCCGATTTCCTCGGTCGCGCGGCGGGTGTCGCTGGCAAGCGATTTGACCTCGTTGGCAACGACAGCGAAAGTGCGGCCCTGTTCTCCGGCGCGCATGGCCTCGATCGTCGCGTTCAGCGCGAGGATGTTGGTGGTTTCTGCAATCTGGTCGATTTCCTGCGAACTGCGGCGGACCTGATCCATTGCAGCAGCAAATCCGGTGACATGTTCGGTAAGAGTTTCCACCAGGCCGAGAAGGTTACCAATCTGGCCGAGCGAGTTGCCGATAAGTTCGGAGCCCTGCGCAAGCCGATCAATGGCGCGCTGGGAAAGAAGCCGGGCTTCGTCGCTGGCTTCAAGGACCTTGCGCTGATCATCGTCGAGCGCCGATACGGTGCCCTGCAGTTCGATATACTCGGACCGCAAATGACCGAATGAATCGATAACGCCTTGCACGATGCCAGCTACATCCGTGCAGCCGACTGTTACCTTGCCGCAGCTTTCCGGGATCTGTGCCAGATTAGCCGCCCCGTTTGTATCAATCGCGCTGACTTCCATGTCAGTTTAGCCCCTGTTTTTCTTGATCCGGCGCAACATCTAAACGGGAATGGTTATCGCCGGGTTAAGGAGGTTCACCGATTTCCCCTTCGCGCCGCCAGAAACTCGCGCTAGGGTTGTGGCATGTTTCTCAATTTCGTCGACGAACTTCGCGCCGCGGGCATTCCAGCTAGCTTCAAGGAACATCTCACCTTGCTCGAGGCGCTCGACAAGGATGTGATCGAACAGACCCCCGAAGCCTTTTATTACCTGAGCCGGGCGACCTTCGTGAAAGACGAAGGACTGATCGACAAGTTCGACCAGGTTTTCGCGCGGGTCTTCAAGGGTATCCTGAGCGATTATGGACAGAATCCCGTAGATATCCCCGAGGATTGGCTGAAGGCTGTAGCCGAGAAATTCCTGTCCGAAGAAGAGATGGCGAAGATCAAGTCGCTGGGCGACTGGGACGAGATCATGGAAACGCTCAAGAAGCGCCTGGAGGAACAGGAAAAGCGCCATCAGGGCGGCAACAAGTGGATAGGAACCGGCGGCACATCACCCTTCGGCAACTCGGGTTACAATCCCGAGGGCGTCCGCATCGGCGGCGAGAGCAAGCACAAGCGCGCCATGAAGGTCTGGGACAAGCGCGAGTTCAAGAACCTCGACAACACCAAGGAACTGGGCACACGCAACATCAAGATGGCGCTGCGCCGCCTGCGCCGTTTCGCGCGTGAAGGTGCCGCTGACGAGCTGGACATTGATGCAACGATCGACGGCACCGCCAAGCAGGGCTGGCTCGACATCCATATGCGGCCGGAGCGGCACAACGCGGTAAAGCTGCTGCTTTTCCTGGATGTTGGCGGATCCATGGATCCCTTCATCAAGGTCACCGAAGAGCTGTTCAGTGCGGCCACGACCGAGTTCAAGAACCTGGAGTTTTTCTACTTCCATAACTGCCTTTATGAAGGGCTGTGGAAGGACAATCGTCGCCGCTGGCAGGAACGCACCAAGACCTGGGATGTGCTCCATAAATACGGGCACGACTACAAGATCGTGTTCGTGGGCGATGCAGCGATGAGCCCCTACGAAATCACCCATCCCGGCGGCAGCGTCGAGCATATGAACGACGAAGCCGGCGCCACGTGGATGCAGCGGGTCACCAATACCTATCCTGCTACCGTCTGGCTCAACCCCGTCCCGGAAAAGCAGTGGAGCTATTCCCAGTCGACCAAGATCATGAGGCAGCTGGTCACTGACCGGATGTATCCGCTCACGCTGGATGGCCTGGATGACGCCATGCGCGAACTGAGCCGCAAGCAAGGCTGACGATTTGCTCAAATTGGGCCGGCGCGTTATCGTTACCGCCCGAGGAGAGCTTATGCGATCTTACATTCTCGCTAGTTTGCCCGTCGCCGCCATCTTGCTGAGCGGTCAGTCGCAGCCGGTCCCTGTAATGCCATCCGCAGAGCCGGACTCACAAATCGTGCAATTCGCTGAAGGCGAGTCTGCACATTGCGCCGAAGTAATTCAGCAAATGCGCGACGCCAATTCACTGACCACGCTGCAACGCGGTCCTGCCACACCAGAAGATGGCTATCTGATTGCGGCAGTCGACAAGCGCGTTGATGGCTGCTCGGTCATGCAGATGCACGGCGATGTGTCGGACTTGCGCCCGCTGCCAGAACCGGCGGAGGAGACCCTGCTCCGGCCCGCCGAGGCAGAATAAGGTCAGCTATAGATAAGGTGCGGCGCGATGATTTCGCGCCATGCGCTTTCATCCGCTCCCGCCAAATCGTCCAGATCGCCCGGCTGTGCTTCGCGGTCGTCCACCCATTCGCGCAATGACGGTCCGCCATTGATCACGTCGATCGCGAGCCGGTCCAACTCGTATTCGTAGGGGAAATCGCGCCAGAGTTCGTAGTCCGGATAAAGGTTGCGGATCGCTTTGAATGCAAGGGCCTGCAGCCGCCAAGGCTTGAATTCGTGATGATCGTAAAACGTATCTTCTGCGTGGATCATCAATCCGTTACAAAGCATTCCTGAGTGCTTGTGAAAGGTGGGTTCGAACCAGACCTCGCGTAAATGACACCCCCGCAGCCAGCTTGGTGCCAGCTTTTGCATTTCGGCCTGAACCGCGAGAGCTTCGACGTCAGGTGCACCGAACAGAACCTCCAGCGGCCGGGTAGTGCCCCTTCCCTCGCTCAGCGTAGTGCCTTCGAGCATTACGGTCCCGGCATAAGCACGCGCCATATTCACGTTCGCGGCATTGGGGCTGGGATTGATCCAGACGCGGTCTTCGGGCCAACCAAATCCCGGCGCTTTACCCGGCTTCCAGCCCTCCATCTCGATGACGCGATAGGCAACGTCGAGCTTATAGTGGTCGATGAACCAGTGGCCCATTTCACCCATGGTCATCCCATGACGCATCGGCATCGGCCCTGCGCCCACAAAGCTCTCCTGACCGGGAACGAGCAAAGTGCCCTCGACCGGGCCGCCTGCGGGATTTGGCCGATCGAGCACCCAGACTTCCTTGCCGGCTTTCGCAGCTTCTTCGAGCAGGTACAGCAGCGTGGTGACGAAGGTATAGATACGGCAGCCAAGATCCTGGAGATCGAACAGGAACACGTCAGCAGTGCTCATCATCTGACCCGTGGGACGGCGCACCTCGCCATAGAGACTGAAGATCGGGATGCCGAGGCGCGGATCGGTTTCGTCCGCGGTCTCGACCATATTGTCTTGCTTGTCGCCCTTGAGCCCATGCTGGGGTCCGAAAGCAGACGTGACGTTGATGCCCTTTGCAATCAGCGCATCGAGCGAGTGGGTCAATTGCGCGCTCACCGATGCCGGGTGGGCGACAAGGGATACGCGTTTGCCTTCAAGGGGAACGCGAAGCTCGGACTCCGTAAGGAGGCGATCAATACCGAATTTCATGTGGCGGTGGGTGCCGCAAGCTCTGCCGCGAAGCAAGCCGGATCATGGAAATCCGGCTGATCTTTTACATGTTTCAGCGCCCAGAAACTCTTGATACCGCTTTCTTCTTCCAGAACGCATGTGAGATTCATGGCGCAATTGGCTTTGGGTATGACGGAGGCTGGCACTGCTGCATCGAAAATTGCAAAACTGCCGCCTTGCCGCATTGTGCAGTTAGGTTCGCGGCTTGCAGGGCGCTCTGTCATTCCATCGCGGTAATCGGAAAAATCATAAGCATTCCAGCGCTCTGAAGGCGACAGGTTCAATTCACTGTAAGCGTCACCGCCGCTTGGCATGAGGAACAGCTCGAAACAGGTTGTTCGCCACAATTCATCTGCCCTGCCCCGACCCGCGAAAGGAGGCACAACCAGCTTCCCGCTCCCTTCGATCCGCCACCTCAGGCGAAGCCAGTCAGCGTCGTATCCGATGATGCGGGATTGCACCTTTGTCACTTCCAGGGGTGGATAGGCCGTATGTGCGATCAGTTCATGCGTTTGCATGGGGCAATGTTCCTGCTAGCGCGCTGCCTGATATGAGCAGCTACAAATCCGACCTTCTGCGCGTTCTCGACGAACGCGGTTACATCCACCAGGTTACCGATGCCGAGGGGCTAGATGCCCTTGCGGCTAGCGACGTGGTGCCCGGCTATATCGGTTTCGACGCGACAGCGCCAAGCCTTCATGTCGGCAGCCTCGTGCAGATCATGATGCTTCGGCGCCTGCAACAGGCGGGCCACAAGCCGATTGTCGTGATGGGCGGAGGAACCACGAAGGTGGGCGATCCTTCCGGCAAGGACGAGAGCCGCAAAATGCTCACCAACGAGGACATCGACGCCAATATCGCCGGTATCCGCAAGATATTCGAGCGCCTTCTGACATTCGGAGATGGCGCGACCGATGCCATCATGGTCAATAACGACGAATGGCTCAGCCAGCTCGGCTACATTCAACTGCTGCGCGATGTCGGACCGCATTTCACGATTAACCGGATGCTGACATTCGATTCGGTGAAGCTGCGTCTCGAACGCGAACAGCCGATGACGTTCCTCGAATTTAACTACATGATCCTCCAGGCATATGATTTCCGCGAGCTGGCCCAGCGCTATGGCTGCCGCCTGCAGATGGGCGGAAGCGATCAGTGGGGCAACATCGTCAACGGCATGGAACTTGGCCGCCGTATGGACGGAAGCGAACTATTCGGACTGACAACGCCGCTACTGACCACGGCCGATGGCGCCAAGATGGGGAAAACGGCAGCAGGCGCGGTGTGGCTCAATGAGGAGCAGCTGCCCAATTACGATTTCTGGCAATATTGGCGCAACGTGGATGACCGCGACGTTGGCAAGTTCCTGCGCCTGTTCACCGACTTGCCGCTGACGGAAATCGCGCGGCTGGAAAGCCTGGACGGAGCGCAGATAAATGATGCGAAAACCGTGTTGGCCAATGAAGTGACCAAACTCGTGCGGGGTGAAGATGCTGCGGCGCTTGCAGAAAAGACAGCTGCCGAAACTTTTGCAGGCGGCGGGGCCGGATCGGATCTTCCCACATTGTCGGTCGGTGCTGAAGGAATGCGCATCGGTGCTGCTCTGACAGCACTGGGTTTCACCGCGTCCAACGGAGAGGCCAAGCGCAAGCTGGCTGAAGGCGCTGTGAAACTGGATGGCGAGCCCGTCACCGATGCCGGCTATCTTGTCGAGGTTGCCGAGGGTGCGGAAGTGAAGCTTTCCCTCGGGAAAAAGAAACACGCCATTCTGCGCCGCTAGCCGTGACAAGTTTTTGCACTTCTAGTTAACCGGATATTTTCCTTTTGCGTCCATCTTTCTCCGGTAGAGATTGTCACAGATAAGGGAACGTATCGCATGAGTGCCGGAGCACAACTCAGCGTCACCGACCAGCGCCGCATGGCGCGCCACCCGGTCGACCACCCAGTCATTGCCGAACATCACGGCACTGGCGACATGCGCATGCATATCGCCAATATTTCGGCCAACGGATTCATGATCGACGATGCGCAAAATGTTGCGCGCGGAGACCGGGTCGTTGTCCGCCTGCCGGTTATCGGCCGGATCGAGGCATATTGCATCTGGAGCCGCGACAATCGTGCGGGCTTCCAGTTCGAACGGATCATCCGCGTCGATGACTTCCTTTCGCTGATCGACGAGCTCCAGCCGAATCCGCGCCTGCGCAAACTGCGCTGATACGCAACATTCAGTTCTGAACATTCAAGCAGGCGTCTCTTCACATTCGAAGGGGCGCCTGCCATGCGTTCGGGGTGACGATTTCCGAGATCTCTACGCCTGAACGCTCGCCGCTTCGCATAGCGAACTTCCGCGCATATTGGCTGGCCCGCCTGTCGATGACTTTAGCGCAATACGCGATGATGCTGATCATCGGGTGGCAGACCTATAATATCGCCCGCGACGGCGGGATGGGAGTCGCTGAGGCATCGGGCCAGCTGGCGCTGATCGGCCTACTTCAGTTCTTACCGCTGTTTCTGCTTACACCGTTTTCAGGGTGGGCAGCCGATCATTTCGACCGCCGCAACCTGGGCCGTCTGACCGTTTTCCTGCAGCTGATTTGCGCTGGGATCCTGGCATGGCTGACGTGGAGCGAGACGCTTACGCTGTCGTGGATTTACGGCGTCGCAGTTCTGCTGGGTATTGCCCGCGCATTTGCCGGCCCTGCGCTCTCCGCGCTCGCTCCGAACCTTGTCCCCAAGGCCATCCTTCCAAATGCGATCGCCTTGTCCAGCATTTCCTGGCAATCGGGAATGATTATCGGCCCGGCACTGGGCGGCTACCTCTACGCCGTTATCCCGGCCCTGCCCTACGCCGCTGCCGGCTTACTGTTCGTGGTGTCGATCACCGCCCTTTCCTTCATCGGCAAGGTCCCGCAGCCGCCGCGAGCTGTGAACCAGCGGCCGATCCACCAGATGGTCGAAGGGCTGCGCTACGTGGTCCGCAACAAGATGGTGCTCGGCGCCATTACCCTCGATCTGTTCGCAGTATTCCTTGCCGGCGCGACAGCGCTGTTTCCGGTTTATGCGCGTGATATTCTGGAGGTCGGGGAGACAGGTCTCGCCCAACTCGCAATGGCCCCGGCAGTCGGCGCGGCATTGACCGCGCTCTGGTTCTCGTTCCGGCCATTGAAGACACAAGTCGGCCCGAAGATGCTGTGGGCGGTCGCGATCTTTGGCGTTGCAACTATCGTATTCGGCATGTCGACCTACATGCCGCTCTCGCTCGCGATGCTGTTCATTGTTGGCGCAGCGGACATGTTCAGCGTCTATATTCGTCAATCGCTCATCCAGCTGCACACACCTGATGACAAACGGGGGCGTGTTTCTTCGGTCAGCTTGCTGACGATCAGCGCGTCTAACGAGTTCGGCGATTTCTTCTCCGGCAGTCTCGCCTACGCTATCGGTCCTGTCGCAGCCGTGGTCGGCGGAGGGGCAGGTGCGATAGTCACCGTTGCCCTTTGGTCGAAAATTTTCCCGGTGCTACGAACTACCCGGACCTTCGAGCCGCCTGAAGAATTGCTACATCATACACCTCAAGAAAAGCTCCAGGAGCAAACGCCATGAAAGCCCAGTCCGTTCTCGAAACCATCGGCGGCACTCCGCATATCCGCCTGTCCCGCCTGTTCCCCGACCACGAGGTCTGGGTGAAGAGCGAGCGCGCCAATCCCGGCGGATCGATCAAGGACCGCATCGGGCTGGCCATGGTCGAAGATGCGGAGAAATCGGGCAAGCTGAAGCCCGGCGGCACGATTATTGAACCGACCAGCGGCAACACCGGCATTGGCCTCGCGATGGCTGCAGCTGTAAAAGGCTACACGCTCATCCTGGTTATGCCAGAGAGCATGAGCATCGAGCGCCGCCGCCTGATGCTCGCCTATGGTGCAAAGTTTGATCTTACGCCCAAGGAAGGCGGCATGAAGGGTGCAATCGCCCGCGCGCAGGAACTGACCGAACAAACCGAGGGTGCCTGGATGCCAAGCCAGTTCGAAAACCCCTCGAACTTTGAAGTGCACAAGCGGACTACGGCGAAGGAAATCCTTGCAGACTTCGGCGACACTCCGATCGATGCAATGATTACCGGGGTTGGTACTGGCGGCCATATCACCGGTTGCGCAGAGGTTCTCAAAGAGAGCTGGCCCAATATGAAGGCTTATGCTGTGGAACCTGCGGGCTCCCCCGTCATCAGCGGCGGTCAGCCCGGTCCCCATCCCATCCAGGGTATCGGCGCTGGCTTCATCCCGGAAAATCTCCATACGCAGGCCATCGACGGTGCGATCCAGGTCGACCCCGAAGATGCCAAGGAATGGGCCCGTCAATGCGCGACGAAGGAGGGGCTTCTTGTAGGAATTTCCAGCGGCGCCACACTGGCGGCTATCGCCAAGAAACTGCCCGATTTAGAACCCGGAAGCCGCATCCTTGGCTTCAATTACGATACGGGCGAACGGTACCTCTCGGTTCCAGACTTTCT
The DNA here is from genome assembly GCF_019711355.1 of Qipengyuania psychrotolerans. Classification (NCBI taxonomy): domain Bacteria; kingdom Pseudomonadati; phylum Pseudomonadota; class Alphaproteobacteria; order Sphingomonadales; family Erythrobacteraceae; genus Qipengyuania; species Qipengyuania psychrotolerans. The sequence continues at coordinate 1,322,084 of NZ_CP081297.1, forward strand.
CCCGACCGAATAAGGGATCAGGGCGCGCTTTTCGACGAAGTGCGCCCCCACCCCGCCCAAAAATGTTGGTTTAAGAATACAAAACGTTAGGCTCCTCCCACTTAAAGTCGAGGGGACACTGATGTATCGTTTTACCAGCATGGTCGCGCTTGCGATCGCAACCGCCGCGACGCCAATCGCCGCGCAGACGGCGTATGACACACCGGCACCGGACATTGCCGATATCGTCACCCGCGCACCGTCGCCGCAGGTGTCGCTCTCGCCTGACGGCAAGACCATGCTCCTGCTCGAACGTGAAGCACTGCCCCCGGTATCCGAGATCGCCAAACCGATGGAGCGTCTGGCCGGAATGCGGCTCGATGTTACGATCAACGATAATCACAATCCCCGCAACATCGTGGGCCTGTCGATCCAGGACATCGCGACGGGCGAGGTCCGGAAGGTTGCCTTGCCGGAAAATGCAGACATCGCAGATACGGGCTGGTCGAAAGACGGCGACAAATTCGTTTTCAGTAATACTCTGGAGGACGGAATGTCGATGCACGTCCTTGATGTGGCGAGCGGGCGGGTAACGACCTTGCTCAAAAGCGGTCTCAACGCCATCTTTGCCGAGCCGCGCTTCATGGCTGATGGACGAGTGCTTGCCCTGACCATCCCGCAAAGCCGCGGCGCAATGCCGGTTGAACCACTATCTCCGAAAGGTCCTGCAATCCAGGACGCAGCAGGCGGTGAAGAAGCGCAGACTCGTACCTATCAGGACTTGCTCGAAAATGCCCACGATGAGGCGTTGTTCGAATGGCTGACCACCAGCCAGCCAGTGATTATCGATCCCGCGACCGGTGAAACGACGCAATTCCTCGAACCACGCATCTATCTGGGTGCAGCCCCCTCGCCCGATGGCAAATACATAATGGCGACCTGGGTGGAGAAGCCGTTCTCGTACCAGGTCCCGTACAGCCGCTTCCCGATGACGACTGCGGTCTACTCGATGGACGGCGAACTGGTCAGCATCCTCCGGCAGCGTCCCCTCATCGACAACTTGCCAGTCCAAGGTGTGGAAACGGGTCGCCGCTCGCTCGGATGGCATCCCAACGAAGATGCACTGGCTATCTGGGCAGAGGCTCTTGATGGCGGCGATCCGCGGGTAGAAACCGACACGCGCGATGCGCTTTATGCACTGGCCGCTCCATTCGACGGAGAACCGCGTCGTATTGCCACGCTCGAGGATCGTTACGCTGGAAGTATCGGTCTGGAAGATGACGACGGCATGATCCTGATGGATTATGACCGCGACACACGCGAACTGCGCCAGACACTGGTCGATGTGACCGGCTCGGCAGAACCGCGCGTGCTCAATATCCGCAATGTGCAGGATGCCTATAACGACCCCGGATCGCCGCTGACCAAGCGCAACGAGGCAGGTTACGGTGTAGCCCGGGTTGAAAACGGTGCCCTGCTGCTCTCCGGCCAAGGGGCAAGTCCGGAAGGCAACCGCCCCTTCCTCCGCCGGTTCGATCTCGCGACAACGGAGACCACCGAGCTGTGGCGGAACTCGGGTGAGAATTACGAGAGCGTCGTCGATGTACTTGACGATGATGGCGGACGCTTCATCACTTACTACGAAAGCCCGTCCAATCCCGGCAATTTCCGGCTCTACTCTGGGGATGAAGCCCGTTTCGTGACCGATTTTCCCGATCCCCATCCGGAATTGAGCGGAATTGAGCGGAAACTGATTACGTACAAGCGCGCGGACGGCGTCGATCTGACCGCCACGCTTTACCTGCCGCCCAACTACGCCGAGGGTGAGAAACTTCCTGTCGTGGTGTGGGCCTATCCGCGCGAATTCAACAATGCGGCCACCGCCGGGCAAACACGCGATTCCAATTACCGTTTCACACGTGTGGGAAGCTATTCGCACCTGTTCTTCCTGATGCAGGGCTATGCGGTCATGGACCGCACGGCGATGCCTGTCATCGGAGACGATCCGGAAACAGTGAACGATACCTTCATCGAGCAGATTGTTTCGTCGGCCCAGGCCGCGGTGGACGAAACCGTGCGCCTCGGCTTCGGTGACGGAGTGCGGGTCGGTGTAGGCGGACACAGCTACGGCGCATTCATGACAGCGCACCTGTTGGCCCAAAGCGACATTTTCCGCGCTGGGATCGCCAGGTCCGGCGCATACAATCGCACGCTGACCCCGTTTGGCTTCCAGTCCGAACGGCGGATATTCTGGGATGCGCCCGAGACTTATTACGAACTCTCGCCCTTCATGGCTGCCAACAAGATTAATGAGCCAATGCTGTTGATCCATGGCGAGAAGGACAACAATTCAGGGACCTTCCCGCAGCAATCCGAACGCATGTTCGCCGCAATCAAGGGCACTGGCGGAACTGCACGTCTGGTGATGCTGCCGCACGAAAGCCATGGCTATACCGGCCGCGAGAACGTCCTCCATACCCTCGCGGAGATGATGAACTGGTTCGATCGTTACGTGAAAAACGCCGAGGTCGAATAGGAGCCGCCACACGAAAAAGGGCGCCCCCTCGGTGAGGTGGGCGCCCTTTTTGTTAGCTAATGCCGGACGGGATCAGGCGGCTGTCGCGAAAGCTTCTTCGCCGAGAGCCATCATGCTGTCGGAACCGGTTTCCAGCTTGCGGCGCAGTGCCCCGGCGTCAGGCAGGTAACGGTCCATGTAGTAACGGGCTGTGGCCAGTTTCTGTTCGTAGAATGCCTTGTCGTCTCCGGCGTTCGCCAGAGCAGCAAGGGCAGTCTTCGACATCTTGAGCCACATCAGGCCGAGCGTCACGATGCCCATGATGTGCATGTAGTGATGAGCCCCGGCACCGAGATGGTTCGGGTTCTGCATCGCATTGTTCATGAACCACATGGTCGCCGCCTGTTGCTGACCAAGCGCCTTTTCAAGCTGTTCGGCCATATCCTTGAGCTCATCGACTTCCTTGGCAGCAGCGATCTCGTCGCCGACATGCTTGAAGAACGCCTGGATCGCAGCGCCGCCCTTCTGAGCCAGCTTGCGGCCGCAAAGATCCATCGCCTGGATGCCGTTCGTGCCCTCGTAAATCTGGGCAATACGCGCATCGCGGACGAATTGGCTCATGCCCCATTCCTCGATGTAGCCGTGGCCGCCAAACACCTGCTGCATGTTGGTGGCGACTTCATAACCCTTGTCGGTGCCGTAGCCCTTGATGACCGGGGTCATAAGGCCAATCAGCATGTCTGCTTCTTCGCGCTCTTCCTCGGTCTGCGCCTTGTGGCTCAGGTCCACCAGAAGCGCGCCCCACAGACAGAATGCACGCATGCCTTCGGTAAACGCTTTGGCATCCATCAACATGCGGCGCACGTCAGGGTGAACGAAAATCGGATCGGCCTGCGCCTCGGGCTCCGCAGGTCCGGTCAGCGCACGGCCCTGACGGCGGTCGAGCGCGTAAACGACAGCGTTCTGATAAGCGACTTCAGCTTGGCTCAGTCCCTGGATGCCGACGCCGAGGCGGGCGGCATTCATCATGATGAACATGGCAGCGAGACCCTTGTTCTCTTCGCCAACCATCCAACCGGTCGCCCCGTCGTAGTTCATGACGCAGGTCGAGTTACCGTGGATGCCCATCTTCTCTTCGATAGATCCGCATGCAACAGCGTTGCGGTCACCGATGGAGCCATCATCGTTCACAATGAATTTGGGCACGACGAAAAGTGAAATGCCCTTGGTGCTGTCAGGTGCGCCAGGCGTCTTGGCCAGTACGAGGTGGATGATGTTCTCGGCCATGTCATGCTCGCCGGCAGAGATGAAGATCTTGGTGCCGGTAATCGCGAATGAGCCATCTCCATTAGGTACAGCCTTGGTGCGGATCATGCCCAGGTCCGTCCCGCAATGCGGTTCGGTCAGGTTCATCGTGCCGGTCCATTCGTTGGAGATCATCTTGGGAAGATACTTCTCCTTCTGCTCCTGCGAACCCTTGGCGATCAGCGCCGAAATCGCACCATTGGTGAGACCCGGATACATGCCGAATGCCTGGTTCGAGCTCGCGATGAATTCTTCCATCACGAAGCCGAGGACGTGCGGCATACCCTGACCGCCGAATTCTTCAGGAGCAGCAATCGTGCCCCAGCCCGCTTCGCGGAACTGGTCGAACGCTTCCTTGAAACCGGGAGGCGTTGTCACCGAGCCATCTTCATTGCGCACACAGCCATGCTCGTCACCGATCCGATTGAGCGGTCCGAGCACTTCGGCGCAGAATTTGCCGCCTTCATTGACGATCGCTTCCACCACGTCGGTCGACGCCATTTCGAAGCCCGGCAGATTGCCGTAGCTGGCGAGGTCGAGCAGTTCATTGATGACGAAGCGCGTGTCACGCGCGGGTGCGGTGTAAGTCGGCATGGGGTTATTCCTCGGTAGGTAGTGTCTTGAATAAAAAACGCGTGGCTAGTCGATCCGGTCCTCGACCAAGAGGATGAACTCCGACAATTCCTTGATCGAACTGTCGATGTCTGCGCGCTGCGCTTTCAACTTGGCGACATGCTTGCGGCATTTTTCGAGCGTGACACGGCGTTGTTCTGCGCGTCCGTCGTCGAGATCGTAGAGGTCGATCATCTCGCGAATTTCGGTGAGGGAGAATCCCACGTTCTTGGCGCGCATTATCCAAGCCAGACGGGCACGGTCGCGCTTGGAGTAAATCCGAGTCAGACCCACGCGCGATGGCGCGATCAGACCTTCATCCTCGTAAAAGCGCAGCGCCCTGGCGGTGCACTCGAACTCGCTAGTAAGGTCGGAAATCGAGAACTGCTCGCGCTCCAGCTTGTCCGGTCGTTCGAGATGAGCCCCCGCGTGGCGGCGGTCTGAATCTTCCGGGCGAGTGCTGCGTTGAAGCGATTGGGACATGCCCCGGCTTTTACCGCAACGTTTACGTAAGCGTCAAGTGTTGACGGGTTGGAGAACACCAGCTTCCAGCTTGCGGTAGAAACAGCTGGTCGCACCCGTGTGGCAGGCCGGCCCAGCTGGCTCGCACAGCAGCACCAGCGCATCCTGATCGCAGTCCACCAGAATGTCGCAAACTTTCAGAACATTGCCCGACGTTTCCCCCTTTTTCCAAAGCTTCCCGCGTGAGCGGGAATGGAAGTGTGCGATGCCGGTTTCCTGCGTGGCCGCCAGGGCTTCGGCGTCCATGAACGCGACCATCAAAACTACCCTGCTGGACGCATCCAGAACCACCGCGCTGAGCAAGCCATTGCTGTCGAATTTGGGCAGGAAACGGCTGCCGGTTTCTCGATCGACGCTTTGCTTTATCATTTTCGGACCTTGTTTTTGTAAATAAACGACACCTTGTTGCACGATAACCACAAGGGGCTTTCAAAATCGAGAGCTAACACGAATGTCTATTCTATGAACGTCCAACTTGGGTGATGTTCCGTTCCGCAGGCAATGTGAGGCCTGCCGACCGGAGCATGAGTGCCGCAAGAGCGCCAGGTTCAGGGGATCCCGGATCCGCAGCCGCACGGGGGTATTTAGTGCGGCGCATCCGGTAACGATGAGGGATAGGACCCGATGCATGCTGGGGGGCTGCATCATGTCGCAAGACTGGTCCGGTGTATTTCGTCACGTGGCGCCCGGGTTCGCAAGGACCCGGGCGTTTCGTTATCTGACGGTATCAAGCGACTCGTCGAGCACCCGCGCAAAACAAGCGACGACAACTGATCGCGCCCCGTTTCGCTTCAATTGCTGGACGCAAGCGTTGCTGGTCGCCCCGCTGGTCAAAACGTCATCAACCAGAATGACATCTTTTCCAGAGATCAAGGGCTGCGCTTTCGATGCCACCACGATGGAACCAGCGAGAATCTTTTCACGCTTCCGGGCGCCCATTCCACCAAGGCTCGGCGTTTGCTTGCGGCGTTCCAGCCCATCCACAAGCAATCGGCCATGCCCCAACGAATCAAGTTCTCTCCCCAGCATTGCCGCCTGATTGAAGCCACGCTTCCACAATCGCCAGCGATGGAGCGGGACGGGTATGATCAACCGCTCAGAGTTTCCTGGCGGCAAACGCGCGCCAATCAGCCTCGCCAGCATCGGCGCCAGGCCAATCCTGCGACCGTGTTTGAATGCGAGGACAAGCTTGCGCGATGTATCGGTATAGAGCGTGCCTGCAGCTATTCCATCATGGATTGGCGGATTGCCCATGCACGGTGCGCAAACGGACCCGGCTTCCGGGCCGCCTTGACCGAAAGGACGCTGGCATAGTCCGCAGCTGGGTTCGCTCGGTATCGCGAGCCCGCTCCAGCAATCCTGGCACAGACCGCCCTGCTCCCCGATGGCATTACCGCAGGCAGGGCACCGCGGAGGGTAGACAAGGTCCACCAATGGCGCTGCGCCATCACGAAGCGTTCTGCGAATAGTGCCCACTCTCCCCATCCGGACCTCGTGGCGCGCTTGCATCCTGCTGGCAAGGGCGGCAGTGCCCCCGCTATGGAATCAAGGTCACCTCCCCGCATATTTTCACGTCAACGCCGCCAAGCTGGACTGCGCCGTGCACTAGTTCGTCAATCGCAGCGGGATGCCGCACGCTATGTGCTGGATGACATGGTCGAGGACATTCTAGAGCGGCTGGAGTTCATGCGGCTTTCACCTGCAAAGGCCTTGGTGATCGGCGACTGGACCGGCACGCTCGCGCTATCGCTAAGAGGGAACGGGTCGCAAGTCGACGAAACCGACTTGCGCGATCTCGACGAGGAGGCGCCATTGCCAGCGGGCGGATACGATCTCATCGTCAGCCTCGCCTCGATCGGACGCGTCAACGACCTGCCCGGATCGCTCACGCATCTGCGCGCGGCACTGGCGGCCGACGGGATCATGATTGCCAGCATAGTAGGGGCGGGAAGCCTCAGCAATTTGCGCCGGGCGATGATCGCAGCAGAACCGGACAGGCCTGCTGCCAGAATGCACCCGCTGGTCGATAATGCCGCCGCGTCGGGCTTGATGCAAAGAGCGCTGTTTCGCAGGCAAGTCGTCGATGGGCGAAGCCTTGAAGTAGCATTCAGTTCGCTCGACCGGCTGGTGTCAGACCTGCGCGATCAGGCAATGACCTCCAGCCTCGCGTCGTCGGCACCGCCGCTTGGCCGCGAAGCACTCGGCCGGGCAAGGGATGCGTTTCTCGAAGGTCGAAACAAGCAGAACCGCGTTGTCGAAACCTTCGAGATACTCACCCTAACCGGCTGGAAAGATTAGCGAAGGCTCGCCTGAGCCGCCGCAAGGCGCGCAATAGGCACACGATAGGGCGACGCGCTGACGTAATCGAGGCCGGTCTTTTCACAGAAGGCAATGCTGGCCGGATCGCCGCCATGCTCACCGCAAATGCCGAGCTTGATGTCAGGACGAGTGGCCCTGCCCCGCTCTGCAGCGAGACTGACAAGCTGACCGACGCCGTCGACATCGAGGCTCACGAACGGGTCGCGCGCGAAGATGCCCTTGTCGACATATGTCGTCAGGAAGCGTGCCGCATCATCGCGGCTCACACCCAGCGTCGTTTGCGTCAGGTCATTCGTCCCGAAGCTGAAGAATTCTCCGACTTCCGCGATCTCTCCGGCCATCAACGCAGCACGGGGAAGTTCGATCATGGTGCCGACAAGGTATTCGACAGAGCAACCGGCTTCCTCGAAAACCGATTGTGCAGCGCGGTCCACGACCTCCTTGATGAGTTCGAGTTCCCGCCGCGTGGCAACCAACGGGATCATCACTTCAGGAACCGGAGCTTCCCCGGAAGCCTTGGCGACCTGGCAAGCAGCTTCGAAGATCGCGCGGGCCTGCACCTCGTAAATCTCGGGATAGGTAATGCCCAGGCGGCAACCGCGATGGCCCAGCATCGGATTGAATTCGTGAAGTTCGCCAGCTCTGCGGCGGAGTTGATCGACCGAGAAGCCTGTCGCGTTCGCCAATTCTTCGAACTCGGCATCACCGTGTGGCAGGAATTCGTGCAGCGGGGGGTCAAGCAGGCGGATGGTGCATGGCAACCCGACCATGACCTCGAAGATCTTCACGAAATCGCTGCGCTGTTCGGGCAGGAGCTGGTCGAGCGCGGCGCGGCGGCCCTGCTCGTCATCGGCAAGGATCATCTGGCGGACCAGGCTGATACGGCTCGCATCGAAGAACATGTGTTCCGTCCGGCAAAGGCCGATGCCTTCAGCACCGAATTGCCGCGCCATTCGGCAATCGTTCTCGGTTTCGGCGTTCGTGCGAACCCGCATCCGGCGGTGCTTGTCGGCCCATTCCATGAGAACGCCGAAGTCGCCATCGAGCTCGGGTTCGATCGTCGCGACTTCTCCGGCCATGACCTGCCCGTTGGCACCGTCGATGGTGATCGTGTCGCCTTCCTTGAGTTCGCGGTCGCCAATGGTCAGCGTGCGCCCTTCCCGTGCGATCGAAACCTGCGATGCGCCGGAAACGCACGGGCGGCCCATGCCGCGAGCAACAACCGCAGCGTGGCTGGTCATCCCGCCGCGCGCGGTCAGGATGCCGGTCGCAGCGTGCATGCCGTGAATGTCCTCGGGGCTGGTTTCCACCCGCACCAGGATCACTTTCTCGCCGCGGTTCGACCATAGTTCTGCGGTGTCCGCATCGAGCACGATCTTGCCGCTCGCCGCACCGGGGGATGCTGGCAGGCCGGTTGTCAGCACATCGCGCGGAGCATCCGGATCGAGCGTGGGATGCAGGAGTTGGTCGAGCGCCATCGGATCGACCCGCAGGATCGCGGTTTTCTCGTCGATCAGACCCTCGCCAACCATGTCGACAGCCAGCTTAAGCGCCGCCTTCGCCGTACGCTTGCCGTTGCGGGTCTGGAGCAGCCACAGCTTGCCTTGCTGCACCGTAAATTCGATGTCCTGCATGTCGGTGTAATGCCGTTCGAGCAGGTCGAAGAGATGCGCCAGCTCGGCATAGGCTTCCGGCATCGCCTCTTCCATGCTGAGCGGTTTGGCACCGGCATTCTCGCGGGCGGCCCTGGTCAGGTATTGCGGAGTACGGATGCCCGCGACCACGTCTTCGCCCTGGGCATTGACGAGCCATTCGCCGTAATAGGCCTTCTCGCCGGTCGACGGATCTCGGGTGAAAGCCACGCCCGTTGCGCTGGTGTCGCCCATGTTGCCGAACACCATCGCCTGCACATTGACCGCGGTGCCCATGTCATGGGGAATGTTGTTGAGGCGACGATAGACCTTGGCGCGTTCGCTGTCCCAGCTATCGAACACGGCGCGGATTGCACCCCAAAGCTGTTCGGTCGGGTCCTGCGGGAACGGCGCGTCGTGTTCGTCCGATACGATCTGCTTGTATTCGGCAACCAGCGTCTTCCAGTCGTCTGCCGAAAGCTCGGTATCGGCGTAGAAGCCGTTGTCTTCCTTCGTGATCTCGAGCGCTTCTTCGAACAGCCCGTGATCAATCCCCAGCACCACGTCCGAATACATCTGGATGAACCGGCGATAGCTATCCCAGGCAAAGCGTTCATCGCCCGAAGCCTGCGCCAGGCCTTCAACGGTCGCGTCGTTCAGGCCAAGGTTGAGCACTGTGTCCATCATGCCGGGCATGGAGATCGCCGCACCCGAGCGCACCGACACCAGCAGCGGATCGGCGGCATCGCCGAAGCCCTTGCCTACCGTCCGTTCGACGTGGGTCAGGGCCTGTTCGATTTCCTTGCGCAGGGCAGGCGCGAATTCGCCGCCGTGTTCGAGGTATTTGAGGCATTCCTCGGTGGCGATGGTGAAGCCGGGAGGGACCGGCAAGCCAATGCTCGCCATTTCCGCCAGATTGGCACCCTTGCCGCCGGTGACGGTCTTGTCCTTCTGCCGGGCATTCGTATGCGGAGCGTCGCCGCCGAAGGTGAAGACCGTATCGTTCATGCTTATCCCTGATTGTCTGAACCGTGGAACACTTGGAACACGGTCCTGCTCTTCAAATCCTATCCCTCGATGCGAGAGAAGTCGGCCACTTTGTGCACCGCAGCACGGAAGCGTGCAAGCAGGTCGAGGCGATGTGCCCGCTTGTTTTCTTCTTCCGCGTTTACCGTCACTTCGTCAAAGAACCGGTCGATCGGCCCGCGCAAAGCGGCAAGCGCCGCCATTGCCCCGGCAAAGTCTTCCGTTCCAATGGCCTTCGCCGCCGCAGGTTCCGAAGTCGCGAGTGCGTCCATCAGCGCCTTTTCAGCAGGCTCAGGTGCGTAGGAAAGCTCTTTCGCATGGCGCTCGGCCATCTTGGCATCGATCACCGCCTTCATGTCGGGATCGTCGACCAGCGCCAGCGGATCTTCTTCGCCGGTGCGCGCGATTTCGCCTTCCGCGCCGTGCCAGTCTTCCTTCTTGAGGATGTTTGCCGCGCGCTTGTAGCCGGCGAGGAGGTTTGCGCCGTCTTCGGTTCCAAGGAAAGCCGCAAGCGCCCTCGCCCGTGCCTCGACGCGGTCGATCCGCTGGTCGGGACGCCCCTGCCAGCTGCGCGAGGCCTGGACATAGTCGTGGCGCACACCCTCGTCGCGCAATTGCACGGCGAGACGGTCGAGCAGGAAGTCGGCCAGCTTTTCCGCCAGCTTTGGCATCGGCTTGCTCGCCCAGGCGTGGACCACCTCGTCGAGAGAAAGCCTGAGGTCGTTGGCCTGCACCAAACGCAGATAACCGAGTGCCGCGCGGCGCAGGGCGAATGGATCCTTCGAACCGGTGGGCAGGATGTCGATCTTGAAGAAGCTGAGCAGATTGTCGAGCTTGTCGGCGAGGCTGACCGCGACGGTGGTCGGTGCAGTGGGAACTTCGTCGCTCGCACCGACGGGCTTGTAGTGATCGCGGATCGCTTCGGCGACTTCTACCGGCAAGCCTTCGGCCTTCGCGTAGTAGCCGCCCATCAGGCCCTGCAACTCGGGAAATTCGCCGACCATTTCAGTGACGAGATCGGCCTTGCTGAGTTCGGCTGCCTGCCGCGCCAGTTTGTGATCACCGTTCGGAGCCTTGGCATCGAAGACTAGCCCGTCAGCCAGCTTGGCCACACGTTCGACCTTGTCAGCGACGGTGCCAAGTTTCTCATGGAAGGTGATGCGCTCCAGCCCCCTGGCGTGCTGGGCCAGCGTCTTCTTGCGGTCGACCTCCCAGAAGAAGCGCGCGTCGGACAGGCGCGCGGCGAGGACTTTGCGGTTACCGTCGACCACGCGCGCGCCGCCGTCATCCGCCTCGATATTGGCGGTGCAGATGAAGGCGTTGGCGAGATTGCCAGCATCATCTTCGCACACGAAATACTTCTGGTTCACACGCGCGGTCAGCTGGATCGTCTCTGGTGGGACTTCGAGGAAATCTTCCTCGAACCGACCGAGCAGCGGGACGGGCCATTCGGTGAGGCCGGCGTTCTCTATCACGAGGCCTTCGTCCTCGACCAGCTTGAGGCCAGCTTCGGACGCAACCTTCGCAGCGCCAGCGCGAATGATGTCCTGGCGTTCGGCATGATCCACGATGACATGGCCAGCGCGCAGCTTCATCGCGTAATCATTGGCATTGCCGATGGTTATATCGCCCGAATGATGAAACCGGTGGCCCAACGTGACCGCGCCGGAGGTAACGCCGTGCGCCTCGCACTCGACAATCTCGTCGCCAAGCAGCGCAACGATGCCCGACAGCGGGCGAACCCAGCGCAGGCTTTCCGTGCTGATCGAAGCATCGCCCCAGCGCATCGACTTTGGCCAGCTGAAGTCTCGGATGATCGAGAGGATTGCTTCGGCCAGCAGGTCCTTCACCGCCCTGCCCGGCTTTTCGATCACGGCGAAGTAGGTGTTGCGACCTTTCACGTCGCGCACTTCAAGCTGTTCACGGGTAACGCCGTTCTTGCGGCAGAACCCTTCGACCGCCTGATCGGGCGCACCCTCAGGCGGGCCCTTGGCTTCTTCGCTTACGGCCTTGGTGGCTTCAGGAAGATCGCGGGCAATCAGCGCAAGACGGCGCGGCGTCGACCATACGGTGATGTCGCCAACCGATACTCCCGCCCCGTCCATCTCGCGGCGGAACAGCTTATCGAGTTCGGCGCGCGCACCTGCCTGCATCCGGGCGGGGATTTCTTCGCTGCGCAGTTCGAGGAGAAAGTCGCTCATGCGCTCCACTCCGGATACTTCTCGGCCCAGACAGGCGCTTCCTTTTCCATATGCGCTTCACAGCTTCCGCGCGCGAGGTCGCGGACCCGGCCCATGTAACTGGCGCGTTCCTGCACGCTGATCACGCCACGCGCCTGCAGCAGGTTGAAGATGTGGCTGGCCTCGACTGCCTGCTCGTAAGCGGCGATGGGCACATTTGCGGCCAGCGCGTTCTTGCACTCGGCCTCGGCCTTGTTGAACAGGTCGAAAAGAGCGTCGGTATCAGCGACCTCGAAATTCCATTTCGACATCTGCTTTTCGTTCTCGAGGAATACGTCGCCGTAAGAAACGCCGCGGCCATTGAAATCGAGGTCGTACACATTGTCGACGCCCTGGATATACATGGCGAGGCGTTCGAGGCCGTAGGTCAGTTCGCCCGCGACCGGCTTGCAATCGAAGCCGCCCATCTGCTGGAAATAGGTGAACTGGGTGACTTCCATCCCGTCGCACCAGACTTCCCAGCCAAGTCCCCAAGCGCCAAGCGTCGGACTTTCCCAGTCATCTTCCACGAAACGGATATCGTGCTTCAGCGGATCGATGCCGATCACGCGCAGGCTTTCAAGATACAGATCCTGAATGTCGGCGGGGCTCGGCTTAAGGATCACCTGATACTGGTAATAGTGCTGGAGCCGGTTCGGATTTTCGCCGTAACGGCCGTCGGTCGGGCGGCGGCAAGGCTGCACGAATGCGGCATTCCACGGCTCAGGCCCGAGTGCGCGAAGCGTGGTGGCCGTGTGAAACGTGCCCGCGCCCATGCGCATATCGTAGGGCTGCAGGATGAGGCACCCATTCGCGCTCCAGAAATCGTGTAGCGCGAGGATCATGTCCTGGAAGGAGTTTTTGGGATTACGGTCCATGCGCGGCGCAATGGCTTAAGCGCGAAAACGGGTCAATGGCGCAGTGATCCAGAGACCTAAAAGACAGGTAGTGCCGACAGGATGTCAGGTAGTGTTGACATTGTCAGCGAATCGAGACATATAGTCAGGACAACCTGACATAACGGAAGGTTGACCTAACCATTGGACCCTACATCCAACTGGAGACCTGACATGAAAAAGACCATTCTCATCGCCGCCGCATTCCTTGCAGTTCCCTCGATGGCTGCTGCCCAGGACGCACCGTCGGCGACCGTCACGACTGCCGATCTCGACCTGTCGACCAAGGCCGGTCAGGACAAGCTCGACAAGCGCGTCGACCAGGCAATCCGCCGGATGTGCCGCGTCGACGGTTTCGATGCCGCCATGTTGCGCCAGCAGGCCGATTGCCGCCTCGCCGCCAAGGCCAATGCTGCCCCGAAGGTCGCCTTTGCAATCGAAACGGCACGCACTGGATATTTCGCAGCCATCGCACTTGATGCCCAAGGCTGAACCGGTTTCGCCGGGGTGTCACGCGACAACGGCGCCCCGGCGGATCTTTCTGCTACCTGATAGGATTTGCCGAGTATGCCTGCCAAACCTCTGATACACCGCGATAAATCCGTGCGGTGGCACAATGTTGCAACAATCCTTGCCTTCGTTTCGCTCACCGCGTTCATGCTATTTGCCGGCGGTGTTATCGAGACCAATGGAGGGTTCAGCCTATTCGCCCTGCTTTCGCTGGCGCTTTCGTTGATCGTCATGTTCGCGACCCGCAATGCCGATGAATATGTGTCTTCGATCTGGCGGGCCGGCACCAGCGTCGCCTTCGTGGTCACGGTCAGCTTCATGTTGTTCGCACCAGCCCTGGAAGGCTTCGTGGACGGTTTCACAGAGGCGATCTGGGAGCGTGAGACTGCGCAGGACATCCTGATCGGCGAATGGCTCCCGCCAATCGCCCTAGCCTCCTTTTTCACTGCCAACGCGTGGGTCCGCCTGCGCGGCTCGGTCTGAGTAAATGAACTGGATTACCGAATGAAAGCAGCAACTTCCCCGGTTCCGCCAACCAAACCATACAAACAATTCAAGTACCGCTTCTATTTCTGGCTGATGGATGCAGCCACCGTAGCGATACTTGCCGGGCTTGCCACGCTCGTCTGGCCGCTGCCCGGAGATATCGACGGATACTCCCCCCTATGGGTCCAAATCGTAATGTGGCCTCTCGCCTTTATGGCGGGTGTCGTCCCCGTGTTCCTGATCACAGCCAGTTTCATGAGAGACGACTATGCCGATGGCATCTGGCGCCGCACGATGATGGTGATTGGCGTGCTGGCAGCAGTGGTGCCACTGGTCTTGAACACCGCTTACCGCATTACAGCCACTCTCTATACTCCGGACGGAGGCATCATCCACCGCGCCTATTACCAATTCTATTACTTCATCGAACAGGATCTCAATGCCCGTGCTGGGATGGTAGGAGCCTGGCTCGCCTTCATTATGGCCTTCGTGATCGTCTTCCAAATCCTGCGCTGGAAGGACAGCCGGTGAAGAACCGCCTCAAAGTCCTGCGTGCCGAGCGCGACTGGAGCCAGGCCGAACTGGCCATGCAGCTCGACGTGTCGCGGCAAGCGGTCAACGCCATCGAAACGGGGAAGCATGATCCCTCCCTTCCGCTCGCCTTTCGCATTTCGCGGCTGTTCGAAATGCCTATCGAGGAAATTTTCCATGACGAAGCTTGAGGTAGATTCCGCCGGCAACGCTGATGGCATCCGAAAATATGCTCGCCTTCTCGCACTCACCGGGCTGTTTTTCGGGTTCGTGCTTGCGTTGGGCTACATTACCGGGGTGATCGCCGCGATCATCCATAATGGCGGTTTTTCGATGAAGTCGGGACGCAACCTTGGGGGCGCGCTCATCGCAGCTGCGCTCTGCGGATACGGTGTCTGGCAGCTGAAACCGGACTTGCGCTTCGACGAACCTATGTCGGCCAAGACAAAAACGGCGAACTGGATGCTACTTGCCGCGGTGGGATTGGGAGCGATCATCGGGGTAGTGCTTGCCGTTCCAGGTCTGGAGCAAGGCGTAAACTCCACTCTCAGCAACAGCCCCCTACCCGTGGTCAATGCGCTTTTCGTCGTCACAGCTTACGCGTTACTGCTTCCTCTACTGTCGCTATACTGGCACAAGAATGCGGACGAGTTTGAAAGGGGAGCTTCGGGCCAAGGCGCTCTTGCGGCAATCTACACCTATGCTTTCATCGCCCCTATCTGGTGGATTCTCGAACGGGCCGATATTGCCCCTAAGCAAGAACCGATGATTGTTTATTTGATTGTGATGGGCGTGTGGGGCCTTGTCTGGCAAGTGCGCCGGTCCAATTGAACCTCCGCCCAATATCTGAAATGGCAAAACCTTCATGAAGCTTCGTAACCGTCTCACTTGTGCCGCCTCAGCTATCGCGCTTCTGGCACTCCCCGCATGTGTGGCCGCAGAGCCGGTTGAAACTGCGGCTGCGCCCGCCGCAGCTACGCCTGCTGGCCCGGCCATGTGGAAGGTCGCGGACGAAGATACGACGATCTATCTGTTTGGCACCGTACACGCGCTGCCCAACGATCTTGAATGGCTACGAAGCGACATTTCGGCGGCGCTTGCCTCCTCCGACACGCTGGTGACCGAAATCCTGCCGGAGGAAATGAACAGCCCATCCAGCCAGATGATGATCGCTTCCAAGGCGATGTTGCCGCCGGATCAGTCCTTGCGCGCAATGTTGTCGGAAGAAGACCGGAGCGCATACGAGGCCGCGCTTGGCCTGCTTGGGATGCCCCCGGGCACGTTCGACCGTTTCGAACCTTGGTTTGCCGGGGTAACATTGGCAGTCCTCCCCCTGATGAAGGAGGGCTACAATCCGGAAAGCGGGGTCGAGAAGATCATCGACACCCAGGCCGGATCCGAAAAACCCCGCGCAGCGCTTGAAACTCTCGATCAGCAGATGTCGCTGTTCGATGATCTGCCTCAAGAAGCGCAGGTGGAATTCCTGATGTCGTCTGCTCGCGATCCGCTGGCTATCGTCAACCTGATGGACCAGATGGTGGCAGAATGGATGGACGGCGATGCCGATGCTCTCGCCGCCTTGATGAATAACGGCCTAACCAACCCCGCATTGGCGGCGGCACTCCTATATGATCGCAACGCCAGATGGGCCGAGTGGATCGATAGCCGGATGGACGAACCCGGCGCGGTCTTCATTGCAGTGGGTGCTGGCCATCTTGCCGGTGAAAAGAGCGTGCAGGATTATCTCGAAGACCGCGGCATTACGGTAAGCAGGGTCCGGTGAGAACGAGAGCCTTTGCCGCGAGCCTTGCGGCGCTCGCGCTGATGTCCTGCCAGGCAGACCAAGCTGTGCCGGATGAACAAGCTAGCTATCCTGCGCTATGGGAAATTGCTGACGAAACGGGAGCCGCGGAAGGCTGGCTGTTCGGGACCCTTCATGCCCTCCCTCCGGAACTTGAATGGCGCTCTGCCGAGTTCGACCGCGTCGCCGCAATGGCACCGCTGCTGGTGGTGGAAGTATCGGGACTGGATGATCGCCGCACGCTGGAATCGCTGTTCCGGACAATGGCGTATGACGCCGCTCCCGCGATACCGATCGCAGAAAGGCTGAACGCTTCCCAGCGCCAGAGACTCTCAGCGGTCCTCGGGGACGCCGGGTTGGATGCGCGATCGCTCGATCCGATGGAAAGCTGGGCTGCCGCCCTCGCCATCGCCGAACTGGGGCGCACCAATTCCTCTGACCACGGTGCTGACCGCATACTTCTTGAGGAGTTTGCAGGGCGCGAGATTTTCGAGCTCGAAGGCGCCGAGCCGCAGCTGTCTATTTTCAACGACCTTCCTGAAGCGGAACAACGCGATCTCCTGGTCGCGGTTGTCGAAGAGGTCGCAAAACCCGAATCTAAGCGCACGAATCTGGCTGCAATTTGGTCGAGCGGCGACTTGGACGAGCTGCAGGAAATTACCCGTCAGGGAATGCTCGCCGACCCTGAATTGCGCGACGCTTTGCTGGTCAGGCGGAACAAGGCATGGGCCGCGCAGATAGAGAACCTGCTGTCGGCTTCACCCAAGCCACTCATAGCCGTCGGGGCTGGCCATCTTCTGGGCGAGGACGGCGTCCCTGCACTGCTGGAAGCAAGAGGCTACACGGTCCGGCGCATCCAATAGGCTTGACGCTTGCTTTTACAGCGCATGACGCTATAGGCGCGCCCTTCGGCGTCATGGTCATCCCTGGAGGCATGGCGGACCGGATTACTTAATTGCATTCGAAAGGTAAGCGACATGAGCGATGCTCTGACACTTCCGGCCGAGGCGCGCGAACGGGCTGGCAAGGGAGCCTCCCGTGCACTGCGTCGTGAAGGCCGTGTCCCCGCCGTAATCTATGGCGGTAAGGAAGAACCCACCCTGATCCACGTTGAGGCCAAGGAACTGGTTCGCCAGCTCGGCACCGGTCACTTCATGAACTCGATCGTCGAGATCGATCTGGGCGGCAAGAAGATCAAGACCCTTCCCAAGGACGTGTCGCTTCACCCCGTCAACGATCGCCCCGAGCACGTTGACTTCTTCCGTATGGTCAAGGGCGGCAAGATCGAAGTCTCGGTCCCCGTGGTCTTCATCAACGAAGAAGCTTCCCCGGGCCTCAAGAAGGGCGGCGTTCTGAACGTGGTCCGTCACGAGCTGGAACTGGTCTGCGAAAACGACAAGATTCCGGGCGAGATCGAAATCGACGTCACCGGCAAGGAAGTCGGCGATTCGATCCACATCAGCGAACTGACGCTTCCGGCTGGCAGCGAAAGCGCCATCACCGACCGTGACTTCACGATCGCTACGCTGGTTGCTCCTTCCGCTCTCAAGAAGAGCGAAGGCGCTGACGGCGACGAAGGCCAGACCGGCGAAGGTATGGAAGCGGGCGAAACCGCTGCCACCGAGCAGGGTCCGGACGCCGACGCTGCACAGGAACAGGAAGACAAGAGCGAATAATTCGCGCTGTCTTTCAGACCAAAATCGAAACGCCGGGCTTCACGCGAAGTCCGGCGTTTTCGTTTGCGGCGGTGATGCGGTAATGCTTTCCTCAACCAGAGGAGACTTGCCATGCCCGCCATTGATCGCCGAACCTTGCTTGCCGGAGTCGCTGCAACCGGCGCACTGGCCGCCGCAGCCGCGAGAGCGCAAGGCGATACGGTGGGCGCAATGCCCGACCTGAGCGGCAAGGCTATCCTGATTACCGGTTGTTCGAGCGGCTTCGGCCAACTCAGCGCGGTTCATTTTGCCGAGCTGGGCGCCAAGGTTTTCGCCACGATGCGCAACCTGCCGCGCCCGGAAGCTGACGAGCTCATCCGGATTGCCAAGGACCGGAATCTCGACATCCATGTAATCGAGCTTGATGTCCTCGATGATGGGCAGGTGACGCGGGCTGTCGCCGAGGCGGAGCGGATTGCAGGCGGTGCGCTGGACGTGCTCGTCAATAATGCCGGGATCGGGATAACCGGCCCCGTCGAAGTACAGGACATGGAAGCAACCAGGCTTGCCTTCGATACTAACGTGTTCGGATATCACCGTCTCGTCCGGGCTGTGCTGCCTGCAATGAGGGCGCGCAAAAGCGGCCACATCTTCAGCATTTCGAGCCAGCTTGGCCGGGTGATTGTGCCGTTTGCAGGTCACTATTCCGCGACGAAGTTCGCAGTCGAAGCGATGGGCGAGCAGCTCGCCTATGAACTGGTGCCGCACAATATCGAAGTTACCGTGATCGAGCCCGGCGGATATCCCACAAAGGTTTGGGTCAATAGGAACGCCTATTCCCGCGACCTTAAGAACCGCGCCGATGACAAGCATCTCGGTGGGTATCCTCAGGCGGTCGAGCGCATGGGTGAAGAGGACGGCTCGGGTAGGAGCGCCGACCCGATGGACATTCCCCGCGCAATGGCCCGCGTCCTTGCCATGCCGCAGGGAACGCGGCCTGTGCGCCTTGCCGTGAGCGGCGGCAGCATTCCGCAGGCCAGGATCAACGAAGTCAGCGCGAAGACGCAGGTTGATTGGCTTGGCGGCTCGCCAGCTCTTGGCCCTCTGGTTCGCGCGGTCCACGACTGACGTCGCGACTTGTGACGCCGTGACTTGCCCTTCGCGGCGCAGGCTCTATTGCCCTCGCCCATGCAGATCTGGACAGGCCTAGGAAACCCGGGACCGCAATACGCGATGCACCGGCACAACATCGGCTTCATCGTATGCGATGTGATTGCCGAGATGCACGGGTTCGGCCCGGTGCAGAAGAAATTCTCCGGCTGGGTCCAGGAAGGCCGCATCGGGAACGAGAAAATCCTGCTGCTCAAGCCGGCTACTTTCATGAATGAAAGCGGGCGCGCTGTTGCCGAAGCCATGCATTTCTACAAGCTCGGCATCGAAGACCTGACTGTTTTTCATGACGAACTCGACCTGGCACCGTTCAAGATCAAGGTGCGCCGGGGCGGCGGGCTGGCGGGCCACAATGGCCTGCGTTCGATCAACCAGCATCTCGGACCTGATTTCCGCCGCGTACGGATCGGCATCGGGCATCCCGGCAGCAAGGACCGCGTGACGGGCCATGTGCTTGGAAACTATGCAAAATCCGAAATGGATGACCTTGCTGCAATGCTCGGAGCAATCTCGGCAGAAGCACACTGGCTCGCAGAGAACAACGACGCCCGCTTCATGAGCGAGATCGCGCTGCGGATGCAGGACTGATCGAGAAAACTTTGTCCAAACCTGTTCCCCTTTGAGACACATGTAAAAAGGTGGTTCGACATTCAAAACCCGGATGACATGGTAATTGGACTTGGATAAAGCAGCGTTTACCGTTCTGGGGGCGAATTAATGAATATGCGCGGTCTAATCACGTCAGTAGCAGCTGGCTTCAGTCTGCTGTTTGCAGCTCCGGCTGCAGCAGACCCTATCTTGCTGAGTGATACGAATGTCGGCGAAAGCTTCACTATTGATTTCAACGGCTTTGTTGATGGCAACGTCATCGTGGACGGGCTCGGCGCTCAGCTTACGCTGACGCTGACCTCGATCGTAGGCGACGTTTACAATTTTGCATATTCGATGACCAACACGTCAGATACTGACGGCGGCGTAGATGCGCGGGTTTCCAGCTTCGCGTTCAACACCGATCCCGACATTAGCGGCGCGACCAGCACCGGCACCTATAACTTCACGAATATCGACAGCAATTACCCGAACCAGATCGGCACCGTCGATGTGTGTTTCCAGGCAGCCAACACCGGCTCGTGTGCAGGTAACCGCGGCGGCGTTTACGGCGGTGACACCGGAACCGGCACGCTTTCGCTTTCGTTCGACAGTGCGCTCAGCAGCCTGACGCTCGACGATTTCTTCGTCCGCTACCAGTCGGTGACTGGCGCAGGCGACATCACTTCGGCCAGCGGCAGCCAGGTTTCGACCAGCACCAGCTCGGGCAATGAAGTTCCCGAACCGAACATGATGATCCTCTTCGGCCTCGCAGCCCTGATGATCTTCGCAGGCACACGCCGCCGCCGCGCGGTTAAGCCGCTTGCAGGACGCATCGCTTACTCCTGATAGTTCCTCTACTTCTCTGGGGGGATGAACGGCGCGCACTCTTCGGATTGCGCGCCGTTTTTCATTTCGGCGGCCTGATCAGGACTGTTTCGCCCGCTCCAACCGGCCTGCGATTGCGGCATTGTCCGGGTCCAGCGCTGCCGCCTTAGACAGCATTTCCATGCCCCGCTTGCGCGATCCCGTCTGGACCAGCAACCAACCCGCGGTATCGAGGATCGAAGCATTGTCCGGCTCGAGCTTCGAGGCTTCCAGCGCCATCGCGAGCGCGGCGTCTGTCTTGCCCAGCTGCGATTTTGCATATGCCAGATTGTTGAGCACCATCGCATTGCGCGATCCGCTGCGGTCGAGGATTGCCTCGTAACTGGCTTCCGCGCTTTCCCATTGGCGGTTGCGCATGGCGCGGTCGGCCTTCGCCAGTTCGCCGCCGACCCATTCGGGCGTCACCTCACTCGCGCGGCGGGCAAATTCAGCCGCTTTCGCGCTTCCGATCGCCTTTGCGGCTTTCGCTGCGAATTCCAGTTCCTCCGGCTTGGCATCGGGACGGATGGCCACCAGTTCAATAGTGTCGAGCGCGTCTTGCGCCTGGCCCGATGCAAGCTGTGTCCGCGCGACCAGCAACCGCAAGTCGCGGGCGCCGGAGTTGGCTCGCAGCATCGGCTCCAGCAGCCCGATGGCCTGCGCGGTATTACCCAGCTCCAGCAGTGCCTCGCCGTAGACGAGCCTCATCTTCGGGATCTGGCGCATCTCTCCTTCGAAAGGCTGGAGAATGGCGCGGACCTCTTTCCACTTCCCTTCGCTACCGGCGATCTCCGCGCGCAGAACAGCGATATCACCATTTTCCGGAGCTTCCTTCAGCAGACTGCCCACAAGGGAATTAGCGTCGGAATAGCGTTCCATCGCCACAAGCAATTGGGCCTTGGAAAGCCGTGCTTCGAAATTGGCCGAATGGCGTTTCAGCGCAGCGTCATAGGCCGCAAGCGCATCGGGAAGACGGTTTTGCCGCCGGGCAACAAGCGCCTGGGCAAGCAAGCCATCAATCGAATCGGGATCTGTCGCGACCGACTTGTCGGCCAGCGTCCTTGCTTTCGCGATATCGCCCCGGGCCAGTTCGAACCGTGAGTAGGATGCCAATAGTCTGGCGTCTGCCTCTTCGCGCTCGGCACCGGAGGCAAAAGCTTCGGCAGCTTCTTCGATCTTGTTCTGGCCTAGTAACGCCAAGGCCCTGACACGGTCCGCCGAGGCGGTTTCCACACCGCCGACTGCTGCCATCGCTTCATCGTATTTGGCGCGAAGCACCTCGGCTTCACCGATCAGGGCCGCAATTTGCGGTTCCTTTCTCTGATCGCTGCTCAATGCATCGAGGGTGGTAATAGCCCCCTCCCCATCTCCCAACGCGATCTGGGTGCGCGCCAGCAGGCTGCGCATTTCGGCATTGCCGGGCATTTCGCGAAGGCCCGCGATCAGGGCCACGCGCGCGGCGCGAAAATCATGCTGTTCGAAAGCGTCCTGCCCGCGAGCAAAGCTGCTTTCCGGATCGGGAGAGCACGCAGCGAGGGCGCCAGCGATGGCCACGGCCGAGAAAAAGGTAGTCGTTCTATTCATGCCGAATGCCTAGCAGGTAATGTTAAAGCGTTCGTGAAGCTGGCAATGATCACAGCTCGCGGCTAAGGGCATCCGCATATCACTATTTCCGGAGTTTTCGATGGGTTTCCGTTGCGGGATCGTCGGCCTGCCCAATGTCGGCAAGTCCACCCTTTTCAATGCATTGACCGAGACACAGGCTGCTCAGGCGGCCAACTATCCATTCTGCACGATCGAGCCGAACGTCGGCCAGGTATCCGTGCCGGATGAGCGGCTTGAACAAATCGCTTCGATCGCAGGGTCGGCAAAGGTCGTTCCGACCCAGCTCGCCTTCGTAGACATTGCGGGCCTGGTTAAGGGCGCAAGCCAGGGCGAAGGCCTGGGGAACCAGTTCCTCGGCAATATTCGCGAGGTCGATGCAATCGTCCACGTCCTGCGCTGCTTTGAGGATGACGATATCCAGCATGTCGCCAACAAGGTCGATCCTTTGACCGATGCCGAAGTGGTGGAAACCGAATTGATGCTGTCCGATCTGGAAAGCCTCGAAAAGCGCGTTCCCAACGCTGAGAAACGCGCCACGGCGGGGGACAAGGAAGCGAAGCTTATCGCCAGTGTGCTGGGACAGGCGCTTGCCTTGCTGCGCGAAGGTAAACCGGCCCGCTTGACCGAGCCCAAGGACGAAGAAGAAGCGCGGGTTTTTGCACAGGCGCAGCTGCTGACGGCGAAGCCGGTTCTTTATGTTTGCAATGTCGGTGAAGAAGACGCGGCAACCGGTAACGATTTGTCGGCCATGGTTTTCGAGAAAGCGGAACGCGAAGGCGCGCAAGCCGTCGTCGTCAGCGCTGCTATCGAGAGCGAGATCGTGGCAATGGACCCGGAAGATCGCGCCGAATATCTGGCCGAACTGGGTCTTGAAGAAAGCGGCCTGAGCCGGGTCATCAAGGCCGGGTACAAGCTGCTCGGGCTCAACACCTTCTTTACCGCCGGCCCCAAGGAGGCCCGTGCCTGGACGTTCCCGGAAGGTGCCAAGGCGCCCCAGGCCGCCGGGGAAATTCACACCGATTTCGAGAAGGGCTTCATCCGCGCCGAGACCATCGCCTATGATGATTTTGTCGCGCTGAAAGGCGAAAGCGGAGCCCGCGAAGCTGGAAAGCTACGCCAGGAAGGCAAGGAGTATCTTGTCCAGGACGGCGACGTCATGATGTTCAAATTCAACGTCTGAGAACTGCCCAATGAAACCTGTGTTGTCCGCCCTCGCCCTTACGTTCGCAGCGTTTGCGGGCGGATGCACTTCGGTTTCCTCTCCGCCGATGGCCGCCGCGCCGGTCTCGGTGCGGGAGCCTGTGACGATCCTTGTCTCAATCGACGGTTTCCATCCTGATTATCTGGACCGGGGCCTTACTCCGAATCTTTCGCAGCTTGCATCCGGCGGTGTGACTGCGGCGATGCGACCGTCCTTCCCCACAAAGACATTTCCCAATCACTGGACGCTGGTGACGGGCCTCGTGCCCGACCATCACGGGATCATCGCAAACAGGATGGAGGATCGCACCCGTCCCGATGAACCCTTTACCATGGCTAGCGTGGATCCGTTCTGGTGGAACGATGCCCGCCCGATCTGGGTCGAGGCCGAAGAAGCCGGGATCCGGACGGCGGCGATGTTCTGGCCGGGATCGGCAGTCCCCTGGGGCGGCACCTCGCAGCGCAGAGGTCCGGTATCGGACGGCGTCTTGCCAAGTGACTGGCAGCAATTCTCGATGCAGGTCTCCAATACGCAGCGCGTGAACAGCGTGCTGGACTGGCTGCGCCGGCCCGAGGACATCCGCCCTGAATTTGTCACGCTCTACTTCGACACAGTCGATACGGCTGGGCATGACGGCGGCCCTGGCAGCGGCGAGGTAAACGCAGGCCTGAAAGACATTGATGGGCATATCGGCGCGCTTATCTCTGGCCTCAACGAGCTGGGACAAACGGCCAATCTGGTTATCGTCTCCGACCACGGCATGGCGCCAACATCGTCGGAGCGAGTTATCGTACTCGATCAGATCGTCGATCCCTCGCTCTACCGGCTTGTCGAATCTGGCGCTTATGCGACTTTCGAAGCCACTCAAGGCAACGAAGCCGCATTCGAAGCCGCCATTCTGGCCGATCACGCGAGGATGGAATGCTGGCCCAAGAGCGATATCCCTGCGCGCTTCCAATATGGTACGCATGACCGCATCCCGCCGTATTTTTGTCTGCCAGAAACCGGCTGGACGGTTACTCGGTCCGCACCTTCGGGCGATTGGACCGGCGGCAATCACGGCTTTGACCCGTTTGCACCTGAAATGGCGGCATTGTTCATTGCCAACGGTCCCGCCTTCGCCAGCGGCAAGGGCATTCCGGCGTTTCAGAATGTGGCGATCGCACCGCTGCTGCGCGAACTGATCGGTCTGCCGCAGAAACAGCGCGCCGACGGTTCGCTGGAGGATGTAAAAGGCGCCTTGCGAGCACCGCGGTAGGAACACTTGCCCTGCCATGCCGTTAGGCTGGGAAACAGGGAGTAAGTGAATGGTCGACAAATCCGAGAAGTTCAATTGGCTGGTCCGCATCGGCTACTTTAGCCGTGCCATCCTCTATTTCGTCCTCGGGCTCATCGCCCTGACGAGCGCAAGCAAGATCGCAGAAGGCACCAATGGTATCTTCAAGGCAATCGAAGAGTATCCCGCCGGTACGTTCATTCTCTGGATCATGGTCGTCGGCCTTCTGGCCTATGCGCTGTTCCGGTTCTGCTCGCTGTTGTTCGACATCGAAAACAATGGCTCCGATGCCAAAGGCTGGGGCAAGCGCATTGGCCATGCCGGTAGCGGCATCGCCCACCTTGCGCTTGCTTATTCCGCTTACAAGTTTGCCAGCAGCGAAGGCTCAGGTGATGGCGGGTCGGGCGGCAGCGGTGCTCAGGAAGCTGCCTCGGGTGTTCTTTCGTTTGAGTTCGGCGGTGTCGTTCTCGGCCTGCTCGGTATCGCGCTGTTTATCGCAGCGTTCCATCAGGCGAAAAAGGGCCTCACTGGCAGTTTCATGAACCGCATCAGCGGGCAGGCACCCGACTTTACGCGCTGGCTCGGGGGCGCAGGCTTCCTCGCTCGCGCCGTGGTTTACATCGTGATCGGCTGGTCGCTGTTCCAGGCAGGCTTTATGTCAGGCGGTGCAGACCAGATCAAAACTCTGGGTGACGCAGTATCTAGCCTGGCAGGTGAAGGGTTCATCTTTACGCTTACTGCAATCGGCTTGATGCTGTTCGGTCTCTTCAGCCTGATCCTGGCACGTTACCGGATCATCCCGGAACTTGATTCCAGTGCCGGGGTCCCCAGCTTCCGCGCATGAGCGAACAATTGGAAACGCTAGACAAAGAGGCGGGTGGTCGAAAGACCGCCCGCCTTTATCGCATGGTAATGGACAAGCACGTCTGTCCATACGGCATCAAATCGAAATACCTCCTCGAAAGCGAAGGCTACAAGGTTGAAGACCACCACCTGACCACGCGTGAGGAAACCGACGCATTCAAGGAACAGCACGGGGTCGCGACCACGCCCCAGACATTCATCGACGGCGTGCGGATTGGCGGTCATGAAGCTTTGCGCAAGCATTTCGATCGAAAGGTCAAAGACAAGGGCGCAACCAGTTACCAGCCCGTCATTGCGGTGTTCGCAGTCGCGGCTGGCCTGGCATTGTCGCTCAGCACGTTCGTATACGATACCCCGATCACCGTGCGCGCCGCAGAGTGGTTTATCGCCTTCTCGATGGCGATGCTGGCCATGCTCAAGCTGCAGGATGTCGAGCAGTTTTCGACGATGTTCGTCGGCTATGACCTGCTGGGCCGCCGGTTCGTGCCCTACGCCTATGCCTACCCGTTTCTGGAAGCACTGACGGCCATCCTGATGGCCGGGCGCATCTTCCCGGCAGTCTCGGTGCCCATAGCCCTTACCATCGGCACGATTGGCGCGGTCAGCGTGTTTTACGCAGTCTATATCCAGGAGCGCGAGATCAAATGCGCCTGTGTCGGCGGCAGCAGCAACGTCCCGCTCGGCTTCGTGTCCCTATCCGAAAATCTCGCGATGATTGGGATGGGTCTTTGGATGTTGCTTCGGCCCGCACTCTGATCCAGACGGTTTAAGATGAAATATTACGAAGATATCGCAGTGGGCGATGCCCGCAGTTTCGGACATTACGAGGTCACCCGCGAAGAGGTGATGGACTTCGCAAGAAAATACGATCCGCAACCCTTCCACCTCGACGATGACGCTGCGGCCGCAACGCACTTCGGGCGTCTTTCGGCCAGTGGATGGCATACTTGTTCGATGACCATGGCGATGATGGTGGAGAACATGCGCAGCGAGAAATCTGCGGGTCTCGGATCGCCGGGGGTGGACCAGTTGCGCTGGAAAAAGCCGGTCTATCCCGGCGACACTCTCCGCTGCGAAACCGAAATCATCGAAAAACGGCGGAGCGCGTCGCGGCCCGAAATGGGCATCTTCAAGAGCAGTATCCGCACCTACAACCAGAACGATGAAGTCGTTCTGGAAATGGTCTCCAACGGTTTGATTTCCACGCGCGAACCGGGTGGTTCAGACTAGCTTACGCGCCGCATTGCGTGGTCCCGCGGTCCGTGAAGATCGCTCGATCCGCGGCGTCCTTGATGGTCAGGACCGAGGGATAATCCACGGTCTCATCGCCCGATTGAACCCCTGCGTCCTCATCCAGTTCAAGCGTCATCGAATATTCCAGCCCGTCGTAGTGAGTGCGAGCGAGATACGGGAGCTCCTTGCTGCCCGCATCCGCGCTTAGCCGGACCAGCTCGCCCTTGCGCTTGAAATAGGCCGCATCCGCCTGCGCCACGGCTATCGCGATGCCGTCGGCACTTTCCGTTTTCGGAAGGACGCTGCATCCTGCCCCAAACATATCCGCCGCCTCGACATCGGCAAAACTTATTGGCTCCGGAACGAACTTATCAGGCGGAGGGGATTGATGCGCCTCGACTTCGGCGACATCGCGCGCATCAGCCGCAGCTTTCTCTTCAGGTGTCGGACCGCAAGCCGCAAGACCTGCCACGAGGAAAAGAGCCAATCGCCGCATCAATGCCTCCCGAACAATTTTTCGACATCTTCCATCGACAGCTTGACCCATGTCGGGCGGCCATGGTTGCACTGGCCCGACCGAGGCGTGCGCTCCATTTCGCGCAGGAGCGAATTCATCTCGTCGACCCGCAATGTCCGCCCTGCCCTCACCGAACCGTGGCACGCCATCGTCGCCAGCACGAGATCGAGCTTCTCGCCCAGCAACAACGCCTCACCATTGAGCGCGAGGTCGTCGTCGATATCGCGCAGCAGTTTCTCGGGATCAGTGCGCGCAATCGCGTGCGGAAGGCTCCGCACAAGAATGGCCGATGGTCCGAATCGCTCAATCGCCAGCCCATGTTTGGCCAAGGCATCCGCGGCACCTTCCAGGCGGTCGCAGGATGTCTCGTCCATCTCCACTACTTCTGGAATGAGCAGCGCCTGGCTGCGGGCGACCGCCTCTTCTGCTCCGGCACTGCGCAGCCGTTCGAGGACGAGGCGCTCGTGCGCTGCGTGCTGGTCGACGAGTACCAGCCCGTCCTTGGCTTCGGCGACAATGTAGGTGTTGGCGACCTGTCCCCGAGCGATACCAAGGGGATAATCCTGATCGTAAGCGGAAGCCGGGGCAGCTTCCTCGGCGCGGCCGCGCGGTTCTGCCATTACGCCTGCATCAGGTCCGCGCCAGGCCTGTCCGGCATCGGCTACGCCCTGGGCCGGTGATGACCAGTCCCTGCCTTCAAAGATGGACCGCAGTGCCGGCGATGGCTCGCCGCGTACCGGCTCTGCCTGCCAGCGCGACATGGCACCCGCATCGGGCGATTGCGCGCTGCGCTTGTCGCCGATGGACAACGCCTGCCGCAGGCCGGAAACGATGAATCCGCGAACCGCCTGGGAATCGCGAAAGCGCACTTCTGTCTTGGCGGGATGGACGTTCACGTCGACTTCTTCCGGCGGAAGGTCGAGGAACAGCGCGAGTACTGCATGGCGATCGCGCGCCAGCATATCCGCATAGGCACCGCGCACAGCGCCGGTCAGCAGGCGGTCTTTGACTGGCCTCCCGTTCACGAACAGATATTGATGGTCGGCAATTC
The DNA here is from genome assembly GCF_019711355.1 of Qipengyuania psychrotolerans. Taxonomy (NCBI): domain Bacteria; kingdom Pseudomonadati; phylum Pseudomonadota; class Alphaproteobacteria; order Sphingomonadales; family Erythrobacteraceae; genus Qipengyuania; species Qipengyuania psychrotolerans. The sequence goes on from NZ_CP081297.1 coordinate 1,350,463, forward strand.
CGCGGTTGTAGGTCGGCAATCCGGCGATCCCGGTCAGCCGCATTGTCCCGCGCTCCAGATCGATCGGGACACCGTTGTCCTTCAATTCGCGCGCGACCACCTGAGCGACCCGGTTCACGAGCCCTTCTTCACCTTGAAGGCCAAGGATGCGCCGTTCGCCATGATCCAGCGTCATGGCCACGTCAGGGCGCGCCATCGCCAAGCGTTTCACCACGTCGAGACATGCAGCGTATTCACTGCGCGCGGTGCGCAGGAACTTGCGCCGGGCAGGGATTTTCGCGAACAGGTTTTCGACTCGGACGCGGGTACCGGGCGGAAGTGCCGCGGGGCCTTCCGAGAGGAGCTGGCCGTGATCGACGATGCGCTTCCAGCCTTGCTCCGCACCGTGCGCGCGGCTTTCCATGGTGAAGCGCGCGACGCTTGCGATACTGGGCAAAGCCTCGCCGCGAAAACCAAGTGTCGCGACCTGTTCGATAGCTTCATCGGGAAGTTTCGATGTCGCATGACGTTCAAGCGCCAGCGCCATTTCGTCGGGTGTCATTCCGCAGCCGTCATCGGTCACCTCGAGACTCGTCAGGCCGCCCTCGACCAGCTTTACCGCGATGCGAGATGCATCCGCATCGATGGCGTTTTCGACCAGTTCCTTGAGCGCCGACGAAGGACGTTCAACGACCTCACCAGCAGCGATACGATTGACCAGATTGTCGGGTAGGCGGCGAATGATTGGCATGCAAATCGCAGTCTAGCGATGAAATGCCGGAAAACCGAGACGGTGCGTGTTTATAATCCCCGTCGAAGACTCGGATATTTTTGGCATTCGGTGCGTAATATCGCTAAGGCACGGCCACCAATCCCCCCGGACAAGGTGAGAACGGGTTTCATCGCCTCTCGCCTCGTCACGAACACACGGAAAATTGCGCTACAATGGGTATCTGGAATAACATCTTCAAATTCGGCGTTCAGAACATGGCTATCGACCTCGGTACCGCCAATACGCTGGTTTATGTGCAAGATCAGGGCATCGTTCTTAACGAGCCGAGCGTCGTGGCGCTTGAGACCATCAATGGCATGAAGCGGGTCAAGGCAGTTGGTGACGATGCCAAGATGATGATGGGCAAGACACCCGACTCGATCGAAGCCATTCGCCCGCTTCGTGACGGTGTGATTGCCGACCTCGACGTGGCCGAAGAAATGATCAAGCACTTCATCCGCAAGGTGAACGGCCGCAAGAGCCTGATGCGTTATCCCGAAATCACCATCTGTGTGCCGTCCGGCTCGACCAGCGTAGAACGCCGCGCGATCCGTGATGCGGCCAGCAACGCCGGTGCTTCGCAGGTTTATCTCATTCTCGAACCGATGGCCGCGGCGATCGGCGCAGACATGCCGGTCACCGAGCCGGTTGGCTCCATGGTCGTCGACATCGGCGGCGGCACCACGGAAGTTGCCGTTCTTTCGCTTCGCGGCCTCGCCTACACGACATCGGTCCGTACCGGCGGTGACAAGATGGACGAGGCTATCGTCTCCTATGTCAGGCGACACCACAATCTGTTGATTGGCGAATCGACTGCTGAACGGATCAAGAAGGATTACGGTATCGCCCGTGCTCCGGAAGATGGCATCGGCGAACAGATCACTCTGAAGGGCCGCGATCTCGTCAACGGCGTGCCAAAAGAAATCACGATCAACCAGGGCCACCTCGCCGAAGCCCTCAACGAGCCAATCGGCGCGATTGTCGAAGGCGTACGGATCGCACTTGAAAACACTGCTCCTGAGTTGGCAGCGGATATCGTCGATCAGGGCATCGTCCTGACCGGCGGCGGCGCTCTTATCTCGGGTCTGGATGAATATCTCCGCGATGAGACTGGCCTGCCGGTCACGATCGCAGAAGATCCGCTTTCCTGCGTTGCAATCGGGACCGGCCGCGCAATGGAAGACCCGATTTATCGCGGCGTACTGATGACAGCTTGAGGAAGACGTAGGATATGGCGCCGAGCGGCACACGGCGCTCGAGCTATTCGAGGCGGGCGCAGTACAACATTTTTACCGGCTATATCATTGCCGGGGTCGGCGCCCTTATCGGCGCGATCCTGCTTGGTGTGTCGTTCTTCCAGCCCAGCTTTTTCGGTGGCCCTCGCAGTGCCGCTCAAGATGCTGTCACGCCGGCGACCGAGACAGCTGCCACGGTTCGTTCCGGCAGCAAGTCACTTTGGGATTCCGTCAGCGGGTATTACCGTGCCGGATCGAAGAACGCGGAACTCAAGCGAGAGATGGAGCTCGCGCGCATCCGGCTCGAAGAAGCCAAGGCCGTGCGTCAGGAAAACGTCCGGTTGAAAGGCCTGCTCAAGTTGCAGGACAAGGAACGGAAGCCCGTTGCAGTCGGAAGGCTGGTAGGCTCCAGTTCCACGAGCACTCGCCGCTTCGCCTATCTTGGCGCAGGTAGCGACGACGGGATCGAGGTTGGTATGCCGGTTCGCTCGCCCCGCGGTGTGGTCGGCCGGATACTCGAGACGGGCGACAGCTCCTCCCGCGTCTTGCTGCTGACAGATAGCGAAAGCGTGTTGCCTGTTCGGCGCGCAGGCGATGAAGTGGTCGCCTTTGCCGAAGGGCGCGGCGACAGCCTGCTGCGTATCAAACTGATCAATCTGGGTATCAACCCGCTCAAGGTAGGCGATTTGTTCGTCACCTCCGGTGCAGGCGGTTATTATCCACCAGGGATTGCCGTCGCGATTGTGACCGAACTTGCCGATGACGGCGGACTCGCACGGATCGTGAGCGATCCTGCAGCTACCGACTTCGTTGCAGTCGAACCGATCTTCGAACCGGAGGCGGCGCTTGGCGCGTCCACTCCGATCGAAGAGGAGTTGACCGACTGATGGAGCGGATGGAGCCGCGTGCCCGCAGCGATGCCTATGGCAGCCGAATAAACCGCTCGCATTCACCGCTGATCGCAAATGTTATTCCCTGGATTTCGATCCTGCTCGGATCGCTCCTTCCCATATTCGCCATCGCTGCAGCACTACCAATGGTGCCGCCGCTCGGATTTCTGGCATTGCTCGGCTGGCGCTTGGTTCGTCCAGGCCTCCTACCTGTATGGGCTGGCTTCCCCTTGGGTTTATTCGATGACCTTTTCAGCGGGCAACCTTTCGGGTTCGCTATCCTGTTCTGGTCCGCTTCGCTGCTTGCGATCGAGTTCGTGGAACTGCGCTGGCCCTGGCGCGGGTTCTGGCAGGATTGGTTCACCGCCAGTTTACTGGTAAGCTTGTACTTGATTACCGGTTGGCTTCTTTCAGGCGCGAGCCCGACGTTGCCCTCCTTAATTGCATTGATACCGCAACTCTTGTTCTCGATTCTCGCCTTTCCCATCATCGCCCGCGTCATTGCGCGGCTCGACCGGCTGCGACTGATGCGTTGGAAGCGTCTGTAATGGGCATGTTTTCGAGTCGGAAACGGCGGGTCGGAAAGCCCCGTGACCTGGTTAGCCAGACCACGCTCGACAACGCTTTCGACCGGCGTTCATTTGTCATTGCTGCCGGGATGGGCGGCCTGGGGACGATCCTTGCTGCTCGCATGGCTTATATTGCCATCGCCGAAAACGAGCGCTGGGTGCTCGAATCCGAAAGCAACCGCGTCAATCTCTCGCTAATCCCTCCGCGCCGCGGGTGGATTCTGGACCGCAATGGCGCGCCGCTTGCCTCGAACCGAGCCGACTTTCGCGTGGATGTCATTCCCGACCGGATGAAGGACCCCGAAAAGACCGTCGAAGCGCTTGCCAAGATACTCGATCTCGAAGCCACAACGGTCGCCGATATTACGAAACGGATCGACGATGCGCGCGGGTTTCAGCCGGTCGAGATCGCTACTGGTCTCGATTACGATCAGTTTGCCGCGATCAGCGTACGCTTGCCGGATCTGCCGGGCGTCGTGCCGCAGCGTGGTTTCTCAAGGTACTATCAAACCGGACCCAGCGTCGGTCACCTGATCGGCTATGTCGGACCCGCTTCGGCAGAAGAATACGAAGAGAATCCCGACCCTATCCTGATTACTCCGGGCTACAAGATCGGGAAGGACGCGCTGGAGAAGCAGTTCGAACAGGATTTGCGCGGGGAACCTGGGGCGCGGCGTGTTGAAGTCACCGCATCGGGGCGCATCGTGCGCGATCTCGAGACCCGCGAAGATGTTCAGGGCGATCCGGTCCGCCTCACGATCGACGGTCCGCTCCAGGACTACGCAGCCCGGCGTATCGGCCTTGAAAGCGGGTCATGCGTGGTGATGGACTGCGAAACTGGCGATTTGCTGTGCATGGCCTCGATGCCGAGCTTCGATCCGAACAGCTTTTCTGCCGGTATTGGCCGTGTGGAATACTCCATGCTGCGCGACGACGAACGTGTGCCCTTGCGCAACAAGGTTCTGAAGGGCCTTTACCCGCCAGGCTCCACCATAAAACCAATGCATTGCATGGCCTTCCTCGATGCCGGGGTGAAGCCGGAAGAAGCCATCATGTGCAATGGTGGCCGCCGGATCGGCAACCGGTTCTTCAATTGCTGGAGCAATCACGGCCGGGTCGATATGGCCAAGGCGATCTACCAGAGCTGCGACAGCTATTTCTACCACTTCGCCCAGCAGATCGGCTTCGCGAAAGTGGCGGAATGGGCCAAGAAAATGGGCCTTGGCGAAGAGTTCGATCTTCCCGTCACCAGCCAGTTTTACGGCACCGTCCCCTCCCCCGCTTGGAAAGAACGCAAGTTCGAGCGTGAATGGCAGCCCTACGACACGGTGAACTCGTCGATTGGCCAGGGCTACTACCTTACCAATCCGCTGCAATTGGCCGTGATGTCTGCCCGCCTTGCGACCGGCAACCGGGTAATGCCGAGGCTGCGCCTCACCGACAAGAAACCCCAGTTCGAGCATTTCGATTTTAGCCCGGAAGAGATCGGCTATGTCCGTCAGGCCATGAGCGACGTGGTCAACGGGCCCGGCACTGCGGGACGCGCGCGTCTCCCGATCGATGATGTTCTGATGGCCGGCAAGACCGGTACGGCTCAGGTCGTCTCGCTCAGCGTTTCGAACGGCAAGACCGGGCCTTGGAAATACCGCGACCACGGATTGTTCATTTTCTTCGCCCCGTTCGACAAGCCGAAATATGCGGGCGCAGTCGTCATCGAGCATGGCGGCGGTTCTGGTTCGGCCTATCCAATCGCGCGCGACGTGATGACCTATCTGTTTGATCCTGCAAAAGGCATCGAGGCACTCAGCGCGCTCGAAAAGCAATGGGGCGGAACGGCGCAGCAAAGGCTCGACCAGAAATATCGCGCCTACGCAGCGGCCAATGGGGAAGCTGTGCCCCCAGTTCCTTCCCGCGACGAGGATATCTTCGACCGGGTCGAGGCAGAAGCCCGTGTGGCAGCGCGTCAGACGGAACAGCTCGCCGAAGAAACCATCCAGCCCCGTGTCGATACGCGAACAGCAGCTGAAGTCCGCGAAGCGTCACAGCCGCCGCAGGCAACAGCGACCAGTCCGGCTGCTCCAGAACCTACCCCCACACCGGGCACCGAATGAACGGTATCGTCCCTGCCCCGGTCGCACGCCAGCCATGGATGATGCTGTTCCCGTTGTTTGCCTTGATCGGCTTCGGCGCGCTTGTGCTGACATCGGCGGCGGGCGGGGATTTCTCGCGTTATGCTGAATCGCATCTGGTGCGGTTCGGCATTTTCCTAATCGCTGCGATCGTGATTTCTCGGATGTCCAAGGACCTCGTGAAGTTCTTCGCCTATCCCGGCTACATCATCGTTCTGTTGCTCCTCATGGCAGTCGAGATTGTCGGAACGCTTGGCGGCGGCAGCCAGCGCTGGCTCGAAGTGGGTCCAATCCGGATACAGCCCTCGGAATTGATGAAACCGGCGGTCGTCGTGGCGCTGGCTCGCTTCTACGATACCCTTCCTGTCGGCATGGTGCCGACATGGCGCGCATTGATCCCGGCCGGAGCGATCATCGCTCTGCCGATGGCGTTTGTCCTGCTTCAGCCTGATCTCGGCACTTCCCTGGCGATCGCGTTCGGCGGCGGGCTGGTGATGTTCTTTGCAGGCCTCCCGCTTCGCTGGTTCGTTGGCACCATAGCGGCTGGCATTGCCGCCATTCCGCTCGCTTTCTTCTTTGCATTGCAGCCTTACCAGCAGGACCGTGTCACCACCTTCCTCGATCCGGAAAGTGATCCGCTCGGAGAGGGTTACCAGATCACGCAATCGAAGATTGCGATTGGTTCTGGCGGACTGTTTGGCAAGGGTTTCAACGAAGGTTCGCAGAGCCATCTCAATTACTTGCCCGAACCGCACACGGACTTCGTTTTTGCCACTATGGCCGAAGAATGGGGATTCGCAGGCGGCCTGTTCGTTCTCGGTGCCTTCGCGATGATCCTGGGATGGGGTTTCAAGGTATCACATGGCAGCGCGGAGCGGTTTGGCAAACTACTCGCCGCAGGCATGACCGCCACAATCTTCTTCTACGTTTCCATCAATTTGATGATGGTGATGGGCCTTGCACCAGTCGTTGGTATCCCGCTGCCTTTCGTCAGTCACGGCGGCAGTTCAATGATGACGAATATGATCTGCATCGGGATCCTGATGATGGTGCACCGATGGAACCTCAAGGCGCCGAAACGCGGCCTGATGAGCTGACGGCGAATTAGGCCTTTTAATCCGAACGACAGCCGCTATATGAGCGCCTCCCCCGAGTCGGGGGCCGCCCGAACCACCGGGCCGGAGCACGGTAGAACGTGAGTGTGGACCCTTAGCTCAGTTGGTAGAGCGTCTGACTCTTAATCAGAATGTCGTTGGTTCGAACCCAACAGGGTCCACCATTTCCTATCTTTCCAGGAATGGTCTGTTTCTTCGCTACAAGGACGCGTCATGCTTCGGTGTGATCTGTGTCTTGGCTATCACATTATGATGTGATAGAGGCTCCGCCATGGACACCATCGACAAAGTTCGCACCCTCGTTTCACAAGGCCTCATGACGCGCGCCGGGCTCGCCCGCGCCGCAGGCCTTCATGCCAACACGCTGCGTGATTGCGCCGAAACCGGTTGGAACCCGACCGCAGAAACCCTCGGCAAACTCTCGGCATTCCTCGAAGCCAATGACGAAACACCCGTCGTGGTTGGCGCGGAAGAGATCATCGACGAAGCGCGCAATGGCAGGATGTTTATCCTGGTCGATGATGAAGACCGCGAAAACGAAGGCGATCTAATCATCCCGGCCCAGATGGCGACCCCGAACGCGATCAACTTTATGGCGACGCATGGCCGCGGCCTTATCTGTCTTGCGCTGGACAAGAAGCGCGTCGATGCACTCGGCCTCGAACCGATGAGCCGCGACAACCGGGAAAGCATGCAAACCGCTTTCACCACCTCGATCGAAGCAAAGGATGGCGTAACCACCGGCATCAGCGCAGCCGATCGCTCGCGCACGGTCTCGGTTGCCATCGACACCAGCAAGGGCCCGGACGATATCGTCACCCCCGGCCATGTATTCCCGCTGACCGCCCGCGATGGCGGCGTCCTGGTTCGCGCAGGCCATACGGAAGCAGCAGTCGACATTTCGCGCCTCGCCGGCCTCAACCCTTCCGGCGTCATCTGCGAAATCATGAATGACGACGGCACGATGTCGCGCCTCGACGACCTCGTCACCTTCGCGCGCAAGCATGACATGAAGATCGGCACGATCCGTGACCTGATCGAATACCGGATGCGTCACGATCACCTGGTCGAGCGCACCGCGGAAGAGCACTTCGATTCCGACTATGGCGGCGGCTGGAGAATGCTCACCTATCGCAACACAGTCGACGACAGCGAAGCCTACGTGCTGCAAAAAGGCGAGGTGAAGGAAGGCGAAGCCACGCTTTGCCGCGTCCACCCGATCTCGATTTTCGACGATGTGCTGGGCAAGCCCGGACCGCGCAAGCGCACCCTGCAACGGGCGATGCAGGCGGTTGGCGACCATGGCTCCGGCGTTATCGTGATTATAACTGGCCGGCCGGCGAGCGGCTACGGCGAAAACGAAGCTCAGCGCAATGTCGGCATTGGCTCGCAGATCCTCGCGGATCTGGGCGTTGAAGACATGATCCTGCTGAGCAATTCACAGCCCAACGTTATCGCGATCGAAGGCTATGGCCTCAACATCGTCGACCATCGACCCATCCCGGAGTAATCGCACATGGCCAATTTCCTCATCGTCGAAGCACGCTTTTACGACCATCTGAACGATATGCTCGTGGCAGGCGCCAAGGCTGCGATGGAAGCGGAAGGGCACGCGGTCGACGTGCTGACCGTTCCGGGCGCACTGGAAATTCCGGGCGCGATTTCATTGGCGGCCGACAGCGAGCGCTATGACGGCTTCGTTGCCATCGGCGTCGTCATTCGCGGTGAAACCTATCACTTCGAAATCGTGGCCGGAGAAAGCGCGCGCGGAATCATGGCGTTGACAATGGACGGCATTGCCATCGGCAACGGCATCATCACGGTCGAGAACGAGGAACAGGCGCTCGAGCGCGCTGACCCGTCCAAAAAGGACAAGGGCGGCGAAGCAGCGAAGGCCGCCCTCGCCCTGCTCGACTTGCAAGCAAGGTTCGCTCGCTAAGCCGCTCCGTCGAGGAATGCTTCAAGGCCGAGCGGTGCAAACGGGCCAAGGATCAGCTGTTCGAATACACCGATGCCTTCCCGGCCATCGTTACCGCTGACCCGGACGGGCATCTGCACGTGCACATTTTCCGGCGCGAGCGGATTGAGCGCTGCCAGATCGATATCTTCGCGCTGAACCTCCAGCGGGCCGTGGTGCACCCCATGGTTCCAGTCGGGATGCGTGTAGCCGAGCCCGCGCATCTGGAAACGTCCGAGCGGTTCGAAGCTGACTTCTTCCGGCGCGCCTTTCAGTGCGAGTGAGAGAGTGCCGCCCGAAGGCCAGCGCGTTCCTGCTTGAAGCCGGGTGCGCATGCCGCCCACACCTTCTGAGATGTCGCGTGCATCCGCGCCGTCGGGCGCCCACGCGGCCCGGGTATTCCACGCCTCCCCATGTTCGTCGTTATTGACGTGGAAAAAAAGACTTCCCGTTTCGAAATTGATCGGCGTCCACTGCCAGAAGAATCCGGGTAACTCATGGCCGGGATTGGGCTGCATGTCTTTGGCCCCGACCGGCCTGATGCCCCAACTCCTGTCGCGTGTGCCAGCAGTGCCTTTCGCCAATGCGTGCCGTTCACCGTTCAGCGAAATCCATCCGCGATAGTGTCCGTTCTGGGTCATCCGCGTGTAATCCATGAACGCTCGCGGGCCGAGCCGGTGCACGAAGCGCGGCTCCTCTATCGGGAACGCGCGTCCGGTGAACGTGAATTCGGCAGAGATCCCGTTGATCTCTTCCACCGTGACTTTCAACGCGTGAAGCGGCTCGATCACTTCGATCGAAATAGGCCCGCAGCGCATCGCCATACGCTCCATTCCCATCTCAGCGCTGGCGTGGATGCAATGCTGCGTGTCGCCGCTGATGAAGCTGAAATGCGCATCGACCACGTCGAGGTGCGGGTAGACGCCGAACGCCAGCGCAAAAAATCCGCTGCCATCGGGCGCATATCCGTTGAAAAAATACCGGTCGTAGAAATTTCGGTCGGTCCCCGAATAGGCGACCGGTTCCGGCGTCTGGTGGATTGGATATTCGTCCCCGCGTGAAAGCACCATCAACTTGCCTCCTTTAGCGCTGCAATACTGTCATGCTTCAGGGCCAGGGCACAGGCACCCCTCGCCATTGAAAGGAAGTTGGCGTCTCCGCGCTGCGTTCGCTCCACAAAGGCCGCGCTGAACACTGCAGTCGTGACGCCGTGAAGTATGCCCACACGGTAATCATGGTCAATGGCTTCGCGGGTCAGGGAAACGCCGCGTGCTGTCATGTCGTTTAGGTAGATTTCAAGCAACTCGTCCTCGTGATCCAGCCCCATTTGACCGATCCCACAGCCGAGGAAGTATCCGATGTCGGTCATGGCCTTCCCGCTGGTCACGGTTTGCCAGTCGAGGATCGCAATCGGCTCGGCACCGCCGCCAATCCCGAACAGCATATTGTCGAGCCGGAAATCGCCGTGGACCAGGCATTGCTGCTGGTCGTTCGAGCGGTGATACCGGTCGGTAAGGCCGGCGAACTCGTCGCATATCGACATGAACTGCGGTTCGAGCAGATCCTTGTACCGGTCATGGAAGATCGCCTGCGCTTGCGGATACATTGTGTCGACACGCTCAGCTACATCCGGCGCTGGCTGGATCCAGTCAGCCTCCAATATGTCGCGACGCCCCCAGCTCGGCGCGTGGATGGCCGCAGCTTGCCGGATCGCCTCTCGTGCATCGTCCAATGAGCACCCGGCAATCTGGTCGCCCTGGCGCGCCGGTCCGAGATCTTCGAAAATCAGGCAGAAGCGCTGTCCTTCATCGCAAGTCTGCGCGAAGTGAACCCGCGGCGCGCGCACATCCAGCTTGGACGCGGCGTCCTTGTAGAACCGAACTTCCTTGCGATAGAGGCCGAACAGCGCGGCAGTGGCGCGGCTGGTTTCGTCGGCGGCGGGAAATTTGCCTGCAAGCGTTGCAGGTATCTGGGTGCCGACATCGGGGCCTTTAAGCGTGAACCGGACGCTATCCCCGACCTGACCGGTCCCGATGGGCTTCCAGCTCACGTTGCTGACCTTGCCTCCAAGGATGGAGCCAAGCCATTCGGGAGTAACTTCATCCGGATGCACCGGGATGCCGTCCATGCGTGTATTACTCCCCACCTAGGTATGAAAGGCTAGCCACAGCCTCACGACCTGGCAATCAGGATCGTGCACAGATCGTGGCTATTATGATTGCACCCACCCGACATATCGAGATTGCACAGGTTCTCACCCGGCTTGAGGACTGCCTGGTCCACCTGGATGCGCTCGGATGCCTGTGCGCTGCCGCTCGGCTAGATCACGCCATCGAGGAACTGCGCTCCAGCGAGCGGTTCAGCCTTGCCTATCAGCCGAAGCAGGACCGCCCGGCATAAACCGCGCTGTGGCCGAGCTCTTCCTCGATGCGGATCAGCTGGTTGTACTTGGCAAGCCGGTCGGAACGGGCGAGCGAGCCGGTCTTGATCTGGCCGCAGTTGGTCGCGACTGCCAAATCGGCGATGGTTGCGTCCTCTGTCTCGCCGGAACGGTGTGACATCACAGCCGTGTAACCCGCACGGTTCGCGATGCTGACAGCATCGAGAGTTTCGGACAGCGTGCCGATCTGGTTGACCTTGACCAGCAGCGAATTGGCGAGGCCTTGCTCGATCCCGTCAGTCAGGCGCTGCGGATTGGTAACGAACAGGTCATCACCCACCAGCTGGACCTTGTCACCCACGAGATCGGTCAGCGCTTTCCAGCCTGCGAAGTCGTCTTCGCCCATGCCATCTTCGATCGAGCGGATCGGGTATTCCGCGCAAAGCTTGGCGAGGTATTGTGCCATTTCATCGCCGGACAGCGCAAGTTTCTCGCCCGAGATCATGTATTTGCCGTCCCTGAAAAATTCGGTCGAGGCGCAATCCAGCGCGAGCACGACGTCATCTCCCGGCGTGAAGCCAGCCTGCTCTACCGAACCCATGATGAAGTCCAGCGCATCGCGTGTGCTGGCTAGATCGGGCGCGAAACCGCCTTCATCGCCGACTGCTGTTGCCAGGCCTTTTTGCGAGAGGTTCTTCTTCAGAGTGTGAAAAATTTCCGAACCCCAGCGCACGGCCTCGGCGATGCTGTCGGCACCCACGGGCATGACCATGAATTCCTGAATGTCGATCGGGTTGTCCGCATGCTCACCACCGTTGATGATGTTCATCATCGGGACCGGAAGCACGTGGGCAGAAACACCGCCAATGTAGGAATATAGCGGCAGGCCCCGCGCGTTCGCCGCCGCCTTGGCCACTGCCATGCTGGTGCCCAGTATGGCATTGGCGCCAAGCCTACTCTTGTTCTCGGTATCGTCGAGAGCGATCATCGCAAGATCGATGTCGCGCTGGTCCTCGGCGTCGAATTTTCCGATCAGCAGATCGCTGATCTCGCCATTCGTCGCATCGACAGCCTTGAGGACACCTTTGCCGAGGTAACGGTCCTTGTCGCCGTCCCGCAGTTCAACCGCTTCATGTGCGCCGGTGGAAGCTCCGGAAGGCACGGCGGCACGTCCGAAACTGCCATCTTCCAACAAGACATCCACCTCGACGGTGGGGTTACCCCGGCTGTCCAGAATTTCGCGTGCGTGGATGTCGATGATGGCGGTCATTTTGGAACAAACTCCTCGGCGGGGTGTTGTAATGATATAAGACACCCCTAGGTTGGGGTTTCGTGCAGCGCTCTATTCGCCGGAACTTGTCGGCGCAAGCGACGTTGCAAAAAGGAATACCGGGCCTCGTCAGTTGCCCGGGATGAATACGAATTTGATGGGAAGGACGAGGCCATGGCCGAAGAAACCAAATCGACCGGTTCGAAAAAACGGACCGCCACCGCACCGAAGAAATCAACCACCCGCAATGCGCCCAAGAAAACCGTGGCGCAAAAGGGTGCAGCAAAGGAGACAGCTCCAGTGACTAACACTGCAACCGACAACACCACCACCACGACACCTCACCGCGCCGAAGCCAAGAGCCGCTTCAACGCCGCTCTGGAAGAAGCCAAGGCCGGCGCTGCTGCGCTTCGTGCCGAAGGCAAGGAGCGCGCCTCTGCAGTGCGCGGCCAAGCCAAGGGCAAGGGTGAAGATTGGGTCGCCGAAGCGAAGCACTATGGCGAAGATGCCCGCGTGAAGGGCAAGGAACTCGCCACAGAAGGCAAGGTCAAGACGAGCGAAGGCCTTCGCGCCCTGAGCCGTACGATCAACGAAAACGCCTATCAGGTCGACGAAAAGCTCGGCGCGAAATACGGCGAATACGCCCGTACCGCATCGGGCGCGCTTGAAGATTACGCTGGCAAGCTCGACGAGAAGAATGTCGATGAGCTCGTCGAAGACGGACGTGAATTTGTCCGCAAAAGCCCTGGCCTCGCCATCGGTATCGCGGCAGCTGCCGGCTTCATGATCTCGCGCATTTTCCGCCGCTGATCGATGGATAAGGGGGGCTCGATGCTCGAAGAACAAGAGCGCGACCACGCGCCCTACGAAGGTCCGGTAGACTTGCCGGACCAGCACGAGCCCGAAGAGGAGGACGGTCATGATGATCGTCCTTCCCTCGCGGATGACGTCCTTGCTCTACTGGAAGACGGCAAGACGTATGCCGACGCAGAAATGGCGTTCCAGAAAAGCCGTGCCGGATATGCTGCCAACCGCCTAAAGGGCGCCATAGCTTTCGGGCTTGGCGCCTTCGGTGTCCTCCATCTCGCGTTGATCGCGATGACAGTGGGATTGGTTATTGCCCTGATACCGATTGTCGGACCGTGGATCGCGACGGCAATTGTCACGCTCGGGCTGGTTGCGCTTGGCGTAATTATGCTCCGCCAGCTTAAGGCTCGCATTGATGACGTGCGCGCTGCATTTTCGGATAGCAACGATGAGTGATCGCAAGTCGCAAATGCTCGCGGACAAGTACCTGCGCGATTCCGCCCGGGCCCTCGTCGATGCCGATCTCGAGAACCTGAAAACAACATTCAGCGGGAAAAGCATGGGCGAACGCGCGTTCGACCGCGTCCGCGAGGGCGCAGTCGATGTTTACGAAGAGGCCATCGACATCGCCGAAAGCAACAAGGGCGCACTCGCTGCCCTGCTCGCGGCAGTCGTCGTGTGGTTCGCGCGCAACCCGCTTTTGGCGATTTTCAGCTTTGATGGCGAAGGCGAAGGCGAGGAAAACGACGAGAAGTAACGGATAAACGACGAATAGTCGGAACGAGCGACCCCTCCGATCCGTTGAATCTCCGAACACCTATTCCGGAGAATTTTCCATGACCGATACAACAGCGACCAACGTCACCCCCATCAGCGCAGACAGCCAGCTTAGCGATGAACAAAAGCGCGAACAGCTCCGCGCCCGCATTGAAGCCGGCGAAAGGCGGAATGAGGAACGCAGCTTCGCCGACCAGGCCAAGGAAGCAGCTGACAGCGCTGTCGACTTCGCCAAGAAGCATCCCATCGCAACCGTTGCCGGTGCCGTGGCAATTGGTCTGGCAATCGGCGCGATGACAAGCCGCGGCCGTCAGCTTGGCCGCCGTGGCGGATCGCTTGCTGCTTATGCAGCCGACGCTGCCCTCGCCTACGGCCTGAGCATGGTCGAAGGCGCAGGCGACAAATTTGAAGATTACAGCGATGCAGCCGGCACGCAGGCCCGCCGCCTCAAGCGTGACGCAGGTTACCGCGCAGATGCGCTTGGTGATGTTCTGCGCTCCAGCGGACGCAAGGCCTCGCGCAAGTCCTCGCGCACCGTACGTGACCTTAAGGCTCGCGTCGGCCGGTAAGGCATACGTAATAGTTTAAAGCCAAAGCGGCGTGACGGGTTTGCCTGTCGCGCCGCTTTCGCTATGGCGCACCGCAATTCTTCTCCCCAACTTCGGAAAAAATTCATCATGGAAGAAAAAGAGAGCAAGCAGACGCTCTACCTCGTCATGGGCGGCCGCGTGACCGACCCGCGTAGCGTCACCTTCTCCGATCCGGAAAGCCTCCACGTTGCAGGTGTTTTCTCGACTTACGAAGATGCCGAGAGTGCATGGCGCGCAAATGCCCAGCGCACTGTGGACGATGCTGAAATGAAGTACGTAATTGTGCACTTGCACAAGCTACTCGAACCGGACGCCTGACCGGTCCTTGGCCTATACGATCCGCCCTTATCAGGACTCCGACGCGGAAGCGTTGGCTGACCTGTGCCGCGCGGCGATCCGGGCAATCGGTCCCGGAGCATATTCCGAAGAGCAGGTCGAGGCATGGCTCGCCCGCCATCCCGGCGCGCATCTCTACCGCGAACGTGTCGGTAATGGCGCGTCGATCTTCATCGCAGCGGGGGAAGATGATCAGCCGGTCGCTTACGCCCTGCTCGAACCCGATGGTCATCTCGACCACCTTTACAACCACCCCGACCATTCGCGCAAAGGCCTGGCGCTAAACCTGCTGGCGACAGCATCGCTATATGCAAAACATCACGGCATGACGCGGCTTTATACCGAGGCAAGCGACCTTGCCCGCCCGTCTTTCGAACAGGCAGGCTACGTCGCTACCGAAAAGCGCGAGTTTGAGATCGACGGCGTGCCGATCCACAATTGGGCGATGGAAAAGACCATCACCTGATTCTGGCATGGGCCGCGCATAGAGCGCGTCCGGTCAGATAAATTCGATCTTGTCGATCAGGTAAAACTTGTCGCCCGAAGGAACGGTCACTTCGACCTCGTCTTCACGCTGCTTGCCGATAAGCGCGCGCGCGATGGGCGAGTTATAGGAAATCCGGCCCTTGGATGCATCCGCTTCTGTCTGACCAACAATCTGGTATTTCACCGGTTTGTCGTCTTCATCGAGGAGTGTCACGGTCGCACCGAAGACAACCTTGTCGCCGGTAAGGGTTGTCGGATCGATGATCTGCGCGCGGCTGACCATTGATTCGATATCGGAAATCATTGCCTCGACCTGGCCCTGGCGTTCCTTGGCAGCATGGTATTCGGCGTTTTCCGAAAGGTCACCGTGCGCGCGGGCCTCTTCGATCGCATCCACGATCCTGGGCCGTTCGGCGCGCAGCACCTTCAGGTCGGCAGTGAGCTTTTCGTAGCCCTCGGCCAGCATCGGCACTTTTTCCATCGAACCCAAAATCCTTCCTGTTTGCGCTCCCTCGCCGGACAATTAGAGCCCGGTCCGCAAGGAAAGCGGAGCCCAATTGCTCTTCTGTGGGGGGAATTCGCGTTTGTTCTTGTCAGCTATAATAGTCTTGCAACGAACGCACTTCAAGCTGCTCGGTCGAAACCTCTGCAATCGCACGTGCAGCAGCTAGGCTGGCGGCGGCTGTCGTGTAGTATGGAACCTTCTGTTCCAGCGCAGCAACACGGATGGACTGGCTGTCCAGAAGCGACTGCCACCCTTCGGTGGTGTTGAAGATCAAGGCCACTTCACCGTCGATAATTGCATCGACAATGTGCGGCCGTCCCTCGGCCACCTTGTTGACCAGTTCGACTTCGAGACCCTGCGCTGCAAGGAAGCGCTGCGTGCCGCCCGTCGCGATCACGCGGAAACCTTTTTCTAGCAGGGTCGCCACTGCGGGCAGGATCACTTCCTTATCGCTGTCCTTGACCGAGACGAACAGCGTGCCTTCTTCAGGCAGGACCATGCCTGCTCCGAGCTGCGACTTGAGGAAGGCGGCCGGGAAATCTGCATCGATGCCCATGACTTCGCCCGTGCTCTTCATTTCCGGCGAAAGTGCCGGATCCGAGCCGGGGAAGCGGCTGAAGGGGAAGACCGCTTCCTTTACAGACATGTGATCTGGCTTGAGGTTGAACGGCTCGAAACTGGAGAGCGGTTCGCCTGCCATAACGCGCGAGGCAATTTTGGCGACAGGTTTCCCGATAGCCTTGGCGACAAACGGCACCGTGCGGCTGGCGCGCGGGTTCACTTCGATCAGATAGACCTCGCCGTCTTTCACAGCGAACTGAACGTTCATCAGTCCGCGTACGTCGAGTGCTTCTGCGAGCGCGGTAGCCTGGCGCTCCATCTCTTCGACGATATCGTCCGGGAGGCTGTACGGCGGGAGCGTACACGCGCTGTCGCCCGAGTGGACGCCGGCCTCTTCGATGTGCTGCATGACCCCGGCAATGCGAACCTCGTTCCCATCGGCGATCACGTCGACATCGCATTCCACGGCATCGCGCAGGTATTGGTCGACCAGGACTGGGCTATCACCCGACACGTTGACGGCCGTAGCGATATAGTCATCGAGCTGCGCGACGCTGTCGACGATTTCCATCGCGCGACCGCCAAGCACATAGCTGGGGCGCAAGAGTACGGGATAGCCGATGCGCGCAGCGACGGCTGCGGCTTCGTCACGGCTCTTGGCGATGCCGTTTTCCGGCTGCTTGAGCTTCAGCTTCGATACCAGCTTGGCAAAACGTTCGCGATCTTCGGCAAGGTCGATGGCGTCCGGGCTGGTGCCGAGGATGGGAATCCCCTCGCGTTCAAGCGCAGCGGCAAGCTTGAGCGGGGTCTGCCCGCCGAACTGGACGATGACGCCAACAAGCTCGCCCTTCGACATCTCGACGCGCAGGATTTCCAGCACGTCTTCTTCTGTCAGCGGCTCGAAGTAGAGGCGGTCGGACGTGTCGTAATCGGTCGAAACCGTTTCCGGATTGCAGTTGACCATGATCGTCTCGAAACCGGCCTCCGCCAGCGCGAGACAGGCGTGGACGCAGCAATAATCGAACTCGATGCCCTGCCCGATCCGGTTGGGTCCGCCGCCGAGAATCACGATCTTGCGGCGGTCGGATGGGTTTGCCTCGTCCTCGGATTCGCCGAAACTGGGCGCTTCGTAGGTCGAGTACATGTAGGGCGTAATTGCCTCGAACTCTGCGGCGCAGCTGTCGATCCGCTTATACACGGGATAGACGCCGAGCTTGTGGCGCAGCGCGCGCACTTCCTGTTCGCTCGTCGCCCCTGCCATGGCGCGCAAGGCGTCGTGGAGCAGGCCCGAGCGGCGCGCCTGCGTTTCCGCCATGCCGCCAGCCACGCCGACCGAGCGGACGGCCAGTGTCGCAAGGCGCTTGTCGGAGAAACCCATCGCCTTCAGGCGGCGCATTTCTTCGGCATCCCTCGGCAGACCGTTGTGGCCCAGCATGTTCTCTTCGTAGATGATCGCTTCGATCTGGCGCAGGAACCACGGGTCGAAGCCGGTGATGCGGTTGATTTCCTCGACTGTGAATTCTTCACGGAACGCCTGGGCGATCCTCAGGATACGGTCGGGCGTACGCTGGCTGAGCGCGGCGGTGATCTTCTCGCGGCTGACGCCTTCGAGTTCAGGCACGCGGTTAAAACCGTCGAGGCCTGTTTCGAGGCCCCGAAGCGCCTTTTGCATCGATTCTGCAAAGCAGCGGCCGATGGCCATGACTTCGCCAACCGACTTCATCGCGGTGGCCAGTTCCGGCTTGGCACCCTTGAACTTTTCAAACGCGAAGCGCGGAATCTTGGTCACGACATAGTCGATGGTCGGCTCGAAGCTGGCAGGCGTCGCGCCCGTGATCTCGTTGGTCAGCTCGTCCAGCGTGTAGCCCACGGCCAGCTTCGCCGCGATGCGGGCAATCGGAAAACCGGTGGCCTTGGATGCGAGCGCAGATGATCGCGAAACACGCGGGTTCATCTCGATCACGATCAGGCGGCCGTCAGCTGGATTGACTGCGAACTGTACGTTAGAACCGCCTGTTTCCACACCGATTTCACGCAAAACCTCCAGCGAGGCGGTGCGCATGATCTGGTATTCCTTGTCGGTCAGCGTCAGCGCCGGTGCGACAGTAATGGAATCTCCGGTATGCACGCCCATCGGATCGACGTTTTCGATCGAACAGATGATGATGCAATTGTCCTTGCGGTCGCGGACAACTTCCATCTCGTATTCTTTCCAGCCGAGGAGCGATTCCTCGATCAGGACTTCGGTGGTGGGCGATGCGTCGAGGCCTTCGCGCACGATCCGCTCGAACTCGGCCTTGTTGTAGGCAATGCCCCCGCCCGTCCCGCCAAGCGTGAAGCTGGGACGGATGATGGATGGCAGTCCAGTGCGTTCGAGCACCTCATATGCCTGGTCGACCGAATGGGCGATGCCGCTGCGCGCACTTTCGAGGCCGATCTTGTCCATCGCATCGCGGAATTTCAGGCGATCTTCGGCCTTGTCGATGGCTTCGGCGTCGGCACCGATCATCTGGACGCCGTATTTCTCCAGCGTGCCGTCCTTGTTGAGCGACAGCGCGCAGTTGAGCGCGGTTTGCCCGCCCATCGTCGGCAGCACCGCATCGGGGCGTTCCTTGGCGATGATCTTGGCGACGATTTCGGGCGTGATCGGCTCGATATAGGTCGCGTCGGCCATTTCCGGGTCGGTCATGATCGTGGCGGGGTTGGAGTTTACCAGGATGACCCGGTAGCCCTCTTCCTTCAGCGCCTTGATCGCCTGCGTGCCGGAATAGTCGAACTCGCACGCCTGGCCGATGATGATCGGGCCAGCGCCAATGACGAGGATCGAGGAGATGTCAGTGCGTTTGGGCATCAGATAACCTTAAAACCGAGTTTGACTGCTTTATCGACACCTCGGGCATTGTCTTCGATGCAATGGAGGCTTTGCGTGTTTTCGGATGAGATTTCGATGTCGTAGGTGATGCCATGCAAATCGCCGAGCCGCATCTCAAACTCTGAAAGACCGCATTCACGAAGCATCTCGCCAACCCTGTAGGCAACATTGTCCATCGTCTCTTCACCACCAGGCTCGGTGATGTCAGGCGCGAATACTGTTCGGTACGCCTTGGGTTCAACCGGATCGCTCTTGATTTGAAGTGCGATTGCGACGCTCACCAAAGATGCGAACGTTCCGAGAGCAAACGCAACTAAATTGCTGCGCGTCACCCCAACATCCCCACGAACTTTTCAAACAGGTAGAAGCTGTCCTGCGGTCCCGGCGACGCCTCAGGGTGGTACTGGACACCGAAGGCCTTCTTGCCCTTGATCGAGATGCCGCAATTGGTGCCATCGAACAGCGAGACGTGGGTCTGCTCTACACCGTCCGGCAGCGTATCAACATCGACCGCAAAGCCGTGGTTCATGCTGGTGATCTCGACGAGGCCTTCGCTAGCCCCCCACGCGGACCCGACGCGCTGGACGGGGTGATTGGCGCCGCGGTGACCTTGGAACATCTTGGCGGTCTTTGCGCCAGCAGCCAGGCCAAGCATCTGGTGGCCGAGGCAGATACCGAACAGCGGCACGTCCGCGTCCAGCAGTCCCTTGATTACCGGCACGGCATATTCGCCCGTCGCCGCCGGATCTCCCGGTCCGTTCGAGAGGAACACACCGTCAGGCTTAAGCGCCATGATCTCTTCAAGCGTTGTGCGCGCAGGCACGACTGTGACCTTGGCCCCCGCTTTCACGAGGTTGCGGAAGATATTGTCCTTCGCGCCGTAATCGATCGCGACCACGTGCGGCTTCTCCGTCCCGCCTTCGGTATAACCATGGCCAAGCTGCCAATGGCCACCCTTCCAGTCCTCTGTTCCGTCACGCGTAACCGATGGCACAAGGTCCAAGCCTTCGAGGCCGGACCAGTCTGCGGCCCGCTGCTTGAGCGCTTTCATGTCGAATTCGCCGCGCGGGCTGTGGGCGATCACTGCATTGGGTGCACCGTTCATGCGAATGCGGCGGGTTAGCGCGCGGGTATCGATGCCCGACAGGCCGATCTTCCCGTGTGCGGTCATCCAATCGGCGAATTCCTGCTGCGCGCGGAAGTTCGATTGCGGAGTGACCTCCTGCCGCACGATGCAGCCCACGGCGCCTAGACCGCGGCTCTCGTGGTCTTCCTCGTTCGCGCCGACGTTGCCAATGTGCGGGAAGGTGAAGGTGACGATCTGGCTGTCGTAGGACGGATCGGTCATCACTTCCTGATAGCCGGTCATGGCGGTGTTGAAGCACACTTCGCCGACGGCCGAACCGGTCGCGCCGAAGCCCTTGCCCCAGATACATGTGCCGTCTGCAAAGACGAGGACTCCCGTCGCGCCTTTGGGTTGCGCGTGCGAGAATGCGGGCAGGGCCATTTGGGCTCTCCGAGTCAGGGGTTTTCCGGCGATGTCGCTAAGCGGTGGCGGCTATAGGTGTGACGCCCCCCCGTCAAGCGCAAGACTTGGCTTTGTGTCAGCTTGCCCTACATGGGAGCCGAACCATCCACAGATTAGCGTTACGAGGCACCATGCTCCGCGAGACCATCAAGACCGAGACCGTCACCGCCATGAAGGCGAAGGACAAGGAGCGCACCGCCACGCTCCGCCTGATTGGCGCCAAGATCAAGGACCGCGATATCGAACTGCGCACTTCCGACAAAATGCCGGATGACGACGCGATGGTGACCGATGTCCTGATGAAGATGGCCAAACAGCGCCGCGAATCGATCGAGATGTACGAAGATGGCGGCCGCCAGGAACTGGCCGACAAGGAAAAGGCCGAACTCGGCGTTATTGAGGAATTCCTGCCGCAGCAGATGAGCGAGGAAGAAACCCGCGCTGCCATCGCGCAGATCAAGGCCGATACCGGTGCCGAGGGCATGAAGGACATGGGCAAGGTCATGGGCGAGCTCAAGGCGCGCCACGGTGCGACGCTCGACATGACCAAGGCTAGCGGCCTGGTGAAGGAAGCACTCTCGTGAAGCGGCTGTTGTTGATTGCTGCGCCGTTCGCACTGGCTGCTTGCGGACCGGGTGAACCTGAACCAGCGCCCTCGCCCACACCCACCCCAGCTCAGCCGCGCACACTCGTCGCTGCCGATCTCGACCTGAGCACATTGGGCGCGAAGATTGTCGGACCGCAGGGACCGGAAGTTTCAACCGTGCTGAGCGCTGGCAGCAGCCAGATTGCCGAAATGGTCAGTTTCGTTGCCTGCCCCCAAGGCGTTGCGGTGTGCGAGCCCGGGCAGATGCCCGAAGGCACGATCTACACCTATGTGCACCAGGTGACGTTGGCCGCCACCAATGGCGAAGAAGAAGCTGCAGAGGGCGAAGGCCCCGAAGTGGTCGAGAGCCCGCCCACGCTCTTCCGGACCACCGAAAGGGTTCACGGCTTCAATGCAGCCGTCGGCTATTCCAACGCACAGGCGCTTGCTGCGCTCGGCAACGAGGACGCGATCTCCATTTCGAGCGACGATGGCCAGTTAATCTGGCGCGTCGTCGAGGGTGACGGCTGGCTACCCGGCGCGACCCTCACCTTCTGGTGGCAATCGACCTTGCCGCCCGCAGGACCTGCCGATGCTTACCTGCTGGAGATAGAAGGTAACCAGGCCATCGCGCGCGGTCCCTTCCCGGCCGAAGAAAAAGCGGCACCCGGCGCACCTGCAAACTAGCGGCGGCGCGCCGCAGGCGGTAGGGGAAGGCGATGGCCCTATCACCCCAATGGTTGGACGAATTGCGCATGCGGACCACGCTGTCTGCCGTGATCGGCCGCACCACCCGGCTGACCAAGGCGGGCCGTGAGTTCAAGGCGTGTTGCCCGTTCCACAATGAAAAGACGCCCAGCTTTTACGTAAATGACGAGAAGGGCTTCTACCACTGCTTCGGCTGCGAGGCGCACGGCGATGCCATCCGCTGGTTGACCGACCAGCGCGGCATGCCGTTCATGGATGCGGTCAAGGAACTGGCCGCAGAGGCGGGAATGGAGGTGCCCGCGCCCGACCCGCAGGCAGCCAAGCGCGCGGAAAAGCGTGCCAGTCTCCATGATGTGACAACAGCGGCGCAGGTCTGGTTCGAGGCGAACCTTGCCGGTGCGGGCGGCACGAGGGCTCGCTCCTATCTGGCGCGGCGCGGCTTTTCTGACGCCGTGATCCGCGAATTCGGTTTCGGCTTCGCTCCGGAGGACCGGCAGGCTTTGAAATCCGCCCTCGCCAATTTCGATGAAGCGATGTTGTCGGAAACCGGCATGCGGATCGAGATCGAGGGCAAGGATCCCTACGACCGGTTCCGCGGCCGTTTGATGCTGCCCATCCACGATACCCGCGGCCGGGTTATCGCGTTCGGGGGCCGCATCCTCGACGGCGACAGCAATCCCCACGCCCCGAAATATCTGAATTCGCCTGATACGCCGCTCTTTGACAAGGGGCGCACCCTCTACAATTTGCACCGGGCAGCTCCTGCCGCACGGCAATCGGGCAGGATCGTGGTGGTCGAGGGATATATGGACGTGATCGCCCTCGCCAATGCGGGCATCGCCGAAGCAGTCGCGCCGCTGGGTACAGCGCTGACAGAGAACCAGATCGAGCTGCTCTGGCGCCAAGTTGAACGCCCCATCGTATGTTTCGACGGTGACAATGCAGGCCAGCGGGCAGCGATGCGCGCGGTGGAGCGCGCCCTCCCCATGCTTCGACCGGGGCATTCCCTCTCGATCGTCCGGATGCCTGCTGGCACCGATCCAGACGATTTGATCCGGGATCGCGGGGTCGGCGCGCTGGAAGAATTGCTCGGCAATCCGGCAAGCCTCCTGGATACACTATGGGAATTCGAAAAAGCGGCAGCGCCGCTGACTTCGCCAGAGGAGAAAGCGGGCCTCAAGGACCGGCTGATGTCGCATGTAGAGATGATCCAGCACCCGGATATCCGGGCTCTCTACAAGCGCGAATTGTCCCAGCGATTCTCCGATTTCGCTTTCCCTCCGCGCCCGCAGCGCGAGTTCAAGCCGCGCGGGGAGTGGAAAAAATCCGGTTACAAGGCCCCTTCTCCCCAGCTTTCACCAGAAGCGAAATCACGGCTCGAAAGGGCAATCCAGGGCGGGTCACGCGATGCGCTGGCCAGCGCTGTAATCCACGGACTTCTGCGACATCCGGGTGAAATCGCGCAGCATGAAGCAGCTCTGGCCCGCGTCGCGCAAAGTGACCGAAATGTCGGTCCGGCCATAGATTCGCTACTTGCCGCAGCGGAAACGCTTGATTCGCACGCGCAATCGCCCATATCGCTACCCGAAGGCCTACCTGCCCCACCGGCTAACATCCGCTTCGCCTTTCTCGATGAAGGCACTGATCCGGTAGATGCGCGCGAGGAACTGGCCGAAGCCGTGTCGTTGCTGGTCGAAAGACCGGCAATCGAAGCCGCGCTTGCTGCAGCAACCGCGCGTTTTGAAAGTGACCCCGAAGGGGCCTTCGCCGAGCAGCAGCGCCTGCTCAAGCGAAAGCTGGAATTCGAGGCACGACTCGGGCAAATGGCAAGCCGCAAGGCCGCTACGGCGACCGCGAAAAATTCAGATGCCGCGAAGGGTGCAGAACCTGATAGCGGCGCAAGTACGGACTAATTGCTCTTTATGGCCACCAAGACCAAGTCGGGCGACAAAGACGACGCACCGCTGATCGATCTCAACGAAGCGTCGGTGAAGAAGCTCCTCACCAAAGCAAAGAAGAAGGGCTACGTCACCTATGACGAGCTCAACGACGCTTTGCCTCAGGGCGAGATGAGCTCCGACCAGATCGAAGACATTCAGGCCGCTCTGTCCGAAATGGGCGTCCAGATCGTCGAGAACGACGAAGACGCCGAGCAGGAAGACGAAGTCGAGGAAATCGCACCCGCTCCTTCGTCAGCCGAAAAGGAAGCTCCCAAGAAGCCTGCAGGCCCCAAGAAGCTGGCCGCCGGCGAACGCACCGATGACCCGGTACGCATGTACCTGCGTGAAATGGGCGCCGTCGAGTTGCTCAGCCGCGAAGGCGAAATCGCGATTGCCAAGCGGATCGAATCCGGCCGCGACATGATGATCATCGGCCTGTGCCAGAGCCCGATCACTTTCCATGCCATCATCCAGTGGTCCGAAGCCCTGAATGCCGAGGAAATGCAGCTGCGCGAGATCCTCGATCTCGACGCCATGCTCTCCAAGGAACCGCCGGCGGACAAGATGACCGACGACGCGGAAGACGATGATGACGACGGCGAAATTTCGGAAGAGACCGCCGGCCCCACCATTCGCGACGACGATGATGAGGACGAAGACGACAGCGATTCCGAAGATGAGGACGGCAAAGAAGGTTCGTCCAAGAAGGACGATGAAGAGGAAGAGGACAACACCATGTCCCTTGCTCAGATGGAAGCCGCGCTCAAGCCGGACGCCATCGAACGTTTTGCACGCATCGCGGACCTTTTCGGGAAGTTCGAAAAGCTTCAGGCCGATCGCGTTGACACGCTTGCACGCGGAGAAGATTTCCCCGCTGCCAAGGAAAAGAAGTACGAAGCGCTTTCGGAACAGCTCACCGCCGAAGTGGAAAGCGTCCAGTTCCATGCGACCAAGATCGAATTCCTGGTCGACAATCTTTATGCCTTCAACCGCCGCTTGACTGCACTTGGCGGGCAGATGCTCCGGCTGGCTGAACGTCACAAGGTCAAGCGCGTCGACTTCCTCGAAGCCTATATCGGCCACGAGCTCGACGATGCGTGGATGGACGACAAGGTCAAGAAGGACAAAAAGTGGGCTGCTTTCGCCGAGAAGGAAGGCGATGCGATCGACCGTATTCGTGCGGAAATCGCTGATATTGCCAGCGCCACCGGCATGGCATTGCCGGAATTCCGCCGGATCGTGAACATGGTCCAGAAGGGCGAGCGTGAAGCACGTATCGCCAAGAAGGAAATGGTCGAAGCGAACCTGCGCCTCGTGATCTCGATCGCGAAGAAATACACGAACCGCGGCCTGCAGTTCCTCGATCTCATTCAGGAAGGCAACATCGGCCTGATGAAGGCGGTCGACAAGTTCGAATACCGCCGCGGTTACAAGTTCAGCACTTACGCGACTTGGTGGATCAGGCAGGCGATTACACGCTCGATTGCCGACCAGGCCCGCACGATCCGCATCCCGGTTCACATGATCGAGACGATCAACAAGCTGGTACGTTGCTCGCGCCAGTTCCTGCACGATCAGGGCCGCGAACCGACACCTGAAGAGATGGCGGAGAAGCTCTCCATGCCGCTCGAGAAGGTCCGCAAGGTGATGAAGATCGCCAAGGAACCGATCAGCCTCGAAACGCCTATCGGCGACGAGGAAGATTCGCACCTCGGCGATTTCATCGAGGACAAGAACGCGATCATTCCGGTCGACGCAGCGATCCAGGCGAATCTGAAGGAAACGGTCACCCGCGTCCTTGCCTCGCTTACCCCGCGCGAAGAACGCGTCCTGCGTATGCGCTTCGGGATCGGCATGAACACCGACCACACTCTGGAAGAAGTCGGCCAGCAGTTCAGCGTGACACGTGAACGTATCCGTCAGATTGAAGCGAAGGCGCTGCGCAAGCTCAAGCATCCTAGCCGCAGCCGCAAGATGCGTTCATTCCTGGACCAGTAATACCGCATTGAAATAACGGGGGATTTGGATGACGACGGCGAACGCCTCATGACCAAGTCCCCCGAGATTTTTCTCTCCTACAATCGTGAAGACGAGGCAGTTGCGCTCCAATTTTCCGAGTCATTCGGGAAGGAGGGTTTATCTGTCTGGTGGGATACCGAGCTGCGTTCGGGCGAAAACTACGATATCGTCACCGAAGCTGCTCTGCGAGAAGCAAAAGCCGTCGTCGTACTGTGGAGTCCCCGTTCGGTCGGATCGCGCTGGGTTCGCGCCGAGGCGACCATTGCGGATCGCCGCAAAACCCTGATCCCGGTAACGATCGAGCCTTGTGATAGACCCGTAATCTTCGAGCTGACGCAGACGGCCGACCTGTCCGGCTGGAACGGCGATCTCAGCCATCCATCTTGGCGATCACTTGTCGAGGAAATCCGCGAATTTCTCGGGCGTGACCCTGAACTTGGCGCGGCCTCAGTCCAGCCCGCAAAGACACCTGCCCTTCCTCCTGTCAGACACGGCGAGCGCGGTGATGCCCCCACACTCGCCGTCCTGCCATTTGCGAACCGATCCGGTCTTGAAGAAGACGAAGTTTTCGCAATCGGCATGGTAGAAGACGTCATCGACACGCTTTCCCACGCGGTAAATGTGCGCGTCATTTCAAGCTCGGCAACAGCGCGCTTCTACACCGGGAAGCTGCCGGATATCGAAGCGTTGGGCGAACAGCTTGGAGTTCGCTATCTTCTCGAGGGCAACGTCCGGCGCAGCGGTAAAGTGCTGCGGGTTACGGCCCAGCTTGTCGAAGCGGGCAACGGCGAGATCGCCTGGACCCAGCGTTTCGAAAAACCGCTCGCAGAACTTGCAGCTCTCCAAGAAGATTTGATCGAAGAGCTTGCCGCCCATCTCGGTACGCAAGTCTACCGTATGGCCATGGAACAGGCGCTCAAGAAACCGCGCGATCTGACTGCCTGGGAATTCTGCATGCGCGGGTTGGCGGCACTGCGCCAACTCAATGGCGATTCAGTCGGCAATGCGATCGAGGCTTCAAGTGAAGCCATCTCAATCGACCCGGATTACGGGCTTGCCCATGCGCTGTTCGCGCACTCGTCCGCCCTCGCCTATCATTTCCTCAGTCCGGACAATCCTGCCGAGGTAAAACGGATCAAGCTCAACGTAGACCGCGCCCTCGCGTGCGACGGAGAAAGCGCGCCCACGCTGGCCCATGTCGCGTTTGGCCTGATGTATCTGGGGAAATTGAAAGACTCGCTCAACTGCTCGATGCGGGCGCATAGGATCAATCCCGGATACGGCTTTGCACAATTGGCAGCAGGCATCTGCAGCCCCATGCTGGGCAAGCATGAAAACGCGCTTTCGATACTCGATGATTTCATGCAGATCGAACCGCAGTCACCCTATTTGCACTATGCTCTGAATTGGCAGGGTGTCGCATATCTGGGCCTCGATAATTACGAAGCGGCCGAAAGTGTCTTTCGTGAGAGCATGTTGCTGAACCCTCTCGCGAGCTACACTTATTGGCATTTGGCGCTGATCTGCTTTCACCTGGGCAATACGGAGGAAGCACGCAAGTTGATGGCCGAGACCCGGCAGCGCGAGCCGACTGCAGATCTGAACTTGTGGCAATTGCGCCTTTCGCGCTGGGGGCGCTGCAACCAGTCCACTGAAGACCTCAAAGCGCATCTCGACGACTTATGGGCTGAAACTGACGAGGCGGTCTAAGGCCCCGAACAAGAAATTCTTGCGACTTTTCGGACGAATTCTCGCAGTGCCCGTCTGGCAATCTTGCCTCCCCTTCCGTATGGAATTCGCATGCGTATCGCCATTGCCTCCGACCATGCCGCAACCGACCTCAAGGCCGAGCTGCGCGACTGGCTTATCGAACAGGGCCACGAGGTCGCAGACCTTGGCCCCGACAATAACGACAGCGTCGATTACCCTGACTTTGGCTACAAGCTGGCCAATGTCATCGCCGACGGTACTGCTGAGCGCGGTGTTGCGCTTTGCGGATCAGGTATCGGCATCTCGATCAGCGTCAATCGCAACCCTGCGGTCCGCTGCGCAATCGCGTCGGAACCGCTTTCTGCTGCTCTTTCGCGTGAGCATAATGACGCCAATTGCATCGCGATGGGCGCGCGTCTGATAGGCAGCGATATGGCCAAGGCGTGCCTGACCGCATTTCTCGAAACCGCATTCGCCGATTCACTTCCCGGCGGAACAGGGCGTCATCAGCGCCGTGTCGACAAGCTTTCCAACCCCGAGGTCTGATTTCATGGCAACACAGCCCGCCGACAATTCCCGCGAGCCGATGGACCGCTTCTGGCACGATACACTCGCAGAAGCCGACCCCGAGGTTTTCGGCGCGGTTCGCAATGAACTCAAGCGCCAGCAGGACAAGATCGAACTGATCGCGAGCGAGAATATCGCCTCCGCCGCAGTGCTTGAAGCTGCAGGAACGGTATTCACGAACAAATACGCCGAAGGTTATCCCGGCAAGCGCTACTATGGCGGATGCGATTATGCCGACGTGGTAGAAACACTGGCAATTGACCGCGCTAAACAGTTGTTTGGATCCGACTTTGCGAATGTTCAGCCGAATTCGGGCAGCCAGATGAACCAGGCAGTGTTCCTTGCGATGCTGCAGCCTGGCGACACCTTCATGGGCCTCGACCTCAATTCGGGCGGTCACCTTACGCATGGCTCGCCCGTCAATATGAGCGGCAAGTGGTTCAACCCGGTCAGTTACGGCGTCCGCAAGGAAGACGAACTGATCGACATGGACGCCGTCATGGCGACTGCGAAGGAGCACAAGCCCAAGCTCATCATCGCGGGCGGTACTGCATACTCGCGAACATGGGATTGGGCCGCTTTCCGCAAGGTTGCTGACGAAGTCGGTGCGATCCTGATGGTGGACATGAGCCACATCTCGGGTCTCGTGGCGGGCGGTGCCCATCCCTCGCCTTTCCCCCATGCCGATATCGTGACCACTACGACCCACAAAAGCCTGCGCGGCCCGCGTTCCGGCATCATCTTGTGGAATGACGAGAAGTACACGAAGCCGCTGAACATGGCGGTTTTCCCGGGCCTTCAGGGTGGCCCTTTGATGCACATCATCGCCGCCAAGGCCGTCGCTTTCAGGGAGGCGCTGCGTCCGGATTTCAAGGACTATGCCCACCGGATCGTCGAAAACGCCCGTGCGCTTGCCAAGGGTATCGAGGATAACGGCCTTCGCGTCGTGTCCGGCGGTACCGATAACCACTCCATGCTCGTCGACCTCACGGCCAAGGACGTGACCGGCAAGGCGGCAGAAGCAGGCCTCGACCGGGCTTGGCTGACCTGCAACAAGAACGGCATTCCCTACGACACCCGCAGTCCTTTCGTGACCAGCGGCATTCGCCTTGGCACTCCGGCTGGCACCACACGCGGTTTCGGTCCCGCAGAATTCGAAACAGTGGGCAAACTCATCTGCGAAGTGGTAGACGGGTTGTCACGCAATGGCCCCGAAGGTGACGGACAGGTCGAAGAGCAGGTGCGCGCACAAGTCGCAAAGCTTTGCGCCGCCTTTCCGGTCTATCCGGGGCGCTGAGGAACAGGACAATGGACGAAAAAGACCCCAAACATCAGGATCACGACCTTCTGCCCGATGCTCAGGCCGAGCTGAAGAGCATGATGAAGGAAGGCGTCCACCATCCCTCGACCAAGCCCGTGCTGACTGGCGCAGCGATCGGCGCGGTGGCAGGCTGGGTGCTGCCCGTGGTTGGTCCGATCATCGGCGGCGTGGCCGGTGCAGGCATCGTCCTTTACAAACGCCTCAGGCCGTAAATGCGCTGCCCTTTTTGTGCCCATGACGACAGCCAGGTAAAGGACAGTCGTCCGACCGAGGATTCGACCTCGATCAGGCGGCGGCGCCAATGTTCGAAATGCGGAGCGCGCTTCACCACATTCGAGCGTGTACAATTGCGCGAGGTGACCGTTGTCAAAAGCGGAGATCGCCGCCAGCCTTTCGATCGCAGCAAGTTGGAGCAATCGATTTCCCTCGCGTGCCGCAAACGCGACGTTGCGCAGGAACAGATCGACCAGCTCGTGTCCGGCATCCAGCGACAGGTCGAAACTGCAGGTGAGGCCGAAATCCCATCGCAGCGCATCGGCGAACTCGTAATGGACGGCCTGCGCCAGCTCGACAGCGTGGCCTACATCCGCTTCGCCAGCGTCTACCGCGACTTCAATGAAGCGCGCGACTTCGAGGAATTTGCCAGCTCGGTCCAGGAAGCTGCGCCTCATGGCAAAAACTGAGGTGCGCAAGCCGGTCATTGTGCTGGTGAAGCCCCAGCTTGGCGAGAATATCGGCAAGTCTGCGCGGGCGATGCTCAATTTCGGCCTGACCGAACTCCGCCTTGTCGAACCGCGCGATGGCTGGCCCAACCCGTCTGCAGGTCCGTCGGCCGCCGGCGCAGACATCGTGCTCGAGCGAGCCGAAGTCTTCTCCACGACGGCGGAAGCCGTGGCTGATTGCGCCCATGTCTATGCGACGACAGTTCGCAAGCGCGGCGTTACCAAGCCTGTCTTCACGCCAGAACAGGCCACGCGCGAGATAGCTGTTGCCGAGGGCCGCAGTGCGATCCTGTTCGGACCGGAACGTTCGGGTTTGGCAACCGAAGATCTCGATCTGGCCCGCGCCATTGTCACCGCACCGATCAATCCGGAATTCGGATCGCTCAATCTGGCGCAGGCCGTGATCCTTTGTGCTTACGAATGGTCCAAGAACGAATCGCTGGTCCAACCAACACAGGAAGAGATCCTGCCACCTGCCCCGCAGGGGGATCTGGAAGGACTGATCGATCATCTAGAGCGGATGCTGGAGCCTACTGGTTATTTCCTTCCCGAAGGCCGCGCAGAGGCGACTCACCGAACCCTGCGCAGCGTTCTGACCAAGCCGGGCTGGAATCATCTTGAGGTGCGGACGCTTCGCGGTGTCTTGTCCTCGCTTGGGCGCAAACCCAGAAGCAGTTGATCGAAAACTCATCGACGGTTCATCGATCGAGAACTATCAGCGCCGACGAATTCATTGAAACGAAGGAAAAATTTCATGCGCTTTGCTGCGATTGCCGCCTCTCTGACACTTATTTCCGTTCCAGTTCTTGCGAACGAACCCGATGCTCAGAAGAAGGACGAAGCGGTCCAGCAGCAGAAGCCTGCGGAAGAGAAGAACGAAGAAGTCTGCAAGTACATTCGCGCTGACATGAGCAGCCGCCGGAAGCAGAAAGTCTGCATGACGCAGGACCAGTGGGTCGAATTCAACCGCGGCAACTAAGCCCGTAGTGCAGCGGGATCACGCCCTCAGGCGGTCCCACTCTACCAATTCGTAGGCGATCGAGGTTTCGACCAATTCGCCCCAGATTTGCGCGATCTTCCCAGCGGGAAGGTCGCGCTTTTCTGCATCTGCGCGGGCATTGTCGATTACTTCGGTCTTCCGCGCTTCGTCGCGAACGACATTGCGGTCCTGCTTGATGCGGGCCGCAGCGCGCATGTAGCCAAAGCGGCGGTCCAGCAGTTCCATCAATTCGCGGTCGGTTGCGTCGACCCCGATGCGCACTTCGCGCATGTCGGTGCAGTCTTCGGGAAGCTTGAAATCGGCGGGCTTTGTCGTGTCCATGGCCGCGCCGAATGGCGAAGCCAGACGCACTTGTCGAGCGCAAACGAAACCCTCTCTCGACATTGGCATTTCTCCCCGTCATGGAAGCCCCATGGCAACCAATGCAAATACCTTTCGCAACCAGCCCGACGAGCGCGGACATTTTGGCGACTATGGCGGACGTTATGTCGCAGAAACGCTAATGCCGCTCGTGCTCGACTTGGAGCGTGAATATCGCAAGGCACAGGCCGATCCGGCGTTCCAGGCGCAGTTCGACGATCTGCTCGAACATTATGTGGGGCGCCCCTCCCCGCTCTACTTCGCAGAGCGGCTGACAGAGGCGCTCGGCGGCGCACAGGTCTGGTTCAAACGCGATGAGCTCAATCATACCGGCGCGCACAAGATCAACAATTGCATCGGGCAGATCCTGCTTGCCATGCGCATGGGCAAGAAGCGCATTATCGCCGAAACCGGCGCGGGTCAGCATGGCGTGGCCACGGCCACCGTCTGCGCGCGCTTCGGCCTTCCTTGCGTGATCTACATGGGTGCCGAGGACGTTCGGCGCCAATCGCCAAACGTGTTCCGCATGAAGTTGCTCGGCGCGGAAATCGTGCCGGTAACCAGCGGACGCGGCACGCTGAAAGATGCAATGAACGAGGGCCTGCGCGATTGGGTCGCGAACGTGCATGACACTTTCTACATCATCGGCACTGCTGCAGGACCGCATCCCTATCCGGAAATGGTCCGCGATTTCCAGAGCATCATCGGCAAGGAAGCCCGTGCACAGATGCTGTCGCGCATTGGCCGCCTGCCAGATCTTGCAGTGGCCTGTATCGGCGGCGGCTCGAATGCCCTCGGCCTGTTCCACCCCTTCCTCGACGACCGCGAAGTGAAGTTGCTCGGCGTGGAGGCTGCTGGACACGGCCTCGACGGCGACGAACATGCGGCCAGCCTGCTTGGCGGCTTTCCCGGCGTGCTCCACGGCAACAAGACCTATCTGCTTCAGGACGAGGACGGCCAGATCACCGAGGGTCACTCTATCAGCGCAGGTCTCGATTATCCCGGCATCGGTCCCGAACATGCCTGGCTCAAGGACAGCGGCCGGGTCGAATACACCGCCGTCACCGATGACGAAGCGCTTGAGGCCTTCCAACTCCTCTGCCGCACCGAAGGCATTATTCCCGCGCTTGAACCCAGCCACGCTATTGCAGCAGTGGCGAATCGCGCGAAGGACATGCCCAAGGACAGCGTGATCCTCGCCAATCTGTGCGGGCGCGGGGACAAAGACATCTTCACTGTGGCTGAAAAGCTGGGAGTGGAGATTTGACCCGCCTCTCCAACACCTTTGCCAAACCCCACCCCGCACTTGTCTGCTTTGTCACCGCAGGTGACGGCGACACGGCTGCCAATCTCGACGCTCTCGTTGAGGGCGGCGCCGATGTCATCGAGCTTGGCATGCCTTTCACCGATCCCATGGCCGATGGCCCTGCGATTCAGGCGGCGAACATCCGCTCGCTTGGCGCAGGCACCACCACCGCGGACGTTCTGCGCATCGCGCGCAAGTTTCGCGAGCGCCATCCCGAAGTGCCGCTGGTTCTCATGGGTTATGCCAATCCCATGATCCGGCGCGGGCCGGACTGGTTTGCCTCTGCCGCAAAGGATGCAGGCGTCGATGGCGTAATCTGCGTCGACATCCCGCCGGAAGAAGACGATGCCCTTGGCCCGCAACTGCGCGCGGCTGGCATATCTCCGATCCGGCTTGCGACCCCCACCACCGACGCCAGGCGGCTACCGCAGGTGTTGGAGGGGTCGGACGGTTTCCTCTACTATGTCGCAGTCGCCGGCATCACCGGCATGCAGCAGGCAGCGATCGAATCGATCGAGGAAAACGTGACGCGCATCAAAGGCCAAACCGACATTCCGGTTGCGGTCGGTTTCGGTGTCCGTACGCCTGAGCAAGCTGCAGAAATTGCGCAGGTCGCAGACGGGGTCGTCGTGGGATCTGCCTTGGTCGAATTGATCGCAGAGCACGGCGCCGATGCACCTGCGAAGCTCCGCGAACTGACTGCAGGTCTTGCCAAGGCAGTGCATTCAGCGGCAAAGGGCGCGTCATGAACTGGTTTACACGCGTCCGTAGTTCGATGTCCTGGCTGCCCAAGCGCAGCACCGAAGAAAACCTCTGGGTGAAATGCCCCAGCTGCCAGCAAATGGTCTTTGCGCAGGAATACGAGGACAATGCTTTTGTCTGCCCGCGCTGCGACCATCACGGCCGTATCGGCGCGAACGAACGCCTACGCCAATTGCTTGACGAAGGCTTTGAGGTCCTGCCTGTGCCTGAAGTCAAAGAAGACCCGCTCAAGTTCAAGGATTCGCAAAAATATACCGACCGCCTGAAGAAGGCCCGCGCAAAGAACCCGCACCGAGATGCCTTCATCGTCGGTTCCGGGGCGATTGACGGCAAGCCTGCCGTTGTCGGCGTACAGGACTTCACCTTCATGGGCGGATCCATGGGCATGGCCGTGGGCACGGCGTTTTGTCAGGGCGCAGAACGTGCCCTTACCCGCCGCGCGCCCTACATCGTTGTTACTGCCGCTGGCGGTGCGCGCATGCAGGAAGGCATTCTCAGCCTGATGCAAATGCCCAAGGCGACAGTTATGACGCGGCGCCTGAAAGAAGCGGGCCTGCCCTACATCGTAGTCCTCACTGATCCGACAACAGGCGGCGTGACCGCAAGCTACGCGATGCTGGGCGATGTCCACATTGCCGAACCGGGCGCGCTCATCGGTTTTGCCGGCCAGCGCGTGATTCAGGACACCATTCGCGAACAGCTGCCCGATGGCTTCCAGCGCGCCGAGTACCTGCACAAACACGGCATGGTCGACATGGTGGTTCACCGTAAGGAACTGCGCGGAATGCTGTCGACCGTTCTCGACTACCTCGCGCCGTCAGAGGCGGCCTGACCCCTCCCATGCGGGACTTTGCCCGCTCAGATGATGCGGCTGTTCAGGCGCAGCTCGACCGGCTGGGGGCGCTGTCTGTCCCGGACGGTCGGCTGGGCCTCGAAACCATGCTCGCCTTGCTCGAACGGTTGGGCAGTCCGCACCTCAGGCTGCCGCCGGTTTTCCATGTGGCCGGGACAAACGGCAAGGGTTCAACCTGCGCCTTCCTTCGCGCCATGTTGGAGGCAGAGGGTCATAAGGTCCACGTCACCACCAGCCCGCATCTGGTCCGCTACAACGAGCGTATCCGTGTCGCGGGACAGCTTATCTCCGATGCACGTCTTGCAGAATTGCTCGCCAAAGTTCTCGATATCGGAGCCGATCTTGGTCCCAGCTTCTTTGAAGTAACCATTGCTGCAGCCTTTACGGAATTCGCCCGTGTTCCGGCCGATGCCTGCATCGTCGAGGTCGGCCTCGGGGGACGGTTCGACGCAACGAACGTCCTGCCCTCGCCCGCTGTGTGCGGTATCGCAGCGCTCGGCATCGACCATGAGCGTTTCCTGCTTATCCCCGAAGCCGGCACCCCATATGAGCCGTTGTCGAGGATTGCCTTCGAGAAAGCCGGCATCGCGAAGCAGGGCGTGCCGCTGGTAACCCTGTCCTATCCCGGCGGTCCCAGGGCCGAAATCATTCGGGCTGCACATGCAAAGAATGCACCGTTGGCAATGCGGTGCGCAGAGTGGACTTCGGAGATTACCGGAACGGCGCTGCTCTATTCGGACGCCCACGGAAAACTCGAACTGCCGCTTCCTTCAATTGCAGGAGCGCATCAGGCCGAGAACGCAGCACTGGCCGTCGCCATGCTACGGCACCAGTATACGGTCACGATCAGCGAAGATGCGATGGCCGCTGGAATTGGGGCGGCGCGCTGGCCTGCAAGGCTACAGCGCTTGGGCGACGGACCGCTAACTCAGGGCCGCCTCATCTGGCTCGATGGTGGCCACAATCGCAGCGCAGGCCAGGCTCTGGCGGACCATTTCCAGGGGCAGAAGATGCACCTGATCATCGGGATGCTCGAAGCGAAGGATCCGGCCGCGCTCGTCGATCCGTTGTCAGCCATGATCGCCAGCACTACCGTCGTCCCTGTCCCGGGGCACGATTGGCACAGTATCGATGCCTTTCCGCAAGGTTCTAAGCGTGCCGAAGATGTCCCTGCGGCCCTGAAGGCCCTGCCCGATGACGGTCTCCTGGTTCTTATCACAGGCTCGCTCTATCTCGCGGGCGAGGTCCTGCGACTGAACGACGAATTGCCGGATTAGGTGTTGTACGTGCCCTGCACAAAATCGCGGGCGATAGCGCCCTGGTAAACGCTGTCATTGCGCCAAATGCCCGGTGCCTGGTTGCGGGTTTGCTTGATGACCCCTGGACGCAGCGGAAAATCGAACACCAGTGCGAGTTCGTTGCCATTCCGGCGGCCGACACGGGCGTAGGAATCAAACGACAACCAGCACAATACGCATTCCTTGAACGGCTCTGCGTCAACCAGCAGGCGGATGCGCGCGCCGCCTTGTGAAAGATCGAGAATTTCGACCTTTTTCCGCCCTTCGAGGGTCTCGACACGAGCAATCACGCCCAAATTCAGGCGCAAATAGTCGCGGCGTTTTTCATCATCGAAATTTGCAGCGGACTCGCTCATTGCACCTTCTTCTCAGAGAAGGGTTTTCAATTGGCTAACTTCGCCCGGTCAAAATTGTAAAATTATGCGGCACTTTCCCCCAGCTCCAGGGCCACGATACCCGCCGCCTTTTTGCCCCGGCTTTCGCGGTACCATTCAGCCAAGCACAGGAATACGGCGATGATGCCGATCAAGGTGGTGAAAATGAACACGAAATAATACCCGCGCTCCTCGATCATCTGGCCAAGTGCGCCGCGGCCCAGTGTCCCGACCAGCAGCGTAAGAGAAGCCAGCAAAGCATATTGCACCGCTGCGTATTTCTTTGCGACGATGCTCGACAGCCAGGCGATATAGGCGGCGCCTGCGATACCGATCGCAAGGTTTTCCCAGAAGATCGTGAATGTAAGACGCGCGAGGCCATCAATCTCCGACATCTGGAATGCCCCGGCGATGAAGTTCACCAGTGCAGTGAAGCCGATGGCGTCGCTGCCTGCCTGCATCAGCTCGCCGCCAATGGCGAGATCGGCGTAGAGCAGATTGGTCGCTGCGGCGAGAACCGCGCCGAGCGTCAGCGTGAACATGCGCCCGAATTGCGTGATGATCCAGCCGCCCAGAGCCAGGCCGAGGAGGATGGCGAATACGCCGAAGAACTTGGACGCGAAGGCGACCTGATCGCCGGTATAGTTCAATTCCCCAAGATAGAAGGGATAGGCGAAAACGCCCCAGATTGAATCGCAAATGCGATAGGTCAGCACCAGCGACAGGATGAGAACGAGCGACCAGCCCATTCGTCCGACGAATTCAACAAGCGGCAAGACAAGTGCGCGGTAAAGGTGGTCGGTAAACTTCACCTTGTGCCCCGCGCCCACACCGGGGGCCGAGACGATGATATTCGTCCCTTCGCGTTTCTGCTTGGCAATCCACGCCGCGATAAACGCCGGCAGGACTACGGTTGCGATGACAATCAGCGGGCCGAAGGTGGTCGTGAACTCGGTCACATCGGGCCGGGTTTCCGGGGTTGCGGTCATCGATCGGACCATGAAAACAACGACGGTTGCGATCGCCCAGCCCCACAGCAAACCAACGGCCAGCAGCGCACGATTACGGACCTTTTCGGTCACTTCGCCGGCGTTGTAGAGTTCGGCGACCTCGTCCTCGTTGGCGGCAACAGTCGCGGCCGAGCGTTTCGCGACGCTGGCGTCAGGTGCGAACAGGCTGGCGATGCCGATGCTCAGCATGATCGCGCCCATGATCAGATAGGTCTGCGGCCAGCCGATTCGCTCTGCGATGATGAGGCCAAGCGCCCCGCCAATCAGCGCAGCGAGGCGGAACCCCATCTGGGTAATGGTGGACAGAATATCGAGCGTGGCAGTCTCGTCGGCAACGTCGATGCGCCAGGCGTTGATCGCAATATCCTGCGTCGCGCTGGCGAAGGCGCCGATTGCCGCAAGCAGGCTGAACCAGCCGAGTGCGCTCCCCGGATCGAGAAAACTCATGATCAGCAGCGCAATGCCGACGATCAGCTGCATCGGCGCAATCCATTGCTTGCGCTTTCCCAGTCGGCGCAGCCCCGGGATATCGACCTTATCCAGCAACGGCGACCACAGGAACTGGAAGGCATAAGCCAAGCCGACGAGCGAGAATACGCCCATCGTTTCCAGATCAACTTCAGCCTCGCTCAGCCAGGCATAAAGCGTGCCGAGGAAGAGCGCAGGAGGCAGGCCCTGGGCGAAACCGAACAACGCCATGAAGCCGGTTTTCTTGTTTGTCAGGGCCAGGCCGAGGGCGCGCCAGGTCGAAATTTTTTCCTTCTTTGCGTCGGCAACCGCTTCGGCCATTCCCTAACGTCCTTCCGTTATGGTCTATTTTTTGCGACACTAGCTGCCGTAGAGAGAGAAAGGAACAGGACCGATGGGCGTTCCGAACACTTTGGCAGCTGGTCGGCGACCAACCGACGGAATGCTGCGGTTGGCGCAGAATATTGCGCAAAATAAAAAGCGGGACAGCTTGGGACAGACGACGGTTCCTGCCCGCGTTTATACCGATCCGGACTACTGGGTCCTTGAAAAAGCGGCAATCTATGACCGTCTGCCGCAAATCTTATGCCCCAGCGCGCTGCTTCCCGACAACGAAATGGCGGTGCCGCACGATGGAACGGGGCGGCCCCTGCTGATCACCCGGGACGCGCAAGGCAATGCGCACGTGTTTCTCAACGTGTGCCGCCACCGCGGAACCCGGCTTGTGGAAGGCAGCGACACACAGTGCACCAAAAAGCTGGTGTGCCCCTATCATGCCTGGACCTATTCGGTTGACGGGCGCTTGCTCGCCCTGCCCAGACCCGACACGTTTCCCGACTTGGACAAGGGGGCCATGGGGCTTGTCGAACTACCGTCTAAAGAAACCGGCGGACTGATCTGGTTCTGCCCGCACGAGGACACAGCCGATTTCTCGCTGGCGGAAGAAGTGGGTGAGGACTTCGACGCGCTTGGCATGGGCGAGCATTTGCTGTTTCGCCGCAAGACCCACGAGGTCAACGGTAACTGGAAGCTCATCATGGATGCTTTCCTCGAAAGCTACCACGTAACGCGCCTACACGCCCAGACGATCGGCCCCTTCTTCAAGGACGGCGTCACCAGCGGGGACATGATCGGATCTCACGCCCGCAGTGCTGTTGGCAGGCTAGAGGAAATGGAGGGCGTGGACCTGAGCGATATGGACCAGATGCGCCGGGTCATTACCTTCGCCTATCAATTGCTTCCCGGCGCGCTGATCATCCCCAGCCCAGATTATATCAACGTCATGGTGATGATGCCGCAGGCCCATAATCGAACCCTCGTCGAAGACTTCATGCTCATCCCTGAACCGCCCGGCACCGACAAGGCACGCGATCACTGGGAACGCAGCTGGGCGCTGCTGGATGGCGGTGTCTTTGCAGGCGAAGATTTCCGTGCGGCCGAGCTTGGGCAACAAGGGCTGGAGACCGGCGCAGTGCCCGAACTGACCCTTGGCACCATGGAGGGCGGTATCAGGCGTTATCATGAGACTGTAGAGGAAGCCTTGCGCGCTGCAGGCTGAAGGCCTAATCGCGCACGCTATGTCCGACAACCGATTACCCGAAGAAGGCGACCGTATCGCCAAGCTGCTCGCGCGTGCTGGTGTTGCCAGCCGCCGAGAGATCGAGCGCATGATCGCTGACGGGCGCATTTCGCTCGATGGCAAAGTGCTCGATACCCCTGCCATCAAACTGATGAGCCTGCGCGGCGTATCCGTGGACGGTAAACCTGTTGGCCCCGCCGAAGCTACGCGGCTCTTTGCATTCCACAAGCCATCCGGCCTGATCACCGCCGAATACGACCCCAAGGGGCGACCAACGATCTATGCGGCGCTGCGCAACGCTTTGCCGAAAGATGCAGGCCGCGTGATGCCGGTAGGCCGACTGGACTTCAACACCGAAGGCCTGCTTCTCCTTACCAACGACGGCGAACTCAAGCGGGCGATGGAATTGCCATCTACTGGCGTACCGCGCACTTACCGCGCCCGTGCGTTTGGTGATGTGACCCAGGCAATGCTCGACAAGCTCATCGAAGGCATTGAAGTCGATGGCATACGCTATGGCCGGATCGAAGCTGATCTTGAGCGCGGTTCGGGCAAGAACCGGTGGATCCAGATGACAATCACCGAAGGCAAGAACCGCGAAATTCGCAAAGTGCTTGAACATCTCGGATTGCAGGTGAACCGCCTGATGCGCGTAGGTTACGGTCCGTTCGAACTTGACGACCTGCCCCGCGGCCAAGCGACCGAAATCCAGCCCGCAGAAGTCGAGCGGTATGCCAAACAGCTGAAGACGGCCAAGAAATGAGAATTATCGCAGGCGACTGGCGCGGCCGAAAACTTGCTGCGCCCAAGGGTGATGTCACCAGGCCAACAGCCGATCGCACCCGCGAAACCCTGTTCAATATTCTGAATAGCCGCTTGGGCAGTTTCGAAGACCTGTCTGTAGTGGACCTGTTTGCCGGTTCAGGCGCCCTTGGGCTCGAGGCTCTGTCCCGCGGTGCCGCGCATTGCCTGTTCGTCGAGCAGGAAGCCGATGCGGTCAAAACGATCCGCGCCAATGTCAGCGCACTCGATGCCCACAAGCGTGCAACAGTTCAGCAGGGATCAGTAATGAGCCTGGGACCAGCGAAGGGCGAGCATGACTTGATCCTGCTGGACCCTCCGTACGAATCCGGCGCAGGCATGGTCGCCCTCGACCGGATGAAGCGGCTTGGATGGATTGGCCCTGCTACTCTGATCGCGCTCGAAACTGCGCATTACGAGAAAGTGTCGGTGAAAGGTCTGGAGATTATCGACGACCGCCGCGTCGGCAAGGCCAGGATCAGTTTCATGAAGCTAAGCACCGAAGCGGAAAATTCGCCGCCGGAAGATTAACGAACCTCTGGCTCGGGCTTCGTTGGCGGTCGATACGGCAGCCTTGCCCGTGACAGCCACCTGACGAATGGCGCGTTGCTGCTGGTTTCAGGACGAAGAAAGGGGCAGGATCGCCATGGCAACTCCGCCCCCCTCCAAGCGTCGCCGCCACTAATATTGGCGGGACTCATGCTGTAATAAAATCAGTCGCCGCGTGTCGCCGGAAGCGGCTCGTCGATTTCGCTGGCGGGACGACCCGGCCAGTATTCGAGCGGACGATTGACGCCGGGGCCGCGTTTTCCAGCTTCCCACGCGTTGATGCAGTTATCTTCTTCATCGGACGAACAGATCGGAAGTTCGCCGCCGGCGTTCCGGTTTGCAGGCGTGGTCTGAACCACTTCGCTGCTTACAAAACGCGGGCCTGCCGAAGCAGACGCAGACGTACGGGCAGCAACCGCAGTCTCATTCGCATTGCCCATCTGGGCAGCGATTGCAGTCCACGCGCTCGCACGCTGGTCCGGTGTCATCTCATAGATGCGCACGCGCTGTTCGTCAGTCAGGACCCACCAGCCTGTCGCCTGTGCGGGATCGAGCGTCCAATAGTAATCCTGGGCGCCTGCGGGCCATGCATCATAGGTCATACGGCGTTCTTCTGGCCAACCGTCGTACATAACCTGCTGGTCAGCGCTCAGCACATATTCAGACATCTCGCCTTCCATATGATGATCGGCAAATGCGGGTGTAGCGGTGAATGCAAGCGCCGCGGCGCTGGCTAAAATGAGAATTTTCAAAGGGCTTCTCCTCGTTTCGACATTGCAAACACTACGCGGAACCCCGCCTTCTTGTTCCGAAAGGGGCATCAGCGCACTTGTGCTACAGGGTATCGTTCCCTAGCTGTTCTGTGAAGATGCCTGATCTCCCAGAACCCAGCGAAGTGGCCGAGACCGGCACGATTCCGCCTTATGCGGCCATGCTAAACGCGCCTCAGCGCGAAGCTGTGTTGACGACTGAAGGGCCAGTGCTGATGCTGGCCGGAGCAGGTACTGGCAAGACAGCGGCGCTGACTGCACGTCTGGCGCACCTTATCGCCACACGGCGTGCCTGGCCTTCCGAAATCCTCTGCGTGACCTTCACCAACAAGGCTGCCCGCGAAATGCGCGAACGCGTGGGGCGTCATATAGGCGATGCCGTAGAAGGAATGCCGTGGCTTGGCACATTCCATTCGATCGGTGCCCGCATGCTGCGCCGCCATGCCGAGCTGGTCGGGCTTCAGAGCAATTACACGATCCTCGACACCGATGATCAACTTCGACTGCTCAAGCAGATCATTCAAGAACAGGAGCTGGATGAAAAACGCTGGCCTGCGCGCCAACTTGCCGGACTGATCGATCGCTGGAAGAACCGGGGGCTCAATCCCGGCGATCTCGATTCAATCGAGAACGAGGCCTACGCCAACGGCCACGGCACCAAGTTCTACAAGCTGTACCAGGACCGGCTGAAGGCCCTGAATGCCTGCGACTTCGGTGATCTGTTGCTGCACATTCTGAACATCTTCCGCAAACATCATGACGTGCTGACCCAGTATCAGCAGCGCTTCAAGTACATCCTGGTCGACGAATATCAGGACACCAACCAAGTCCAGTATCTCTGGCTGCGCTTGCTCGCCCAGGAGCGCAAGAATATTTGCGTCGTAGGCGATGATGACCAGTCGATCTATTCATGGCGCGGCGCGGAAGTGGCGAACATCCTGCGCTTCGAGAAGGATTTTCCCGGCGCTGCGGTAGTCAAGCTGGAGCAGAACTATCGCTCCACACCGCAAATCCTCGCAGCCGCATCCGGGCTGATCAACGCCAATAGCGAGCGACTGGGCAAGACACTGTGGACGGATCTTCCCGCTGGCGAGAAGGTGCGGGTCGTCGGCATCTGGGACGGTCCGGAAGAAGCGCGCCGCGTAGGCGAGGATATCGAACGCCTGGAATCCGAAGGCGCCCCGCTGGATGAAGTCGCGATCCTCGTGCGCGCCCAGTACCAGACCCGCGAATTCGAGGACCGGTTCATCCAGATCGGCCTGAACTACCGCATCGTGGGCGGTTTTCGTTTCTACGAGCGTGCCGAAATCCGCGATATGCTGGCCTATCTGCGGGTCATCTCGCAACCAGCCGACGATCTGGCGTTTGAGCGTATCTACAACCAGCCCAAGCGCGGGCTCGGCGCAAAGACATTGGAAGCGATGCGTCGTCATGCCCGGCGAACCCAGTCACCGCTGGCCGCCGCTTCTCTCGACCTTGCTGACAGCGACGAGCTTCCCGCTCGGGCGCGC
This sequence comes from Qipengyuania psychrotolerans, assembly GCF_019711355.1. Classification (NCBI taxonomy): domain Bacteria; kingdom Pseudomonadati; phylum Pseudomonadota; class Alphaproteobacteria; order Sphingomonadales; family Erythrobacteraceae; genus Qipengyuania; species Qipengyuania psychrotolerans. The sequence goes on from NZ_CP081297.1 coordinate 1,393,435, forward strand.
AACACGATGATCAGCTTGCTGGGTCAGTTCGTTCACTGGCGCGAGCAGGTGGACAAGATCACGCCGTCCGAACTGCTCCGCATTGTTGCCTCGGAAAGCGGCTATGAAGAAATGCTCCAGAAGGACCGCAGCCCGGAAAGCGCTGGCCGGCTGGAGAATATCACAGAGCTTGCCCGCGCGATGGAAGACTACGAAACGCTGGGCGAGTTTCTCGAGCACGTCGGCCTCGTCATGGATAACGACCGCGCCAACGACGGCGAAAAGGTCACCATCATGACGATGCACGCTGCCAAGGGCCTCGAATTTAATCATGTGTTCCTGCCCGGGTGGGAAGAAGGCGTTTTCCCGAGCCAGCGTTCGATTGACGAGGGCGGTCTTGCCAGCCTCGAAGAAGAGCGCCGTCTGGCCTATGTCGCCATTACCCGCGCCAAGCGCCGATGTACGATCCTGCATGCGGCAAATAGGCGGATTTACGGCCAGTGGACAAGCTCGATCCCGAGCCGGTTCATCGAGGAATTGCCGGACGAGTTCATCGAGAGCGAAACAACGATGTCGGGCGGCGCGTCACTTTGGCGTGCGAATTGGAGCGAGAATGACGATCCCTTCGCCCATGTCTCCATAAATCGCCCCGATCGTTCGACTGCGCGCGGTCCTGGCTGGCAGCGGGCAATCTCCACCGGCTATGATGCGACGCCGAAAAAGCTTGCCGAAACCGGTCGCAGCGCCGCAAGTTTCGCAGCAAAACCGCGAACCGATATCGCCATTGGCGCGCGCGTTTTTCACGATAAGTTCGGGTACGGTGTGGTCACCGATCAGGAAGGCAACAAGCTGACAATCGAGTTCGAGCAGGCAGGCGAAAAACGCGTGCTCGACAGTTTCGTCAAACCGACAGGCGATTAAGCGACCGCTTCGCTTTCTTCTTCTGGCTTCGCCGGTTTTCGCGTCCAATACCGCTTTTCGAACGGACGGAGCAATTCGCCGCCAATGGACCGCGTGCCTTCCTCGATCCCGGTCTCGCATCCGATGTACGGCTTGGGATCACAGTATGTACCGAACATCTTGTCCCACAGCGTGAGAGTATTTCCGAAGTTTGTGCCCATCAGCGCCTCATCACGGATGTGATGTAGGCGGTGTGCTGCAGGCGAGAGGAAAACCCGGCCAAATATGCCGAGCGTCCATGGCACATCGCAGTGAACAAAGAAGCCCCAGAACGCTATGCCTACGCCCGCAGCACCGATCGACCATTGCGGGAAGCCAAGCAGCAGCAAGAGCGAAAGATCGACGCAAACGCTGAGGAGTTTGCTGAGCGGGTGTTTTCGTTGAACGGTCAGCCACGAGAGCGCCGTATCGGCATGATGTGTCGCATGGATGCGCCACAGCATTGGTGAATGCTCCAGCCTGTGCCTGACGTAAATAACGAAATCATAGACCAGGAACGCACCAAGCAGCGTCAGCAGTTCGGGAACATTCGCCCAGAATCCGGCGAAACGCTCGCTCATGCCAAGGAACTCGCGGATCGCTCCGCTCGGCAAGGCAAAGAACGGCGCAAGGATCGCCAAATTGATGATCATCAGCGCCAGACTGGTGAGGAATTCCTTGCGGCCACGTTCCATGGCCGGGATAATCTGTGTCCGCTTCACCACCAAAGCGAGCGTTCCAAAGCATAGTCCAGCCAAAAATAGCAGGCTGAAAGTGCTTTTGAATGACTGTACGAAAATTTCCATAACGGCTCCGTAACTACGAGATTGTAGTTAGAGAGTTGTTAAGTCAACCTGCCGAAACTTCCAGGAACCCGGGCACAGGACCGTTCCATTCACCCGGATCAGAGGATTCGCCTTTCGCAGCGCCCTTGTGGGGCTTTTTCGGACGTTCCACCTTCTGAGGTTGCGCCTTTTCTGCGGCCTTCCTGGCTGGCTTGGGCCTGGGCTCCGACTTTTCCTCGGACTTTGACGGGGCCTCGGACACCGACTGGGCCTCCGCCTTGGACTCTTCTACCGGCTTGCGCGGCTTGCGCTCGCCCCTAGCTTTGCGCTCGGGCTTTTCGCTGGCGTCCTTCTTGCTTGCCGCAGGATCGATCAGTTCGACGCGGACGTCGCTCTTTCCGAACACCGGTATCTTGCTGCCGGTCAGCTTTTCGACGTTTGCAATGGCTTCGGCGTCCTCATTCGATACGAATGTAAATGCGCGGCCCTTGGCGCCTGCCCTGCCCGTACGGCCAATGCGGTGCACATAATCGTCGGGATGCCAGGGCGTGTCGAAATTGAATACGTGGCTCACGCCTTTAACGTCGAGACCGCGTGCGGCAACGTCACTGGCGACAAGGATATTCACCTCGCCAGCCTTGAACCGATCAAGCTCCTTGATGCGGCTCGACTGATCCATGTCACCGTGGATTTCGCTGCTCGAGAAACCGTGTTGCTGCAGGCTCTTGTTGAGCTCACGCACCGTGGTTTTGCGGTTGGCGAAAATGATCGCCGTTTCGACATGATCGTTCTTAAGCAACCAGCGAAGCGTCTCACGCTTCTGACGGCTTTGAACCGGGATCTTGAAGGCGGTGATGTCCTTGTTGGTCGTCGCCGCACGGCTGACCTCGATCCGCTTGGGATTCTGGAGGAATTTCTTGGCCAGCTTTTCGATTGGCGGCGGCATCGTCGCCGAGAACAGCATGGTCTGCCGTGTTTCGGGCAATTTGGAACAGATGAACTCGATATCCGGGATGAAGCCCATGTCGAGCATCCGGTCCGCTTCGTCGATAACCAGCAATTCGCAGCCGTTGAGCAGGATCTTGCCACGCTCGAACAGGTCCATCAGGCGGCCCGGCGTCGCGATAAGCACGTCCACGCCTTCGTTCAGAGCCTTGACCTGGTCGCCCATCTGCACGCCGCCAATCAGCAGCGCCAGTTTGAGATCGTGATTCTTGCCATACTTCTCGAAGTTTTCAGCAACCTGCGCAGCAAGTTCGCGCGTAGGCGCCAAGATCAGCGAGCGCGGCATGAGCGCACGGCGCCGACCACTGGCCATGACGTCAATCATCGGAAGAACGAAACTGGCGGTTTTACCTGTACCCGTCTGAGCAATCCCGATGATGTCTTTCATCATCAGGATAGGCGGAATGGCCTGCGCCTGGATAGGCGTGGGTTCGCTATAGCCGGCGTCTGCAACGGCTTTAAGCAGGTCAGGTGAAAGGCCGAGATCGGCGAAGTTCATGCGGCTGTCGAGTGCCCCCGGATTTGCGGAAAAGTGAAAAGGGCGCAAATTGCACACTCTTTCAGGTGCGCGCCTTTGCGCTTTTAGGCCGATTAGTCAAGAAAAAGCGGCCTCAACCCTCGGTTTCGAGCACCATTTGGCGTAGCCGAGTGATCTGGCACTTTGCCCCCGAACGACTCTGTACGAGGTCACGCTTGATACACAGGTTCCCATCTTTCGATGGCTCCATATAAAAACCGCGGTTGAAGCTGCGCGGGCTGCAGCCCTTTTCAAGCTCTGCAGACAAGACCTGGCGGTTCTTGAGGAACAACATCAGGCGGTCACCGCTGGCGGCAACTCCGCCGATCCGACTGGCATCGATGCATTTCCCGAATGAACGCTCAACCAGCCGCGCCGGCTCTGTATCGCGGGTTTCGGCCATCATGCTTTGCCTGACAGGGCCGCGCGCGGGAGAGACGCGCAAGATAACCCGCCCTTCGATCCGGACCTGTCGTTCGATTGCGGGCCCTACGCCCTCAAACAGCGGAGCCCATCCAGGCGCGTCGCTTGAAAGCGGCAGAGGCGAGACGCCGCGATTGTTGTCGCGAGACTGCTGCGCAACCTGCGCTTCACAGATCCCGTCCGCCTTGGGCAATGCATTCTCCTGGCCGCCATGAGACAACAGGAGCGCAATCGGCGCAGTCAGGGCGAACAGGCTGAACATCGGGGCTTTTTCAAGTTCCTCGTATTCGCGCCGAAGGAATTCAGCGCGTGTTTGTTGCACTGCCTCCCGACAATTGAATATCGGCTTAATTGGATTGCGCCGGATAGCAAGAGGTGGCCATTTGCCTATCCAGTGTGGCATGGATGCATCGATGAATTCAGACCTTGGGAAATTCGCCAGTGAGGCGGCCGATCTGCTTGGGACACGCGGCTTCACCTGCGATCCCGAACTGCTTGATCCGTGGCTGACGGACTGGCGTGGACGCTATCATGGGAAAGCAGTTGGACTTGCCTCGCCTGTGAGCACTTCGGAAGTCGCTGCAATAGTGGAATTGTGCGGCGTGCACGGAATCCCCATCGTACCCCAAGGCGGAAACAGCGGCATGTCTGGCGGCGCGACACCCGACAGCAGCGGCGATGCGCTGATATTGTCGCTCCGGCGCATGAATGGGGTACGGCAACTCGATACGAGCGCCATGCAAGTGACCTGCGATGCCGGGGTCGTCCTGCAGACCCTGCACGAGGCAGCGGCGAAGCACCGCTTGCGCTTTCCGCTCACATTGGGCGGCAAGGGTTCTGCGACGATTGGCGGCCTCATATCCACCAATGCGGGTGGAACGCAGGTCCTTCGGCATGGCACGATGCGCGCGCAGGTACTCGGCCTCGAAGCGGTGATGGCGGATGGCTCGGTGCTCGATACGCTCACTCCGCTCAAGAAGGACAATCGCGGGTTCGATCTCAAGCAGCTGCTGATCGGGTCCGAGGGGACGCTGGGAATTGTCACAGCAGCCACCTTGCGCCTGCTTCCGGAGACCAGTGATCGCCTGGTTATTTGGGCCGGCCTGCCGAGCCTCCAGCACGCGCGGCGACTGCTCCTGCATTGCGACAAGATTGCCGGTGATGCTCTCGAAGGTTTCGAAGTTATGCCCGCGCACTGTCTGACGGCGGTGTTGGACCACTTGCCCGATGCCCGGTCGCCATTGGCGCAGCAGCACGAGTGGAATGTCTTGATCGAACTGGTAGCCGCCGGAAACGGTGAAGACCTGCAAGCTCTTGCCGAAAACATGCTCACCGAAGCGTCCGAACAGGAATTCCTCGATGACGCGGTGATCTCAGCGAACGAGGCGCAAGCCGATACCTTCTGGCTTCTGCGCGATTCCATTTCCGCAGCCGAGCGGGCAATCGGTCCGGCGATGCAGCACGATATTTCAGTCCCGGTGGCGAAAATGCCCGACTTTGTAGAGACATCCTCGCCCCAGATAGAGAAACGCTTTCCGGGTACCCAGGTCGCTGCGTTCGGCCATCTCGGAGACGGCAATGTACATTTCCACGTCCTTGCACCGAAGGGTGCCAAACGCGGCGAATGGGAACTTGCCGAGGGCAAGGACATCAGCGCCTTTGTCCATGACCTGGTGACACAATGGGGCGGATCGATCAGTGCCGAGCACGGGATTGGCCAGATGAAACGCGATGAATTGGGCCGTCTCGGCGATCCCGCGGCGCTCGCTATCATGCGTTCAGTCAAACAAGCGCTAGACCCGCGGGGATTACTCAATCCCGGCAAACTCGTGCCGCTTGCGAAAACGGACGTGACAGCTTAAGGCGCGCAGCCAAGGGCGCGTGCCGGTTCCCAGGGACCAAAGTGCCTTATCCCAAAACGACTAAATCGACTTCGGAGACAAGACATGGCGAGCGCGCCGCAGCAGCCTCAACTGCCCCTATTTTTCAACGACCTGATGCCCCTCAACAGCCGTGATCACGCGAACTACAAGTCGCGAACTCTCGAAACTGCTCCGTGGCTGGCGAAGGCTCACGCAATTCCCCTGACCGTGGACGAATTTGTCCAGGCCCAGCGCAATTTCCCCATCGTCTTCTCGACCGGTGAAAACCCGCTTCCGCTCGCTCTGATGGGCCTCAACGAAGGCTTCAACACCTTCGTCGATAAGGACGGCAAGGTTTCTGACCCCGTCTACATCCCGGCTTACATCCGCCGCTATCCTTTCATGCTGGCCAAGCTCCAGCAGGATACCGATCAGCTGTCGCTTTGCTTCGATCCGACCAGCGATGCGGTTGGCGAATTCGACGAAGGTCGCCCGCTGTTCGAAAATGGCGAAAGCAGTGAAGCAACCAAGCAGATCCTCGAATTCTGCCAGAACTTCGAAGCTGCTGCTCAGCGCACACAGGCATTCCTCCAGCAGATCAAGGAAGCCGACCTCCTCATGGACGGTGAAGTCACGATCCAGACCGATGGCGATGACAAGCCTTTCGTGTATCGCGGTTTTGGCATGATCAACCAGGAAAAGCTTCAGGCACTGTCCGACGAGAAGGTTGCTGAATTCAACAAGAGCGGCCTGATGATGCTGATCCACGCGCACATGTTCTCGCTCGACAACATGCGTACGATCTTCTCGCGTCAGATTCAGCAGGGCTGGAAACCAGCTCCGCTTGCGACTGATGGCGCAGCAAACGCATAATCCAATTATGCGCAGGGCAACTTTGACCCGGCACAAACTCGAATTTTCGTGGCCGGGAGCGGTTGGCGCTCTCGGCCACGTGCTTTTGTGCGCTTCGGCTTTGCTTTTTAGCGGTTTTGCCTCGTCAGCGTCTGCTGGCGAAACGCAAGCCACGTCGCTGGAAACCTTCCAGAAAAAAGAAGACCTGCTCTACCGGACCGGATTCCGATTATCCCGGAGCAATGCGGAGTTTTGCAGTCGCCGAGAAAACTCTCTGGGCATCCTTATTCATGATGCCAGAGCCTACTGGAACCCTGAGGCTATCCGCTCCATTTTCAATCTTTCGGGAGATATCGGCGTACAGTCAGTCGCAGAAGGCTCACCTGCTGAAGGCGCGGGGTTAGCTCAGAACGATACCCTTATCGCCGTGAACGGTGTCTTGTTGGCGGACTTGCCAGTGAAGACGAAGGACGACTGGACAAGAGCGACCGCGATCGGGTCTTTGCTGAAGGGTTCCGCTGCTCGCTCCAGCGTTAGTGTCTCATGGATCGCGGGCAGCGGTGAATTCGTCAGCGCAAATATCGAACCTTTGCCCGTTTGCCTTTCAAGCTTCGAGTTGCTCAGTGGGAATGACGATGCAGCGGCCGATGGAACCCGCGTGCTCGTCGGAGAGAGATTGCCGGCCTTCGACTATCCCATCGACGAGTTCGCTGCCGTTCTTGCTCACGAGATGGCACACAACATTCTTGGTCATCTGGAGATGCGCGAGACAAAGAAGAATCGCCAATCAATAGTGCGCCAGACGGAACGTGAAGCTGATCGCCTGATGCCATGGTTGCTTGCCAATGCGGGCTATGATCCAACAGCGGCGGTCCGCATGATGGAGCGTTGGGGTCCGCGGCATGCCGGCGGCCTGTTCCGCAAGCGAACGCATGATGGATGGGATGAGCGCAGAGACATCATCGAAGCTGAAGTTTCACTGATCCAGAAATCGAGGACTATGCGCCCTGATCGCTCTGCCGACTGGTTGACACAATTCAATCTTGAGCTAGCGCGCTGATAGCATAAGGCCGACCGTTGTCAGAGATTGGCGAGTGCTTCCCCTATTGCGGGGGTACGATCTTTCGCGCTCGCAAGATATTCAAAATATTCGGAGAATTCTGTGCCAAGCATTACCCCTGTCGTTCTGTGTGGAGGTAGCGGGACTCGTCTTTGGCCACGCAGCCGTGCGACCAAGCCCAAACCGTTTATCCCGTTGCTGGGAAAGACGACGCTCTATCAGGAGACTCTACGCCGGTGCTCGGACCGGACGATTTTCACGAGACCGGTAGTCGTGGTGGGGGAACAACATCTTGAACATGCTGTACCGCAAGCGGGCAGCGTCGCACCCGATGCGCAGTTCATAGTCGAACCCGTGGGGCGCAACACTGCGCCCGCAATCGCGCTGGCTGCTCTTACGCTAGATCCGGACGCGATAATGCTGGTTTGCCCAAGCGATCATCATATTCTTGATACCGAGGCATTCAAGCGCGCGGCACAGGCCGCCGCCAAACTTGCCAGTGATGACTGGCTGGTGGCGTTTGGCATTTTAGCCACCGCACCGGAGACGGGCTACGGATATCTTCACCGTGGGGATAGGATCGGCGAAGGCTTTAATATCCAAAGCTTCGTCGAGAAGCCTGATCTACCAACTGCGATCGGATTCCTCGAGGACGGAAGTTATGCTTGGAACGGGGGCATCTTCGTTTTCAAAGCTGGCCGTTTTCTCGAAGAGCTGGCGCTGCATCGGCCCGAAATGGCCCGTGACACAGAACATGCCTACAAGACGGGGCTGAAAACCGACGGGGCTCTTCGACCGGAAGCGAACAGCTTTGCTGCAATCAAAGGTGAATCGGTGGACTATGCTGTTATGGAAAACACCCGAAGGGCAGCAATGGTAGATGCCTCGATGGGTTGGTCAGACATCGGCAATTGGGATGCGCTTCTTCACGAGCGCGAAAAGGACGAAAATGGCAATGTAATCATGGGACCGGGCGAGGTTATCGGCGCGTCAGGAAGCATGATCGATAGTGACGGACCCCACGTCACAATCTTGGGTGCAGACAACCTGGTGGTCGTGGTCGATGGTAACGACGTGCTCGTCACTGCTCGCAGCGCCGTCCAGCGCGTAGGCGAAGTCAGCCGTTGCAAAAAGAAATGATCCGCAAACTACCCCGCTCTTTCGTCGACAAGGTCTGGGGCGTTGAGCGACTACCGGCCCCCTTACCTCACCCGGCAGATGGGAAAATTGGCGAAGTTTGGTTCGAGCCTCCGCCCGAAGTCAGCCAACTGCTCGTAAAATATATCTTCGCCAGCGAACGGTTGTCGGTCCAATGCCACCCCAATGACCGCCAGGCAGAAGCTATGGGCTTGGGAAAGTGCGGTAAAAGTGAATGCTGGGTAATTCTGGACGCCGATCCTGGCGCAACCATCGCGATCGGGTTCCACGAGGAAATAACGTCCGAACAAATGCGGCGAGCAGCCGTGGACGGTTCCATCGTCGACATGCTGGAATGGCACGAAGTACGTGCAGGGGACGCGTTTTATATTCCTGCCGGCACAGTGCATGCAATTGGAGGCGGCGTCAGTCTGATCGAAGTGCAGCAAAACAGCGATGTGACCTTTCGCCTCTTTGACTACGGGCGCCAGCGTGAACTGCATCTCGACCGCAGCGTCGAAGTCGCGCTTACCGGTCCCTACAACAACGGCCACCGTAGCAAGATAGATGGGGACCAAGGCGTGCTCGTCGAGAGTCCGTATTTCGATTTACGGTTCTGGCGCGCTGGTAGTCTGGCCCCATTTCCCACCCTCCGTAAAGGACCGGCCCTGGTAATTCCATTTTCCGGCGAATTCGATGTGCAAGGCGAGAAGCTGGCACCGGGGGAATGCGCAATCCACACTGGACTTTCGGCAGATGCCATTTCTGGTGACGGAGTGCTGCTGATTGCAACGCCGGTAAACGAGGATTAAGTTCGCCGGCAGCTCTGGCCAATTAGATCAAAGCGGTCGCGCCGGCTCGAAATCAAAGCGATGCAATTACGCGTTTGATCTGGCTTATTTTCTGATCGGAGTGCGTAAGTCATTTGGAGTGAGGACCTTCGGTCAGCATTTAGACCGCGCGTCCGAACTCAATTCGAATTACTTGCTCTACTCCGCGGCTATCCCGACATCCGACAGGCACGACAGCCCGCTTAGAATCGCCCCGGAGATAAGTTTCGAAACATTCTCTCTACGACTAGTTGGCCGGTCCAGATCGGCATCGAGATAGGTTGTCCTGCACACTTCGATTTGTACTGCATGGATGTTTCGGCGCGGTCGGCCGTGACGATCAAGCGTATAGCATCCGGAATAAGGTCGATTTTGTGAGACACCACGCCCGTTCGATCGAAGATTACTCGTGATCCGGTAGCTTAGTTTGCTGTCACACGAAGTGCCGAACCGATCCCCAACTACGAAATCGATCGCAACAGTGGCTTGATCCGCGCGCGCTAGAGGCGGCATTGAATGCAAGTCGATCAGTATTGAGTAGCCCCATGCATCTCGGAGCCTTTCCAATTCCGATGCCAGCTTCTGATGATAGGGGCGATGGATCCCGTCGATCCGGGCCTCAAGCCGAGAGCGCTTCAATGGTTTCTGCCATAATTCACCCACTCCTGCGAGCCTGCGCGGGATAAGGCCCAGCCCAGTGCGCGCCCGGCGAGTGACTGATGAGGCTCGCGAATTCGATTGGGATCCGCCAACGATCATGCCCCAGTCGATGTCGTCTTCCGACCGGTTCAGATCCAGCATCGCTCTGGGGGCATTGGCCACAAGCAGGCTCGCTCCGATCTGCGAAGAGATCGCTTCCGCGATCTGTTCCACGTAGCGATCCTCTAACCTCCGCTCGAATATGCGCGGATATCTCGCTTCTTCGAGCACATTGCTTGGATAGGAACGTCCCGCATGAGGGGATGCGACGAGGATCGGCACCCGCGGTTCTACGAGCGATCGATGATAGAACGCCGGGTGCCCTAAGCCTTCAATGTAGCCGCCGGTTTCAAACTGCCAATCAGCTGCCGATTCGTTCAAGGGAGGCGCCATCTCGCGCATCTTGCGCGGAATAGCCGATCATGCAAGCAGAGCGGCGCCTCCTGTTCGCTCGACTAGGCTATGGTGAACATATCTGCTGTATTGAGACTATCTACCGGCTTCGCATCACCAAGCATGCCGTTGGCTGCTGGGATATCCGAAACCGTTCCAACGAAAAAGTCGCTCGCAGTGAGTTCGGTGCCCGGCGTGACCTTAGCGAAGATCTTCTTGCTCGCGCCGCCAGAACCGTCTTCATCGTAGTAGATATTCCCTGTGGCCTGGTCGTAGATAATGCGATCGGTTGAGTCTCGCGCACTTGTCCCGACAACGAAAGCCGAGGCGGCGAGCTGACCGCCCGAAATCGCGGCAAAGGCTTCAGGATCAAGCAGAATCCCGTCATCGCCGTTTCCGAAATCGAGAATTTCGTCGACGTGATTGGAGCCCTTAATATCGAAAAAGAACCAGTCTCCCCCAGCGCCGCCGGTAAGCTGATCATTCCCATTATTGCCATTCAGGACATCCTGATCATTGCCGCCGAACAACTGATCAATACCAAATCCGCCTTCGAGGATATCATCACCAGATCCACCCCGGATGACGTCGCTTCCGTCACTTCCTTTCAGCGTGTCATCCCCGTCGTCACCGTCGATGACATCGTTCCCATCGCCGCCGAACACGATATCATTGCCGTCATCACCTGAGATAATATCGCCGCTGTGACCGCCATAAAGCATGTCATCACCCACACCGCCGTGAAGCGTATCGCTACCACCGCCACCAAAAAGACGGTCAGGACCTTGCTGGCCAAATAACTCGTCGGCATCGCTTCCGCCGGCGAGGCGGTCATTGTTGAATCCGCCATAAAGGACGTCTTGCCCGCCACCGCCATCAATCCGGTCTGAACCAGCACCGCCGATCAGCGTATCGGCCCCACCTCCTCCGTAGATCCAATCATTTCCGTCGCGTCCATCGACGACGTCATTACCGCCACCCGCTCGAATCAAATTGCCGACATTATTGCCATTGATGACGTCGCTGCCGATTCCGCTGATAGTGTTTTCTATCACGGTGCCGCGACCGATCATGACGTTTCCAACCCGACCGCCGATATTCATGAAGACCTCGGCATTCAGATCGATCAATTGATCGGCACTGAATCCGCTGTAGTCCAATGTATCGTTTCCGGCGCTGTCCACGATCGTATAAGCAGTGTTATTGAACAGTGAGGCATCATGAATGTCGCGGTTCGAGGTACTGTTGAAACCGTAGGTCGTGTCCCCTGTACGTGTGGTCGTCGAAGCGCCGTAAAGCCTCAACACTGCGACCACATCGCCGTTCATCGGGCTGGTAACCGGCGCGTAATTGAAACCTAGTTCCTGAAAATAGAAATTCTCCGTCTGGCTGAAGTACGACATGACAGTCGTCGACCAGGCATCGTTGGCGTAAAGCGCATCGACAGAATAATCGGCCGAACCGTTGTAATTCCCGCCATGTCCCAATCCCAGCGCATGCCCGATTTCATGCACATATGTCTGGAAGGAATAGCTGCTAAGCGTGGTGCCGTACGTTGCGACCCAGTTGGCGGAAACATTGACCGTGGACCCTGTGATGGTCGAGCCGAAACGCGAAGACGATGCAAATGCCCCGTCTTCGGTATCCTGAAAGGTAATTTCGCCGGAGCCTGGGCTCGAGACAAAGTTGATGCCCGTGATATCAGACCAAAGCGCCATTGCCTCGATTGCGAGATACCGCGCGTCGGCCGGTAAAGCGCTGATGTCGTAGGTGATCTGACCGTCAGTGATGTCGTACGAACGAGCAGTCCCGCCCCAATAACCCTCGGTTAGCTGATCAGCAATCTGGTCGTAGTCGTATACCGGGAGAGGAACAGTCTCGGTGACTTCCAGCGTGTACTGACCCGTGTACTGGTTGGCGTAACTATCGACCTCGATATAATATGTGCCATCGGCAACAGCCTCAAATCGCAGTAGCGAGTTGTATCCGGCACCGCCGTCATCATTCAACGAAACCAAAACGCCGTTGGCATCATACAGCCTGAGATATGTATCCAAGACCGGATTGTCGCCAGAGCCAAAAAGCGAAATCGTAATTTCGTCGCCGGCCGACAGCTCGATCCTGATCCAGTCAGTATCACCAACGGTTTCGAGCTCGCTGGTGACTGATTCGCCGATTGCTATAGTGACCGCTGTCGTTGAATCACCGGCAATGTCGCCAGGCGGTACAACGATCGGGGTGGTCGAGCTCGTCGTCGACCCATTGGATACGGAGCCGCCCTGATCGTGCTTGTGGTCGTCATCGTTGCAATCATGATGCGAATGTGCGGAGAACGCTAAGGCGTAGCGGGCGCCATTCTCTTGTTCAGTCAAGCCAAGATTCATAGCACCGAATTCATCGAAAAAATTGCGCATCGTGCGACCTCCCTAAGCGCCGCACTTGATCCAAAGTACGGCAGCAAACCAACTTGGGCATCGCCCTATAGAAGAAGGCGTCCCAATCCGTTCAGCAACAAGGTAACCAAGTTGTGAAGAAAAGCGAAGCCCTAAGGCGATCGCAATCTTCCGCGGACTGTACTTTTAACTAATTGTTCGGGCTTGATATTGCCTGAACGCACCCGGTCTTTTCCAGTGGAACGCATCCGGTTCTGCCCAGTGAAAGGTGTGCGGGTCACTCTGTTCCATTTTCGAACGCGATGGAGAATGGAAATGGTAAATCGGAAATCCTTTCTTAAACAGCGTCTACTAGGAGCAGCGCATGAACCATTCCACTTCCGCCCAGATACTTCTTGCTGAAGATGATGAAGCGATGCGCGTGTACCTTGAGCGCGCTCTGCTCAAGGCCGGCTACAGCGTCGATTCAGTCGACCGCGGCACCGCTGCGATCCCCTATCTGGAGGACGGCGATTATGACCTGCTCCTGTCGGATATCGTCATGCCTGAAATGGATGGCATCGAATTGGCCCAGCGCTGCAACGAAATCAGTCCGCATACGAAAGTGATGTTCATCACCGGTTTCGCCGCCGTTACCCTCAAGGCGAGCCGCGAACAGCCGCACGCCAAAGTCCTTTCCAAGCCATTCCACCTGCGCGATCTCGTGATGGAAGTTGAGCGCGTTCTGGAAGACAAGATCAGCGCGCAGATTTAATTTTATTTCACACTTGCACGCTCTTGGGCCTCCGGCTAAACGGCGCGCCTGCCGACCAGTTCGGCTTGTTCGATGTGTGGGCGTATAGCTCAGTGGTAGAGCACTATGTTGACATCGTAGGGGTCCCAAGTTCGAACCTTGGTACGCCCACCATCGAAGCAGTCATGAAACTTCCCGCAGGGATCCTGGCGGAATGACTGAATGCGTTGCGCCAATCCCACGCATTGGCACAATAATCACGCGAATGATTGTGAAGATGTTCTTTCCTGCTAATGCGTGTTTGTGCAAACGGGCTCGTAGCGGGATCATGCTATTTCCGGCTTCCGCCAACTACAATGCGCAGATGCATGGGCGTCTGCCAAATTCCGGGTAAATTTCATCCGATGAAAAACCAAGCGAGAGAAACTCCGAGTTCATCACGGGTTTCGACGGAAGAAGGTGGTTCGGTCGCTAAACCTTTTGATCTTTTGGCTGCGGAATTTCAGAAAAATGCGCAAGCTAAGCGTCTATTCCGCAGCAGGGTAAAGATTGCCCTTGTCGCCGGCGACCTCACCATCCTGCTTGCGTCAATTTACGGATGGTCGCTGGGATACATCCCGGAACGGCTAGCCACATCCACGGCCGGGCTGCTTGCGATGGCCGTGATCCCGATCTATTTTTTCGTCGCCTATAATCAACGCGCATATCGGATTGCCGACAATACCCGCCCCGGCGTGCCAATATTTGCGGCACTATCGGGATTGCTGGCGTCAGTCGGCGGGGTTGTGCTGATGATCTTTCTGACCAAGACGACTGACATATCGCGTGTCGTCACAGTCGCATCGACGGCCACTTCGGCCATCGGGATATGCACTTTTCGAGCCTATGTTTCCTATATTGTTGGCCGCAATCTACCGTCAGGACAGTTTTCGACGCTGTGTATCTACGACGGTTTGCCGTTGAAGAGGGCGACACATGCCACCCAAATCGATGCTCAGGCATATGGCTTGTCAGCGAATGCTTCAGATCCCGAAATGATCGCCAAACTTGCTCAAATTACCAAGGATTTCGATCACCTTCTGGTTCACTGCCCGCCCAACAAAAGGCAGAAGTGGATTTCGGTCATGCGCTCTCTCAGCATACCGAGTGAGATCTTGCTGCCTGAACTCAACGACATCAATCCAATAGGTCTACGTATCCGTAATGCCGGCGTCAGCGGGATCATAACGGGAGGACCGCTGCAACTGCATGAACGCCTGCTAAAAAGGGCATTCGACCTGACAATCGTTGTGCTTGCCTTGCCATTTCTGCTGGTGCTAATCTTTGCCATCGGTATTGCCATCAAGCTCGATTCCAAGGGTCCAGTCTTGTTTTTCCAAGACAGGATCGGACGAGACAATCGGCCATTCCGGATCATTAAACTACGCACCATGCGTGTTGAGCAGTCCGACGCCCATGGCGCTCAATCGACGCAGCGTGACGATCCGCGAACCACCAAGTTGGGTGAGTTTCTTCGACGCACGAGCCTAGATGAAATACCCCAATTACTTAATGTGCTGCTCGGCGACATGAGCTTGGTAGGCCCTCGCCCCCACGCGAAGCTATCGAGAGCCGGTGAACGCCTGTTCTGGGAAGTCGATAGTGCCTATTGGCAACGGCACAGCGTGAAACCTGGGATCACAGGCCTCGCCCAAGTCAGAGGGCATCGAGGCAATACATTTCGTGAGGAGCACCTTCGAGCGCGGCTTGGTGCGGATCTGGAATATGTTGCAAACTGGTCCTTGCTCAATGATATCAAAATCATTCTGCGAACGTTCCGAGTTTTGGCGCACGACAACGCATTCTAACGATCAGGCCCGCCTTCCGATCAAAGGCTTCAGTTATCCGAGCTGTCTTCAGCCCTCGCCTTGTCTAGGATGATAAGGCTGGTCGGTGGGTGGCCCCCGCCTTGCCTGGGATGACAAAGTTGGTCGGTGGCTGAGAGCTAGTGGCCCCCGCCTTCGTTTAGCACCGGCGTAATCCATAGCCATGTCTGTTCAATTACGGGATCGCTACCTCTGCATCGGGAGTGACCCACATACAAAAAAGGCCGGAGTCGAATGATCGACCCCGGCCTTTTAATTTCAGCGTAAGCGAAGCTTACGGGCTCAGCGGCTCGTCGTCGTCGCCGTCAGCAGCAACGATGATGCCAGCGATCACTGCAGCTGCAGCGAGCACAGCGATGATAACCGACGAACCACCACCAAGAGCGGCGGTGTCTTTGCTGGTTGCGCTAGCGCGCTCAACCGAAACGGCGTCAGCAGCCTGAGCTGCAACTGGCGAGAGCGCCAGAGCAGCTGCGGATGCAGCGAGAATGGAATTCTTTAGTTTCATTAGTAACCTCCAAGAGATAATTTTGGCAGAACTCATTTTGATAAAGGGTTTCACGCCCTTTCAACTTCGAGGTATGGGTTTTCCCAATGGAAATCAAGCCCTTTGTGGAAATGAACACACCTCAATCCGACTTGTTATTGGCACCCTCTAGCTTTCGAAATGGTTAAAAACGAGTTGTCCGATGCAATTCGAAATGACCGGAAACTGTGCTGAAATGAAAGGCCGCTGAAAGAATAGACCCTTCAACTCCCCCAAAGATTTGGATTTTCAAGGGGCGAGGTGTGCGGTCTGAATTCTCATGTTAACGCGGCTGCGGCCATTATCGACTTTCGCAATCAAAGTCAGAGTGGCAAAACTGCAACTGGACGGATCAATCGTCCCACTAGCCACAAGATCGCCCTCCAGGAGTATGGCTTGGCCAATGATGCTTCTAGATTCATCGGCGCAAATCAATCTGGCTTCAAGGCGCCCACCGACTTCGAGTGGCTCTGCCAATTTCACCACCAGTTGCCGATTGTCCGCCTTGCGAAGGAGACGTTGAGCGACCGGCCCGAAGGATCCGGGTTCAGCGTCGACGGAGAGAACGTCGCCGTCGCGCTCTACCAAAGTGACGTATTTTCCTGTCGAAGTAAGTTCCCAGCCAAAGGGATCGCTTGTCTTTGCTGATTCAAAGCCGTCACTGTGGTTCGCGGCGGTCGCGACGGCTACCCCAGAATTGTCTGCGAGCAGGAACAACGCCTCATATAAGCCCGCATCCTTAAGTCCCCGAAAAATCGATTCTCGATATTCCTCGTCGAGAGACTTCAGATAACCCTCGTCCTGTCCAAAAAATGCCTCTGCATTCAATAGTGCTACTGGATTTTTCGCGAACTCCGCCCAGAATTCAGGGAGCCAGATGGGTTCGTTCGACAGCAAATCTCGAATTGCGTTCCGACCTTCTGGGAAGGCGAGCAAGTTGACGAACGATGGCATTGCGGTGGTGCGAATTTCACGATTGGTTCTGAGGGTTTGGTCAAAGACTGTGAGCATAGGCGCGATCTCGCCCAACTCTCCATAGTATTGAACCAACCACATATTTGCGATCGCATCACGGCGATTAAGCTCAACGAGTCTCTTTACGATCTCAAATGCCTGAGCTTGATCATCGAACGCGATTTCTCCGGTCGCCAGAGTCCTCGCCAGACCAATGTCGAGCGGTTTCACCTCATACACACTCTTGGCGGCTTCCAGCGTAGCGCTCGCTGTAGGGCTCGCCTCCCGGCCAGCTTTGATGTCTGTGGCAAGATTTTCGCGGAATTGTGCGTCAACCAATCGCGACCTGGTTTCGGCATTGAGGCCCGATTCAAGCGTTTCGGTGAAGGCCAGCGGCTTTATGCCGTTCTCAGATCCAGCGTGGATAACCGCAGCCGCGGCTCCGCTCAAAGCGAGCGGGACCAATGCAATACGCAGCCAAAATGGAAGCAATCGATTCCGTCCCGACCGCGCCTGTTGATCAGTCTCCGGAGCTAGATTGTCCATATCCGTAGCCATATCCGTATTCTGAACCATAACCGTAATCGAGATTGCGATCGTCTGCCTTCGTCACGACTGCACCGACAACATTACTGCCAGTTCCTCGCAGGCGGCTGATCGCCCCAACAATCTGGCGCAATCCAGCACGGTTAGCCTCGATGACAAAAGCAACACCTTCAACTTGCGCGCCTAGAACAGGCGAATCCGCGATACCTAGGACCGGAGGCGCGTCGATCACGACGTGGTCGAAATCCTGCAGCAGGCTTTCCAGCAACTGCGCCACTCGAGGGCCAGAAATCAATTCGCCCGGATTTGGCGGCATCGGTCCGGTTGTCAGGACGGATAGGCCTGGCTGGAACTCATTATGGACCAGCGATCGGATATCGTCCGAACCTGTGAGGAAGTTAACTGCGCCAAAATCATTTGCGATTTCAAGTCTCTTGCCGACCGACGGGTTGCGAAGATCAAGATCGACCAAGACTGTCTTGCGGCCATTGCGTGCCATTCGGCTTGCGATGGCGTAAGATGTAGCGGTCTTCCCTTCGCTGGGAACCGTGCTTGAGGTCATCAGCGTGCGCGGGAATCCATGTGAAGTGGACATGTCCAACATAATGCCGACCGACAGATATGCCTCGGACATTGCGGACTTCGGATCGGTAAGCTCCTCGTAAAGATCGACATCTTCGATCCTCGGAATGACGCCGAGCAAGGACAGGCCAAGCTTGCCCTTTACATCGCTCGGATCCCTTAGGCTGCGATCCATCTCTTCCCTGGCGAACAGAACCGCACCCGCAATTCCCAAACCAAGCAACAGACCGATAGCCAGATTAAGTGCGAGATTTGGACTGGATGGCTCAATCGGGATCCGAGGAGCGTCAATGAGTTGGGCATTACTTGCGGCTACGCCGGCGACACCGATCTCTTTGTAACGCTGCAAGAGACTGTTGTAGAGCTCACGATTGGTATCAACTTCCCGCCTCAGGATGTTGTACTGGACTGTATCCTGCTGTTCTGAATTGAAGGCCGCGCGGTAACTGGCGACCTCCTTTTCCAGACCATTTTCACGATCTATCGCTTGACGCAGGCTGCGTTGAAGATCTGCCGTACCCGTACCAATTGCCGCTGCGATCTCACGGTCGAGTTCTGCTATCTGACTGTCGAGTGACTGAATTTCGGGATAACCGGGTTCAAACTGAGCAAGGAGTTTAGCCCGTTCGCCGGAAAGGCGCGCGCGCTCGCTACGAAGGCTTGTCGCGACTTGATTTTGCTGCTGCTGAGCGCCTGCCCTGAACGCACTTTCGGCCGCCAGGCGGTCAGCACGAGCTTCGACCAACGCCTCGTTCATCGCGGCAAGATCGGAAGCTGCGAGAGTCCGCTCGGCTCCTTGCACACCCGTCGAGGGCAACGACACGATCCCACTTTGGGAAGCGTAACCTACGAACTGCCGCTCGGAATCTTCTAGCCTCGTGCGAAGCTCGGCGAGCTGGCTTTCGAGAAACTTTCTAGCATCGCCCGTGGCATCGAACCGGCGTTCTAGATTGGCTGCAATGTATTCGTCGATCCAGGTTGCCACCACTGTGCGTGAAAACTCTCGCGATGGGCTCGTGAAACCAACGTCGACAAGACTTGAACCAACAACCGGGTTGATCTGTATATTGTCGAGCAGCAAGTCGGACGTGATCTCAATAGAGCGGCGTTGATTTGCTGTGACGATTTCGCCATCCGATGGAATGTCGAACGCAGAAAGAAACTCCTCGTTCGACTGCAAATTCAACTTTCGCGCAACGCGCTCTGCCAGATTCTTGGACTCCAGAAGAGCATACTGGGTCCTGTAGAACTCGTCATAAAGCAGGGCGTCGCCGGCTGGCTCGACAGCTTCGACGTCCGCGACATTGGCCTCGACACGATTAACTTGGATGCGCGCAACCGAAGTAAATTGCGGCGTTGCGAGCAGGGTCAACACAAGCGCAACAGCCATTGTCAGGCCGATTATCACGGCGACAATAAGCCGGTTATTCCAGATTATCCGCCAAAGGCGCGTAAAAATCGACGGTTCGAACGCCTCGTCATAGGCGGCGTACGGCTCATCGCCGTTACGTACCATCGGCACCAAACCGTTCTCAGGCAATTCCATCTGGGTATTCACTTAACAAATCTTTCGAAAATTTGATCGCGCAAGGCTCAAAGCTGGCGGGAAAGTATAATGAGCGGCGTGGTAAGCAAGTTGGTGATACCCTGAAAAGTATCGAGCGTGCGGCGACTGCGAGATTCGTCCACGACTATTGTGTCACCAGGATAAACTATGGGGTCGGCATAATTGCCGTATCGGATGGCCTGCAAATCATAAAGTCCGATATACTCCTGGCCATCGACTTGTCGCTGTAAGATAATAATCGAGATCTTGGCGAGATCGTCCTCACCACCAGCGGTCGCAATCGCCTGCGACAAGGTGGTCTCGCTACGGAGCGGATAGAGGCCAGGTTGTCTCACCTGCCCTTCCAAAGTCACAACATTGCTGTTGCCTTCGACCAAATTCACCAGTGCCTGAGGGTCACGAACGTAACGGGCGCGCAGACGCTCTTCGATGACGCCCGCGAGTTCAGTCGGTGTCAAACCGGCGGCGGATACAGCACCGGCGATCGGAATGGATACAAAGCCCTGCCCGTCGACGGTGATATCACGCCGCATGTCGGGAAGACCAACGATCTCAACAGATATTTTGTCCATCGGGCCGAGTGCATAGACATAGCCCTCGCCGCCATTGACAGGCGCAGGCATCGCATCGGCCTGCACGTATGCTACATTGGGAGCCTGCCCTAGCTCGGGTGGACCCCCTCCGCATGCAGCCGTCGCCAATACGAGCGCGGCGAGACAAAACTTACGTATCATAGAAATTTATTCCTCATCGAGGTAGCTCAGGCGGTGCGACCCGTCATTGCTTTCTTTGCCTAGTGCTTTCCGATGGCTGCCGCATCATGTCACGGCCGCCGCGGACGCTAGAGATACCGAGGTGAGCGGTCAAGATCACAAAGACGACGGATATGATTGGCGCGCGTAAAGGGTAGTCAATCAAGCTCGCTGCGAACCACACACCAATCGCCGATGCCAGGTATATAGCCAGATCGCGATGGGGCCGCTTACCACTCATCCATAGCGCGAGGATCTTCCAAACGAGCCACACCGATCCCCATGCGGCCAGTATCAGCGCTGGTATTCCGCCTTCTATTATCAGCTGCAGAGGATCCAAGTGCGCCTGATTGAGATATCCCGGGCCAAGTGTTTCGGTAGACTCATACATATGAAACGTCGCAGCAAAGGCTCCGAATCCAGTACCTAATACAAAGAAATCACCGGTCATTTCCCAGAGTAGAGGGAGAAAAATCCAACGCATCTCATCGGCAGGATCAGAAGCGAACAACCGCGAAAGAGCCGCCTGCCTATCTGACAACGCGAGCACACTGAAAATGCCTGCCAACACAATGATCAGTGCAGCCAGAATGAAAGCGACCCTAACCCGCTTCATGTTCACCTTCTTGGCTGCGGACAATTGGTAAACTTTCGAGCGGGAAAGCAACCAGAGACTGATCATCAAGGCAGGGAAGCTCATGAGCAGGCCAGCGCGCGAGCCACTCAGGAGAATCAATGGGAAGATAACAAACAAGGTTGCGAGAACTGCGGCCCCATGAGCCTTTGCCTTGCGCGAAGCAGGGTCAATGAGGGTTGCGAACCACGCGACCGTCATCAGGAGCCACACCAGCAATACTGCTTGGTGATTTTTGTTAGAAAACAGGCCTACAGGATGGTGATCATGAGTGATGGCGTAAAAGTGCAGCGCCTTGATCCCAATCGCTTGCAAATATCCCACAGCTGCACTCGCAAGAGCTAGCGCAACAAGGGCAAGTAGCGACATTCGGACGTAGCGGCCTGATTGAATACAGAAGAGTACTAACGCAGCCAGCGGTACCAACAACGCAAAAAGCGTGTTCCATGTGCGTGCGGGGTCGAGGCTAAGCGGCCTTGAGACACCGGCCATACCCAAAAGAGTATCAATCTCAGCAATGGCCGATCTCTTGGGTAATTCTGTCCATACCGACCAAGGTAGCGGGATGAGCTGACAGATCGCGATTGCCATCAAGCCGAGTATTACAGCCAGCGGCACCTTGGCGCCCTTGACGTCGCCATTGCGCATGAACCAAAGTCCGTAAAACAAAGCGAAAACTGCTACTGGCCGCAGGATTACTAACGATTGGATATCCGGCCTCGATCCGCCGCCAGTCAGAGCAACGATACTGAGAAATGCGCAAAACGCTACGAAGCGGCCACGATCAGACCCCAATGCTTCGCCAACCCGCACAAGAAGCGCGCTAGCGGGCTGCTTTCGAGACCCCTGTTTTGATCTTCTAGCCGACGATGGGCCACGGTGAAGCTGTCGCATGGTACTCCTGGACACTGGGAAAGCTGAACCATGCGCTAACAAGCGGAAGGCTCACAATAGTTTTGCGAATGCCATACCCGATCATCAACATCCACTTGTCAGGGCACCGCAGCCCCTATAATCCGCTGATAGATCAAAGCGTGAAGCGATTAGACCTCGGGCATGTTCGCTCGCCGCCAGCATTTAGCAAAAAAACCTCTCGGCGCAACGAGGGTCATTCGCTGCGACCAGAAACAAACTTTCAACAGGAAATTTCCTAGTTCAATGATGCAGACACGTGGGGGCAATTATCAGCGCCCAAATCAAATGAGCCGTAATTCGGGGCCTGCAGTCGTTTCCGCCAGTCGAGGCCTGACTCGAGGCGGTGCCGTTGCTGACCAGCGCGCTGCGCGCTGGTTTCGGATGGCGCTCATAATATTCATCTGCGCGTTGCCGCTCGGCTTTATTCCTCTTCAATCAATTGGATTGGCATTTTTAAAGCCGACACAACTTGCCGTCGTCCTCATACTCGCGTTCATTCCTACCATCTTGCGCAGTGAAGCAGTCGCAAGAAGCGTCACGATGTTCGTGTTTTTGGGAGTTGTGGTGCGACTTTCGGTCCTCCTGATTTCCCTCGCTTGGTCGGACTACGTAATCGACGGCCTCACGTTGATCGTTGTCGATTTCGTGAGTGCTTTGGCTACGTTGCTGATCTGCGCCATGGCTTCAAGGTTTTCTCTCTCTGACCTAGCGGGTATCTTTGCCTGGGGGTCTCTCGGATTGGCCATATCCCTGCACTTCGTGATTTTTGTCGGTCATGCGGCAACAGGTAATTTCAGCCTCTCAATCGCGCTCGATGCTTTGTTGAGCGGACAAATCAGACAGTTGAAATCGCTCTATTTCGTAGGTGCCTTGCACGGCCTTGGACTTCAGGGGGTCGCAAGCTTCTTCTCTGAAGTTGCGCCGAAGTCGACGAACGCTTTCGGAAGTTCAATCCTGACACCGACACTGGCAGCAATACACCTCCTCGCTGCGGACCGGATCATGACTAAAACCCGCGACGCTGCTCGCGACTGGGCCGTACGAATTGCCATGCTGAATGCTGTCTTCTGCATACTGATGGCGTATAGTGACCGGGTTACCGTTTTTGCGGGTCTGATCCTGCTGACACACATCTTCTATTTCGGTTTCGTAGAGGGAAATCGCAAAACCCGCTTTCTGATGATCTACGCATTCACCATGGGCTTTGGTGCGCTTCTCATTTATCTCGGTTGGAGTATCGCAGCCCAAGACGGGATTGGTGAATTTGTAGCAAAATTCCTGGACAATCCTCGTTTCAATGACCTGAGCAGAATATTGATGGTCCTGGACGATGGTGGCCTGTTCGGATCGGGATTGGGCACCAACCTTAATTTACCCGGCCTTGGCTATAAATATGCTCACAACCTATTTTTGGCAGACTACTTTTCTGCCGGCCTCTTAGGTCTTGCCGCCGCAGTGTTCTGGTTTTTTGTCCTTGCAAAATTCGCATTGGCAGGGCTGTTCAGACTGCTTGAACCGAACGCTTCTGCGGCGGAACGCAGATTGATGATCGGCGGTATTACCATCGTGCTCTATAGTATCGCGCTCACGCAGCTGTCGGCGCAGGGCCTATTCGATCTCAACGATTGGATCGGACTTGGAATCGGGTTGATCCTAATCATCAAAGCCCGCCAAATGGCTTTCTACCGACAGCGCCCCAATCCGGCCGAGATAAAGCTCTCCCGTAAACTGCAACGCAGACCGCGTCGCCGATTGAGCGTTTGATTAGCCCGAAAATAGCGTGCGATTTATCTTTCTCCCGATTCCGAACCTTGCCCTGAGCATCTTTGGATCAGTGCCAGTCCCGTTAACCAGACACGGCCTTGAACGGTTCAATTCGTCCTGAAAGTAATGCTTCGTTTCTCAGCGTTCTGCGGCCACGCCGTCAACCTAGTGCCTTTGAACCCGCAAAGGAACCGGGCTGCCACAGCAGGATGACGCCTCGAAACTGATCAAGGATGGCACCGCAACCATCGGGCGGAACAAAAACGTTAAGTGACGATAAATCTGCAGTGGCGCCACATGGCATCAAGTTACGAACCGCAAATGCCGCTCGTTGTCGGTTGGGGAAGCAGTAAGAGCGTTGGAGTATTACCGATCGACCGCAGAAATCTCATCAAAGGCAGTCTGGCCTTTGGCCTTCTTTCGGGAACGGTGCTCGGCACCACGAAGACTTTGTCGCACTTGAACAGCGACGGAGATATTACTGCTGAGCTTCGCAATAGCGGACCCGGCGAAGTCATCCGTATTAAACGCGGCGTATGGACGGTCAGCGAACCCATCAAGGTCGCAGCCAAGGTCATCTTTGAAGGCGGCGTCATAGTACCTGCTACCGGATCCGTGGTCGAGTTCGAGCAAGATATCCAGACTACTTCGCCCGGCCCCTTGTTCAACCTCCGGAACGTTCAATGGTCGAAAGGCTTGCCTCGAAGCTCAGCGCGGAAGCGAGGCAGTTTCCTGTGGCAAACTTACGGCGGTATCCGCCTGCCAGGCATCGCCAAGGCAAGTTGGTTCGGTGCTCTTGAGCAACCTGGTCACGATAACACACTAGCGCTTCAGGCCATGCTGGATAGCGAAGCTAAAATCGCGGTTCTTGATGGATTTTTCGAACACACGGCAAATTGGGTAGCTAGCGGCCAGACACTCCGAGGAGATGCCGACTTAGGCCAGGGAGCTCGCGTCGGCCTCAAGACGATGATCCATGGCGAAAGCTTTGCCGATCTACTAGCGAATAGTGCGCCTCGCTCTCCGGCGGAGCAGGCCTTCCGCGGGCTTTCTACACGTTCAGGCGCGGAAGATATCGTCTTTTCCGATTTTGAATATGACGGTTCTGCCAGAGAGCATTTCGATCACCGCGACGGATATCGTAATTATCTCTCCGACACCGGCGGCAAGGCCGCCGGAAAGAAGTCGTTCCGCCGTCACTTGTTGCGGCAGGGCGGCATAAACATTGGTGAGATGGAGGAAGACGAAGGCTACCGTGCGCCGAGCAGCACGCTAATTGAAAGGATGCACATCCACAACACGGTCCGCAGCGGAATCGTGGCCAATCGCGCTCCCAAGGTAACCATTCGTGATTGCCGAATTGCCGACAGCGATACGGACCACCTAATCTACGCAGATCGCAACCCGGATATACTCGTACAAAACACGCATCTATCGGGTTACGCACATGATGCGATGGTGGTGATATCCTGCGGAATGATCCGCGATTGCCGAGTTACCGATCTCGCTCCTAATCCAATCGACGGACTTGATACACAGTCGGTGCTATGGCTGAGGAGCGATCTGGATCAACCAACCTTGATCGAACGCCTCGAAATCACGGGTGATCTCTCTACCCTTTACAAGGGGAACAATCCTTCTCAGATCGTCCATGTAACCGGAGAACGCTCAGCTTATTTTGGAGATATTTCGGTCACTCACCAAGGCCCTCGCTTCGCGAATACGACCGTGTTTGGGGCCAAGTTCGCATCGTCGAGAATTGTGATTGAAAGGCTGACAGCTTCGGCAATGCCGGAAGGCGCAATGTTGTGGAAGAGCGATAAGAAGGTTTCGGATCTCTCCATTCGCGACATCACATGGAGTTTCGATGACGAGATCGCCGATGCCGCAGCCCTCATGCAGTTTGGTACTTTGAGCAATGCCAACTTCGACAATTTCAGACTCATCAACGGTAAGGTCGACGCGCTCGTTGAAGTGAGGCGCAAGGCCAGGGGCGTGAATTTCCAGGATATCGAGGGATCCGATAGGATTAATGTTCTTCTAACTGAAGAAGTCGGTTTTCTCAGCTAGATGAAGGCCAGGCAATTCACGGGATCGATAGTCACTTCGGAAGCATCAATGCCTGAATGACAGTCTGCACGTGGGACGACCAAGTCAGCTTCGCGTCGGAAAAACGCTTCGCTGCCAAGCCAATACGAATTGGTTTGTCGGGATCGTCGAGGAGCTTTTCGATTAGGTCTGCAAGGCCATCGATATCTCGCCCATCGACAAGATAACCGGTTTCACCGTCTACGATGAAGTCGAGTGGCCCACCGTTGTTTCCTGCAATCGGGACACACGCGAATTGCATCGCATCTGCAATGGTGATGCCGAATCCCTCGATATCTGCGCCATTGTCGGCAATCACCTGAGGGTGAAGGAACAGCGCAGAACGGCTGTACTCCTCGACCATTCGCGCTTCACTAGTGAAGCCGAGCATTTCGACATGCTGGCCGAGGCCATGCTCCTCGATGGATTGCCTAATCCCATCCGCCTCCGGTCCGGTCCCAGCGATCCGATATCGAAAGTGCTTTCCCCGGTCACGAACCAAAGCCAAAGCCTCGATGCACGCGACGATATTCTTCCGTTCGACCAGCCGGCACACAGTGAAAATTGCCGAGGTTTCTCGTTCCGGCAAAATCTTGGGATGATCAAACTTTGTGGTGCCGTTCCACGCGACAACTGTTCGTTCAGCCAGTCCGGGATAGGCCGCATCGAATTTTTGACGAATTGCTTCGCTTACAAAAATCAATCGATCGGCTTTTGACAGAACCTGACGCGCAAGCTTTTCCATGGGTTTGGAAATTGTGAAAACTTCTTTTCCATGGACGGTAATCGCCAGAGGGGTCCTTGGCCAAACCAAGCGGGTCAGCCCCCCTACCCTCCAGCTCGTCGCGTGGATCATATCTGGGCTGTATCCGGCAAGGCGCAATCGCAACAATCCGGCCAGCATCTTTACCGCAACGCTTGCCTGTGAGCGCTGCTTGACGGAGAGGAACCAATCGAACGCGCTAGTCTCAGTCAAAGCCTCATCGATATGCGAGGCCAAGACTCTCACGACTTTGCCGGACTCGGCGTAGGCTGAGGCAACTTCGTAAGAATATGTTTCGATCCCTCCGATATCCGGGGGGAAGCCTTTGGCAATTACGAGAACGTTTTCTGGTTGGGTTGACATGGATCTTGGACTGGCTTTCGAGCGTAACCGAGTGGGGTGCTTCAAGATTTGATGTAAGTGCGACGGGCCAAAGCGCCGGGCCAAGCGAACAGCCATGCCGAAGCGCGATAATACCAAGGTGCCTTGCGGCGCCCCTTTGTCCGCGGATTAAAGGCCATCTTGCCTTCGTGCTTGAACTCATTCCCTCCAATCAGATGGTCGATTTCGAAGGCCTCTCCGGCAGCGATCCGATCGGTCACTGAGGACATATCCATGGAGAGAAAATCTCCGATCCGTTCGAGTTCGGCACGCGGGTTTGCGGAGAGATTGTCATGCGAAACATGTAATACCCGTTTCGGGAACGCGCTGGCGATCCTGACCGCTGCCAGCATTCCCACTGACCATCCTGCCGCGAGCAGCATCATGAAGGGAAAAGTCATGAGCCCGGGACGATAGAGTCGCTTCATGAACTTTATAGGGCTGCCCGTGCCAAGCCTGTAATAGTGGGAGGTGATGGTGATGTCAGGCTCACGATAGATATGAATGACTTTCGCAGCCGGGTCAGACTTTAACATCATCAGTCCGCGCGTGTATTCCTTGTGGCTATCGACAAAAGCTTCAACTCCGAAGACCTTGCCAATAGCGGCGCTGAGCGAGCGCGTTGCAGAGGCATAGAACGCCCACCGATCATCAACGTTCTCTGGTTTGCTTGACAGCGCTGACCTGAACTCACGTATGTCAGTCATTTCGTAAAGGACGGGGATGTCATCGTCCAGACTGCGGCCGGTATCCCGTTGGTATTGGTCGAATACCTTTGACCATTTGACACACTCGCGAATTGGCTCTCCGCAGGAGCACTTCTCTTCTGGCCCCCGTGCAAACGCATCGAGGATCTCCCCGCATCCCTCGATGCCGGGATGACCATGCAAGAGAACGGTCAAGATTGTAGATCCCGAATGGGCCCGTCCGATCACGTAGATGGGCATCACACCATCAGCCATGCGCCCCTCCTGAATATTTGGCAGCAAGCGGGGACCAGTCCGAAATATCGAATGGGACCATGCTTTGGAGCTTGCGACAATCTTCTAAGAAATAGGCGTTGAGCCTGTCGCGCATTTCCTCACTCAATCTTTCGGGCCGGTCTGCAAATCTATCAACAAATTGTGTCACGCTCCTGCTTACGCTTCGGCGAAGTCCCGGTGAAAGCAGGGGCTTGACCATGGACTTAACCAGGCTGGGCCGATTGAAACCATTGCGGATCGCGCCCAGGGTTTTGTTTTTGTGTTGCACAGTCACATTCTCGCGATCGCCGGATTGCACTTCGGCGGCTGGAATTTCCAGAAATTGGCAGATACGGTCGAAAACGGCCTGACTGTCAGCGCGAAAATCCTCGAACTTTAGCAGGAGAATTCGTTCATCGCCGAATGCATCAAGATACCGCTGCAAGTGCTGAGAATAAAGGCCGGTATAAAGGTACCGCCAACCGTATACCCAGTCGTCGCGGCCCCCTGACAATTCCTCATCGACCGCCTCTTCGAAGGTTAAAGCACGTTCGTTCCCGCGCGAGGAATTATAGCCCCAAGCGGAGTAGGCACGAGCGACCGGGTCACGCAATGCGATGATGATGCGCGCATTCGGCACCGTTTCGCGAATTCGCCGCGCCGCGTTGGGCGATGGAAAATAGGGTGTAGAGGCGTCTCCCCTGTGCGTGGCCAATTGCGCCGCACGGGATGCAAACATCGCCGCATAGGCCTGCTCCGTAAAAACGCCCATGTCGACCTGCGAGAGATCCTGGATTGTGCCATCAGGTCCAGGGCGTTTCATGGTTTGCCAACGCTCTTGGTCATCGAAGCCGCGAATGAAATAGCCCGGCTCCTTGGGAGTGGACATGAAAACATTCGGATGCTTGGCCAGCA
The DNA here is from genome assembly GCF_019711355.1 of Qipengyuania psychrotolerans. Taxonomy (NCBI): domain Bacteria; kingdom Pseudomonadati; phylum Pseudomonadota; class Alphaproteobacteria; order Sphingomonadales; family Erythrobacteraceae; genus Qipengyuania; species Qipengyuania psychrotolerans. The sequence goes on from NZ_CP081297.1 coordinate 1,422,256, forward strand.
TCGCGTGCAAGCTGGTAGTCCCCGCCTTCTGCGCGCCCGCGATGAAAAATGTAGGGGCTGTCATAACGCTCGTTCCTTAAGCGGGAGAAGGTAGGCCGCGACCGAGGGGTCGATGCCAAGATTCCTTCTGGCCCAGAACACGACCCAGATATTCCAGCTCGCCTTCAATATGAGGAGCCCGAAGGCAGCCCCCAGACCGCCATAAAGGTAACTCAACAAAATGAGACTGGCGAAGCCCATCGGATTGGCAATGAGGAGGATGCGCAGGAATTCGCGATCATGTCCTGTCATGTTCATGAGTTGACCGCTCGATCCGCACATCGCGGCGATCAAGAAACCGCACATTACGACCAGTTGGGTCGTCGCTGAGCTTGCGAATTCTTGGTTCAACAGTCCCAGCAGGAGCTCTCCAAAGAAGGCAAGCACAGCGATGCCGGCAAGAGCCGCCGCCGTTGACCATAAGGCCGTAAAGCTTGCAACGCTTTGAAGACGGTCGCGGTCATTGGCCGCATAAGCACGGGCCAGCAAAGGAGAGGTCAGGAGGTTAAGTCCCTGCAGAGGGAACGCAATCACAGCCGCTATCCTGACAACAGCGAAAAAGGCGCCGGTTTCAGCAGGACTCACAAAAAGCCCTACGACTACAACGCTGAACGGGAGAATGCCTGAATTCATCGCAGAGACCGCCCAAAGCCTCATCGAACTGGCGCGCCAGCCAGCTTTGCTCTGACTTATCGTTTCTTCGTCGCCGCTGGCAGGTTCCTCAAATTTCGCGAAATTCGTCAATTCGGCCCGCCAACGCGGCCGGGTCAAAAAAAGGAATTGAATAAATGTTAGAAAGGCCAGCGACAACGCCAAGACCCAGATCGCCGCATTTGCATCCACCAAGATCGAGATTCCTCCACCGATCAAGGCGAGAATACCAAGGGCGATGGGACGCCAGACGATTTCGCGCGGAACCAACGAACCGACCAGACTTCCCAGTCCTCGTAAGATGTGGGCCTGAAAATCGGCGGCCAGCATTCCGATGGATAGTAGCGCTACCGCAGTTGCCGACGCGTTCATGTCGCTCACGGCATTAAAGGCGAAAATTATTAGTACGGCGAGGAGCGCGCCCATGGCCGTCTTGGCCATACTATAGCGAAGCACGGCGCGCATGAGGTCTGGCCTATCTCGCTCACGATAAGCGGCCAGCGATCGCAAAATCAAGCGCTGCTGACCCAGGTCGGTCACAAGAGAAACCGTTGTCGCAACGCTGAACGCAAAGCCGAAGTGGCCAAACTGGGTCGTCGTCATCCATTTCGACATGACGAAAATTAGCCCAAAGCCCAAAGCTGCGGACAGAAATCGGATCAAGATCGCGACGCTACCCCAGCGCATGAGCTTGCTGATGCGCATAGTGCCCATCAAGCAGCCTCGTTCGGAAAAAACCGCGCCATCTCATCGGCGCTAAAACCGACTGACCGCGCGCCTTCAGCCCATTTCTCCGAATCCGGCCGAAGCCCCCTCGAAGCGGGTTTAAGCCAAGAACTATCAATTGATACGCGGGCGATTCCAGCGAGATCCTGAATCTGCGAAATGTTTACCGCAGGCTCGCTGCAAAGCTCTTCAAATGACAGTGACATAAATTGATCGCCGTAACATTCTCGTCCCTCGCTCTCCGCCAGGCGAAATGCGCCGAGCCATATCGCGAGGAGACGATGGAAAGCAGGGACATTGCTCGCCAACTTTGGCAAACTCACTCCGGCTTCGGATAAGAGTGAAGCGGTAGCGTCGAAGTGAAGGCCACGCGTGAGTTCTTCCATTCCCCAGCCATTAAACCGGCGCTTGCGCTGTAGCGCAGTCCTGCGGTTCCAGCTTTTACGCAGCCCGAATGGGTCGAAACTATCTGAAGGTTGGAGGTGTGAACTCGCAAAGGCGACGGGATGCCTGAAGAGATGGACAAGCACTGCATCGGAGGCGGCCTCATGGAGCGCCCGGATCTTGCCCATGCATCTCGTCACATCAAACGCGACCGGTCCGCTGTCGAGCAGATACTGAAGGTACTGAACTTGCCCTTCGGAAAACTCGCGGGTGACTTCTTCCCCTCGGCTGATCGGTGCATAAAGATCGCGAAAACGCTGGGGGTCGCGATTGTACAGCGCAATGAATTCGGCGCGGGTCCGCTTCTGATTTTCGGCGGGCAAGTCATGGAGCAGCCTGCTGAAGGGTTCATCATAGCAGGTGTATCGTCGATCCTGACGGAGCAGGTTCCACAGTGCTGTCGTGCCTGAGCGACGCAGGGCAACAACCGCAATATGTTTGGGAGAGGCCACCATGCTTTCTACTAACGGCTACGCAGCCATTGCATCACTCGCCGGGCATTTACGAAACCAGCATTGAAAAACCATCCACCCATGAGCTGCAGCGACTTAGCGAGCGGAAGCTGTTCCTGCGTACGGTAAACGTTCCACTGAAACGGGATCACCTTGAACTTGTTGGACGACACCGTACCGCTGTGAATACGGTAGCTGCTGGTGACTTCGTCAAGCAACCGGGCTTCGCCTAAAACTTTGAGCAAGCGCAAGAAAAAAACGAAATCCTGACGCTTCCTGATGAGCGGAAAATAAACGGGCTTTGGAAGGGCGCCGAGATCAACCATCAAGCTTGAAGTTCGGATGATGCAATGCCGCAGAAGTTCCTCGTAAGTGACGCTCGCGGCTAACGGACCGCTCGAGCCAATCTTGCTACCCTCACTGTCGATCAGATCGTACCTTGTGTAGCACATTTTCGCTCCGCTCGATTGCATGAACCGAAGCTGCTTTTCGATCTTATCTGGATACCAGCGGTCATCGGAATCCAAGAGGGCAAGGAATTCGCCAGAAACGGCATCAATACCCTTGTTCCGGGCGTTGCCTGCGCCCGCATTCGTGTCTAGCGGAATAATCTTTAACCGCGGATCATCGATTTTATCGAGCAGGTCTAGGGTGTCGTCGCTCGACGCATCGTCAACTGCGAGAATTTCGAGGTTCTCGTGCGACTGATTGAGAACGGAATTCACCGTCTCAAGAATATGCGAACGCGAATTATGCATCGGGATAACGACCGACACCAATGGTGCCGAAGCACGACTCAATGTACGACCGGGGCTGTCTGCCGGCATATGGGCGACCATTTACAATGTGTTGCGAGGGATTCGACTGGTTAGACCGAAGTGAAGGCCTGCCCGAATGCATTCAGGCGGCGACTTAGGACTTTGTCTAGCGATGGCGTCATCAAATTCAACCCCATTTGTTGACGCGATCGTTCCAAGCCCCCGTCCCTTGCTCTAGTCCACTCCTCTGCTAAAGCGCGCATAAATCAATTCGAACAGACAGGAAATTTATGGCCAAGATCAAGGTAGCCAACCCGGTCGTCGAACTAGACGGCGATGAAATGACGAAGATCATCTGGAAGTGGATCCGCGAGCAGCTGATCCTTCCTTATCTGGATGTTGACCTGAAATACTACGACCTCTCGATCGAGAAACGCGACGAGACGGACGATCAGATCACGGTCGATGCCGCTAATGCGATCAAGGAACACGGTGTTGGCGTCAAATGCGCCACTATCACTCCTGATGAAGCCCGCGTTGAGGAATTCGGCCTCAAGAAGATGTGGCGCTCGCCCAACGGCACCATCCGCAACATCCTTGGCGGCGTGGTTTTCCGCGAGCCCATCGTGATCGACAACGTTCCGCGCCTAGTGCCCGGCTGGACTGACCCGATCGTGGTTGGCCGTCACGCATTCGGTGACCAGTATCGCGCCACTGACACCCTGATCCCCGGCGCCGGCAAGCTGCGCCTTGTGTTCGAAGGTGCCGACGGGAAGAACATCGATCTCGATGTGTTCGAGTTCGAAAGCCCGGGCGTCGCCATGGCGATGTATAATCTCGACGACAGCATCCGCGATTTTGCCCGCGCCAGTTTCCAGTACGGTCTGGACCGCAAATGGCCGGTCTACCTGTCGACCAAGAACACCATCCTCAAGAAGTACGATGGCCGCTTCAAGGATCTGTTCCAGGAAGTGTTCGAAGCTGAATATCAGGCGGACTTCGACAAGCACGGCATCACTTACGAACACCGTCTGATCGATGACATGGTCGCGGCAGCGCTCAAATGGAGCGGCAAGTTCGTCTGGGCCTGCAAGAACTACGATGGCGACGTTCAGTCGGACATCGTGGCACAGGGCTTCGGCTCGCTCGGCCTCATGACCTCCGTGCTGATGACGCCCGACGGCAAGACCGTCGAAGCAGAAGCGGCGCACGGCACCGTCACTCGCCATTATCGCCAGCATCAGCAGGGCAAGGCCACTTCGACCAACCCTATCGCCAGCATTTTCGCCTGGACGCGCGGTCTTATGTATCGCGGCAAGTTCGACAACACCCCAGACGTGGTCAAATTTGCCGAAACGCTGGAAGCTGTCTGCATCAAGACGGTTGAAAGCGGCAAGATGACCAAGGACCTCGCACTGCTTATCGGCCCCCAGCAGAGCTGGATGACGACCGAGCAGTTCTTCGCAGCGATCGTCGAAGGTCTCGAGCAGGAAATGGCCAACTGGGGCTGACACCAATTGCCTGCTGCGGCATTTCGTAAGCAAGGCTAGATCTTACGGGGTCGGCAATTGCCGGCCCCGTTTTCTTTTGCGGCTCAAGGATAAACGAGAGATACATGGCGAAGATACCGGCGAAAAAGCGCGCACCGCGCCGCAAGACGAGCGAAAAATTCGGCCAGAAGCGGCTCGAAATTCGCAATGCCATGATCAAGGATATCCCTGGAATTGCGCACCTCGTCAGGCGCGTTTACGACGATATGCCCGCGTACACGCACGGTGAAATCCGCGGCCAGATCAACAATTTTTCGGAAGGCTGTTTCGTCGCACTGCTCGACGAGGAAGTTGTTGGATACTGCGCGACGATGCAGGTCGGCGAAGCCCTCGCCTTCCAGGACCATACTTGGGATGAGATTACCGGTAACGGCTACGGCAGCCGCCACGATCCGACCGGCGACTGGCTGTATGGCTACGAGATGTGTGTCGACCCGAAGGTGCGCGGCGTGCGCATTGGGCGCAGGCTTTACGAAGAACGGCGTGCGCTTGCTGAAGAGCGCGACCTCACCGGCATCGTATTTGCGGGCCGGATGCCAAACTATCGGCGCTTCCAGAAACGCGTCGAAGGTCCTAAAGATTACCTTGAGAAAGTCGTTGAAGGTAAGCTTCACGACCCGGTCCTGCGCTTCCAGCTCGCCAATGGTTTTGAGCCGGAACGCATCCTTGTGGGCTACCTTCCCGAAGACAAGGCTTCGATGGCGAACGCCGTGATGATGGTCTGGCGCAACCCGTATGTGGAGCGCGATCAGCCGGTGAAGAAGCGCCTGCCTCGCGGGGTAGAGGCGGTTCGCGTGGCCACGTGCCAGCTACAGGCGCGCCAAGTTGCCGACTATGACGAGTTCATGCGCCACGTCACATATTTCGTCGATGTTGCAAGCGATTACGAAGCAGACTTCATTGTCTTTCCCGAACTCTTCACGCTAATGTTGCTGAGTTTCGAGGAAAAGGAACTGTCTCCGGTGGAGGCCATCGAGAGGCTTTCTGAATACACACCGCGCTTGCGCCAGGACATTTCCGAGATGGCGATGCGCTACAACATCAACATCATCGCTGGCAGCCACCCGACGAGGATGGACGACGGCGACATCCACAACATCGCCTATGTCTGCCTACGGGACGGTTCGGTCCACGCGCAGGAGAAGATCCACCCTACCCCGAACGAGCGGTATTGGTGGAATATCAAGGGCGGCGACAAGGTCGAAGTCATCCAGACGGACTGCGGTCCGATTGGCGTCCAGATCTGCTACGACAGTGAATTCCCCGAACTTAGCCGGCGGCTTGCAGATGAAGGCGCCCGTATCATCTTCGTGCCGTTCTGCACCGATAGCCGTCAGGGGTATCTCCGCGTGCGCTATTGTTGCCAGGCGCGGGCAATCGAGAATCAGTGTTTCGTGGTTCTGTCCGGCAATGTCGGCAATCTTCCCAACGTTGGAAACATGGACATCCAATATGCGCAAAGTTGCATCCTTACGCCGTGCGATTTCCCGTTCGCCCGCGACGGTATCGCGGCCGAGGCCACCGAGAATGTCGAGACGCTGACGATCAGCGACATCAACCTCGCCGACCTGCAATGGGCAAGAGCGGAAGGCACGGTGCGCAACCTGGCCGACAGGCGATTCGATCTTTACCGGATCGAGTGGGACGAGGACGGCAAGCATCCCGGAAAGCCGCGCCCACGCCGCGAACCGCTCGGCCATGGCGGACCAGGCGGTGGCTAACCCGGTCATGGCGCGTGACAGCACCCCCGGCTCTGGCTAGATCGGCTGCATGGCCTCAGGTGATCTCGCAAGTCCCGCAATTTCCGACGCGCTGGTCATTCTTGGCGCAGCGGGCTTGGTCATTCCTGTCTTTACCAGATTCCGGATCACTCCGGTTATCGGGTTTATCCTGATCGGCATCCTGGTGGGCCCCTACGGGCTCGGCCAACTGGTTTACGAAAGACCGATACTCGAACACATAACGATATCCGATCCCGAGGCGCTTGAGCCCTTTGCCGAGTTCGGCATCATCCTGCTGCTGTTCGCCATCGGTCTCGAATTGTCCTTTAATCGTTTGTGGCAGCTGCGAAGACTTGTCTTCGGCCTCGGCGCGATGGAGTTGATGATTGGCGGCCTTTGCCTCGCCACGGTGCTGGCGATGATGGGTCAATACTGGACCGGCGCCCTCGCCCTTGGCTTTGCGCTGGCATTTTCATCGACCGCAATTGTCTTGCCGATTTCCGGCAGCACCAGCCCTGTTGGGCGCGCCGCCCTCTCGATGCTGCTTTTCGAAGACATCATGATCGTCCCGATCATCTTCCTGCTGGGCGCAATGGCACCAAATGCTGCGTCTCAAGGCTGGGAAGGCATGATCGAGACGCTTTGGCAGGGTGCACTGGTCATCGCAGTAATGATGATCGCCGGCCGCATCGCCTTGCCGCGATTGTTCGCGCAGGCAGCACGCACCAAGAGCCCCGAGCTTTTTCTTGCCGCCGCATTGCTTGTGGTCATCGGGGCCAGCCTCGCCACGGCTGCGGTCGGCTTGTCGCCTATCGTTGGCGCCCTAATTGCGGGCCTGCTGATCGCGGAAACCGAGTATCACGGCGAAGTCGAATCGATCATGGAGCCCTTCAAGGGCTTGGCTTTGGGTATTTTCCTGATCACGGTTGGCATGAGCATCGACCTCACCACGATTTGGGACAACCTGCTCCCGATTACCCTGGCAGTTCTTGGCGTGCTCATTTTCAAGGCCCTGCTAACCGGGATGCTGCTCAGGCTGATGGGTGCGCGGCGCAGTACTGCTGCCGAAACGGGCATATTGATGGCCAGCCCTTCCGAGACAACCTTGATCGTCCTTGCTGCGGCAGGCAGTGCGATGCTCATTCAGCCCGGAACCGCCCAGTTCTGGCAAATCGTCACGGCGATCGGCCTGACCATAACTCCGCTCTTGGCACGCCTCGGGCGCGCGGTGGGACGCCGGGTTGAACCAGCTCCTGAATTGCCGTTCGAGGATGAGGGCGAGCCGCGTGTAATCATCGTCGGCGCCGGACGCGTTGGGCGGCTTATCGCCCAGATGCTTGACGAGCACGGCAAACCCTACGTCGCGATCGATGCGGACGCGGACATCATCGAAAGTGCCAAGCGCAAAGGCTACCGCGCGACGTTCGGCGATGCGGTGCGCGGAGATGCTCTCGAGCGCCTCGGCATCGACAACGCACTGGCTGTTGTCCTGACGATGGACGAACCTATCCTTGCCCAGCGCCTGGTTTCGAAATTGCGTGCCGCACATCCCGACCTTCTCATTGTCGCACGCGCGCGAGATATCGCCCATGCTTCAGAGCTATATCGCGCAGGTGCAAGCCATGCTGTGCCGGAAACCCTTGAAGCGACCCTCCAGCTTTCCGAAGCGGTTTTGGTCGATATCGGTGTCCCTATGGGACCCGTCATCGCTTCCATCCACGAAAAGCGCGATGAATTCAGGGCGCGAATCGAAGAAGACGGCGACCTGGATTACAAACCCAAGCTTCGCTCTAGCACTGCGAACAGCTGACTTTCTGAGAACTCTCGGCTTTCCCATGCGTTGTATGGGCAAAGGAGAATTCAATGAGTGACATCGACCCCACCAAGCCGATCCCGAACGACGAAAAGTTCAAGCCGCAAAACGTAGCCGATCCGCAGACCAGCTCGGCGCCGAACCAGAAGCGCGGTGCTCCTGGCGACACCGAAGGGTATGACGTCGCCCATGGTTCGGACGGCATGACCAAGAAAACACCCAGCGCCTGAGGCAAATGCCCAGCGCCAAATTGATGATTTGCAAACGCCTGGCGGGGTTAAACCCGTCAGGCGTTTTCGCGTGCGAGAAGGGCTTTGACGGCAGAGATCGCTTCCTCGGCCTTGGCACCGTCCGGTCCGCCACCTTGCGCCATATCAGGCCGGCCGCCGCCACCCTTGCCGGCCAGCGCCTCGACACCGGCACGCACAAGATCGACCGCGCTGATCCGGTCCGTAAGATCGTCGGTGACAGCCACGGCAAACGTGCCCTTGCCGTCGTTGACGGCGCAAATTGCCGCTACACCGGAGCCAATGCGTTTCTTTGCGTCGTCCAGCAGTGGGCGAAGTTCTTTCGGACTGAGCCCTTCGATGACCTGTCCCGAAAATGTGACCCCGCCAACGTCCTCATCAGATGAGCTGGCTTCGCTTGAGCCGCCGCCCAGGGCTAGCGCACGCTTTGCCTCCGAAAGTTCTTTCTCAAGACGCTTGCGCTCTTCCACTAATGCCGTGACGCGCGCCGCTGCTTCATCGGGCGACGTTTTCAAAACGCCTGCGATTGTACGAATGGCGCTATCGCGGCCCAACAGCCACTGCCGTGCAGCCTCTCCAGTCAGAGCTTCGATGCGGCGCACACCCGAACTGACTGCGCTTTCCGAGATTATCTTGAAAAGGCCGATATCGCCCGTAGCCTCGACGTGAGTTCCGCCGCACAGTTCGACCGAGAATTCCTTGCCTTCATCCCGTTTGCTGCCCATCGACAGAACGCGGACTTCATCGCCGTATTTTTCTCCGAAGAGCGCCAGCGCCCCGGCTGCAACAGCGTCATCCGGCGTCATCAGCCGGGTCGATACCTGTTCGTTGGAACGGATCTCTGCATTCACTTCGGCCTCGATTGCCGCAATATCGGTATCGCTCAGTGGCTTGGGGTGCGAGAAATCGAACCGGAACCGGTCATCCGAAACAAGCGAGCCCTTCTGCGTTACATGACCGCCTAGACGATTGCGGAGCGCAGCGTGCACCAGATGCGTGGCCGAGTGGTTAGCGCGAATCCGATCGCGGCGCGCCGCATCGATTTCCATGTGCACAGCATCACCTACCGCCACCGTTCCCGTGCCGACTTTGCCGACGTGCGCGTGCAACCGGCCTAGCGGCTTATTCGTGGTTGTAACGGTCATTTCCAGACCTTCGGGGGTCCATATCCGTCCCGCGTCACCTGCCTGCCCGCCGCTTTCGCCGTAGAACGGTGTCTGGTTGGTAAGAAGGATGATCTCGTCACCTGCGTCCGCTCTTTCGACCTCGGCGCCATCCTTGATGATCGAGACAACCACGCCTTCACCGGTAACAGAACTGTAGCCGGTGAATTCCGTCGATCCTTCGCGCTCCGCGATGTCGAACCAAATTTCTTCGCTGGCGGATTCTCCGGACCCCTTCCAGGCTGCTCGGGCAGCTTGTTTCTGGCGGGTCATGGCGGCATCGAAGCCGTTCTTGTCGACACCAATTCCGCGGTTGCGAAGGGCATCTTCGGTCAAGTCATACGGGAAACCATAGGTGTCGTAGAGTTTGAACGCGGTCTCGCCGTCCAGCGTCCCGCCCTCGCCCATGTCTCCAGTGGCCTCATCCAGCAGCTTGAGACCCTTGTCGAGAGTGCGACGAAACTGAGCTTCCTCCCGCTCTAGCACTTCCTGGATCAGCGCCTGTCCGCGGACGATTTCAGGGTAGGCCCCGCCCATCTCGCTGACCAGTTCCGGCACGAGCCGGTGCATGAGCGGCTCGCCCGCACCCAGCAGATGCGCATGACGCATTGCGCGGCGCATGATCCGGCGCAGGACATAGCCGCGGCCCTCATTGCTGGGCAGGACGCCATCGGCGAGCAGGAAGCTGGTCGAGCGAAGATGGTCCGCGATGACCCGGTGGCTTGCAGTCGTGGCGTCGTCCGCCTTCACGCCCGTCAGGCTCTCGCTTGCGGCAATCAGCGCCTTGAAAGTATCGGTATCGTAATTGTCGTGAACGCCCTGCATGACCGCCGCGACACGCTCTATGCCCATGCCAGTGTCGATGCTGGGTTTGGGGAGGTCGCCCACGATCTGGTCGGCTTCCTGCTGGAATTGCATGAACACCAAGTTCCAGATCTCGACAAACCGGTCGCCGTCTTCATCAGGCGATCCGGGAGGGCCGCCCCATATATGATCCCCGTGATCGTAGAATATCTCGGAACACGGACCGCATGGGCCATCGGCTCCCATAGCCCAGAAGTTGTCCTTGGTCGGGATCCGGATAATCCGGTCATCGGCAAAGCCGGTCAGCTTCTTCCAGAGATCGAATGCCTCATCATCGGTGTGGTACACCGTGACCAGCAGGCGTTCAGCGTTGAGGCCCCATTCCTTGGTGAGCAGGGTCCAGGCATGCTCGATAGCCTGTTCCTTGAAGTAATCGCCGAACGAAAAATTGCCGAGCATCTCGAAGAAGGTGTGGTGACGCGCCGTGTAACCGACATTGTCGAGATCGTTGTGCTTACCGCCAGCCCGGACACATTTCTGCGCGCTTGTTGCGCGCGACGCAGGCGGCGCTTCAAGCCCGGTGAACGAGTTCTTGAACGGCACCATGCCCGCATTCACGAACATCAGCGTGGGATCGCTGAACGGCACCAGCGGCGCACTCGGCACCTCCTGGTGACCTGTCCCGGCGAAATAGTCGAGAAAGGAGCGGCGGATTTCGTTGGTCGACGTCATGTTCGCGCAAGTAGGCAATCGCCGCGCAGCCGACAAGCATGAATGCCTGCTCAGACTGTGCAGAGCTTCCGATCAGTCTGCGCGTTTGGCCGTGACTATCCATGACGCAGCGGGCAAAGTTATCCTGCCCTCCTTGGATTGGGCATAGAGCATTTCGCGCAATCGGCCCATCGTGCGGTCACGCTCGGCTGCGTCCATCTCTGAAATCGCGCGGGCAGCCGGACCAATTCTCAGGAAATAAGACACCGCATCTTCAAGTGCGTCCGTGCCTTCACCCGCAACCATTTCATAGTCGACAGGAGAAAAGTGTACGTCAGTCCACCCTGCCCTAGTGAGTATGTCTTCGACGTAATCCGCTTCGCCAAAGGCAAAGGGCCCCGGTGCACGGGGATCTGCAGGAGAGCTCCCTGTGCCAAGTACGGAGGTCAGCTGCTCTGCCCATTGATTGTCACGCCGCTCGCGGAAGCAGGAGAACACCAACCTCGCACCGGGCCGAGCTATGCTTCGCAAATGCTCGAATGCAGTGACCGGCTCGGGAAAGAACATTACACCGTGGCGCGATACGATTAGGTCGGGCGCTTCACCCTCACCTGCCTCCCACTGAGAAGCGTCTCCGAGCACGAACGCGACATTGTCTGCCCCTTCGCCACGGAGCCTGGCAACCGCCAGGAGGTTTTCGCTTACATCAACTCCCGTGACCCGCGCCGACGGGTTCGCAGCAGCGAGGAGCAGCGACACTTCCCCTGCCCCGCATCCGACATCCACCACCTGGTTGAAAGGGCTGCTGGTCGCAGCCTGCAACAAGCGATCGGTCAGCCCACCAAAGCTTCGGTCGGTGCGCCTCCATTCATGGGCCCAGCTTTCGCCGACACGCCCGGTCCATTCGGATTTCTGGGTCAAAGATCAGGCCTGATAATAGTCACGGTACCACTCGATGAACTTGCCAACGCCTTCTCGAATATCGGTTTGCGGCACATAGCCGGTGAGCGATTTGAGCAAATCGGCGTCTGCCCATGTCGCCGGGACATCACCCGGTTGCATCGGCATGAGGTTTCGTCTGGCCTCCACACCAAGCGCTTCTTCAACCGCAGCGATCATGTCGCCGAGCTGCACCGGTCGGGAGTTGCCGATATTGACGATACGCCAGGGGGCCACTGGAGAAAGGCTGTCACCGTCGGCGATGTCTTTGGGCTTGTCTGGCCTTATGGGAGGCGTGTCTACCAAGCGCCGGACTGCTTCAACAAGGTCTTCGACAAAAGTGAAATCGCGCATCATCTCGCCGTGATTATAGACGTCGATAGCCTCGCCAGCGAGCATTGCCTTTGTGAACCTGAACAACGCCATATCCGGTCGGCCCCAGGGGCCGTAAACGGTAAAGAAGCGGAACATTGTGACCGGAAGCCCGAACAGGTGCGCGTAGCTGTGAGCCATCGCCTCGTTCGCCTTTTTCGTCGCGGCGTAGAAGGACATCTGGTGATCCGCCTTCATCGTCTCGCGATATGGCATCTCGGTATTCGCGCCGTAGGCCGAAGATGTCGAAGCCAGCAACATATGCCCGGGCGGAAAGGCGCGCGCTGCTTCGAGCAGTTCGAAGGTCCCGACCAGATTGCTCTCTAGGTAGGAGCGCGGGTTATCGATCGAATACCGCACACCGGCCTGCGCAGCGAGGTGTATGACGATATCCGGTTGCTCGGCCTCGAACAGGTCCATCAGCAATTGCGGCGTTTCGATTGCTTTGTTTACGATCCGAAAGCCGGGGTTCTGGAGAAGCTCGCTTTGCCTGCGCTCTTTCAAGCGGACGTCGTAGTAATCGCTCAGATTATCGACGCCGATGACGCGGAAACCGTCTGCCAGCAACCGTTTGCATGTGAAGTAGCCAATAAAACCGGCCGCACCGGTCACGAGCGCGGTACGGGGCTGCTTCATCAGTCGGCCCCGAAAAGGTCTCGGGTGAAGACTTTGTCGCGCACATCAGCGAGTTCGGGATCAAGGCGGTTTGCAATGATGACGTCACAGTCCGCTTTGAACTTTTCGAGATCGCGTTCGACGCGCGAACCAAAGAAGCTGTCTTCTTCCATGACCGGCTCATAGACGATCACTTCGATGCCCTTGGCCTTCACACGCTTCATGATGCCTTGGATGGAAGACTGCCGAAAGTTGTCTGAACCCGCTTTCATCACGAGCCTGAACACGCCGACCTTTTCAGGTCCTTTCTCGATAATGCGATCCGCGAGGAAATCTTTCCGCGTGCGGTTCGCATCGACAATCGCGCGGATCAGGTTCTGGGGCACCTCGCTGTAATTCGCCAAAAGCTGCTTGGTATCTTTGGGTAGGCAATAACCGCCATAACCAAAGGAAGGGTTGTTATAGTGCGAACCAATGCGCGGATCGTGACCGATCCCCTCAATGATCTGCCGCGTATCGAGCCCGCGCGACAGCGAATAGCTGTCGAGTTCATTAAAAAACGCGACGCGCATAGCGAGGTACGTATTCGCAAAAAGTTTTATCGCCTCGGCTTCATTTGGATCAGTCAGGAGCACCGGAGTGTCATCGTCTAGAACGGGCTGCGACAACAAGTCAGCAAAGCGCTGACCGCGCTCGGACCGTTCACCCACGATGATGCGGGAGGGGTGCAAATTGTCGTGCAGCGCCTGGCCTTCACGCAAGAACTCAGGGCTGAAGAGAATTCGGTCGCTTGCGAACCGGTCGCGAGCGGACGAAACATAGCCCACCGGAATGGTCGATTTTATAACGATAATCGCGGTGTCACTCGCCTTGAGGACGCCTTCGATTACCGTATCCACTGCAGACGTATCGAAGAAGTTGTTGTCGACGTCATAATTCGTAGGGACTGCCACGACGGCAAACTCGGCCCCGGCTATCGCGTCTTCGAATTTCGTTGTGAATTCGAGATTCAAATCGTCGCGCTGCAGATATTCCTGCACCAGAACATCCTGAATCGGCGATTTGCCCCCGCGCAGCATGTCGACCCGCGGTTGGGAAATATCACACCCCACAACTTCATTATGCTGCGAAAGCATGATGGCGTTGGATAGCCCTACATAACCGAGCCCAAATACAGCGATTTTCATTGATTTACCTATGTTGCATTTAACTGTGATGGCCGAACATCATCGCAGAGCTTTGTGAGGCTGAACCGCCATTTGCAAGGGTCGGATGGTCAGCGTTCTCACCAACCGAAATAGGCACCGCCCTTCTCTCGTGCGCGCTGCCAAGCGGGGCGTGCGTGGATTGCTTCGACGAATTTGGCGAGCTTGGGTGCGCGCTCGGCATACCCCTGCATCACTGCAATCTCGGCGGGGAAGCTCATCATCACATCCGCTGCGCTCCAATCGTGGCCGACGAAGTGAAGATCATCGGAAATCTTCGCCTCGGCGTAATTGATGTGGGCTTCGAGCTGCGCATCGACGCGCGGCATGAGCGGTGCAGCGGCTTCGCCAAGCCGACCGGCATAGATTTTCAGCATGACGGGGACAAAGAAGGAACTCTCTCCGAATTGCATCCATTCCAGATGATCGACCCAGGCATGGCTGCCTTGTTCGGGAAGCCAGCCCTTCCCGCCATGTTTTGCGCAAAGATACTCGATGATTGCACCGCTTTCGGCAATCATGCGCCCATCGTCTTCAATTACCGGCGACTTACCCAGGGGATGGACGCTGAGCAGTTCCGGCGGGGCAAGATTAGTTTCGCTGTCGCGCTGATATGCCACGATCTCGTAGTCAGCGCCGAGCTCCTCGAGAAGCCACAGGATACGCTGTGAACGGCTGTTGTTGAGATGGTGGACTGTAACGGTCATGCGAAGCTCCTGCTGTTTCGAGCCGACTGCGTAGGCGCAACATCATCGTTTCGCCAGACCAGATACGGAAAAGCCGGTGCGGCAGCATCATGAAGAGCGCGCGCACCGGCTTTCCGTTTAATCGGGAGCACCGGGGGACAGTCCGGCATTCAGGCGACAGGGGTTGATATGCCGCCCAAGCTCCCGCTTCGAGGTATGAAGATCAGTCGTCCGCGTCCGGACCGGTCATCATTTCCTCGGCGACCTCGTCGGTTTTGCCGCGGATGGCGGCTTCCAACTTGGCACACATTTCGGTATTCTCTTTCAGGAAGGTCTTCGCGTTCTCACGGCCTTGGCCGATCCGGACGCTGTCGTAGCTGAACCAGCTACCCGACTTTTCCACGAGGCCTGCCTTCACGCCAAGATCGAGAATCTCGCCGATCTTGGAAATGCCTTCCCCATACATGATGTCGAATTCGACCTGCTTGAACGGCGGCGCGACCTTGTTTTTGACCACTTTCACACGCGTGGAGTTGCCAACGATCTCGTCGCGGTCCTTGATTTGACCGGTGCGGCGGATGTCGAGACGGACCGAGGCGTAAAACTTGAGCGCGTTACCGCCAGTTGTCGTCTCGGGATTGCCGTACATTACGCCGATCTTCATGCGCAGCTGGTTGATGAAGATTACCATGCACTTGGAGCGGTTGATCGAACCGGTCAGCTTGCGCAGCGACTGCGACATGAGGCGGGCTTGCAGGCCGACATGGCTGTCACCCATTTCACCTTCGATTTCAGCGCGCGGGACCAGTGCAGCAACGGAGTCCACAACCAACACATCAATCGCGTTGGAGCGAACCAGCGTATCGACGATCTCAAGAGCCTGCTCGCCAGTGTCGGGCTGCGATACGATCAATTCGTCAATATCGACTCCCAACTTGCGGGCATAGACCGGATCAAGCGCATGTTCGGCATCGACGAAAGCGACGGTGCCGCCTTGTTTCTGGGCTTCGGCCAGGACATGCAGCGCCAGCGTAGTCTTGCCCGAGCTTTCCGGACCGTAAACTTCGATCACACGGCCCTTGGGCAATCCGCCCACGCCGAGCGCGATATCAAGGCCGAGCGAACCAGTGGAAATCGTTTCCACTTCCATCGCTTTCCTCTGGCCAAGCTTCATAGCCGAACCTTTGCCGAACGCGCGATCTATTTGCGATAGCGCTGCGTCCAATGCCTTCTGGCGGTCTGCGTCCACTTTTTTTCCTTCCACAAGCTTCAGACTGGCCGCCATGACATTACCCCTTTTGCTTTTCCAGAGCCATAACCGACTCATCAACTGTCATGGGGTGTACCGCGTTTGTTCCAATAGAACAAGAGTGGAACAGAAAGTTTTTTAAGCAAGCGTTTTGCGCTAGTCGTAGAGTTGCCGATATCGGAATGAATGCTGCGAATTTGCAGGAATTTCAACCTCGTAAATGATGCGCCCATCCTTGACACGGGTCTTTCTGAGGCCCTTGATCTTGGCATAGCCGGACATTCCCAGATCGAAGCGCATCATGATCGGGGTGTCATTCGCATTTGAAACCTGAGCGCGATGCTTTACCCATTTGCCCTCGGCTTGCAGATCATCGTCGTCGATAACTCCGCACTGGAAGAATACCTGGGTGCTTTCGGGCAGGTCGAGTTCGATGTCCTCAGTCAAAGCGAAATCGCGCAGCCGCGTTTCGGCAATCAACAGATCGCCCGCCTCGGTGGGTTCGTAAATCGCGATGCCGCCCTGGGGCAACGACTGCCCGAGGCCTTTGCCTTCCTCGTTCTTCGTCGCGAGAAGAAGCTGCGCCGGATCGAAAAGATCTGGCTCGGACAGATCATTCACCTGCTCTGACCCACAGCGCCCCACGTAAATAAAGCGCGCCTCGACAGCATCCTTGTCGAGAAACACAATCTGCTTTTGGCCCTGCGCTGCGACAGTGACCTTTTCCGGAATGCGATAGAGCTTGAGATCACCCAGCGCTTCTTCCCCTGCAATCATCGCGAGCGGCGCGGCAGCTTCAGCCGCTGCTTTGGACACGCGTGATCCTGTTACGACAATGGCGTTGGCGCTGTCATACATCGCCGGTGCTGGCGGCGGGGGAGGCGGCGGCGGAGGCGGATAGGCTATCGGCGATCCCGCTGCCGTGCTGCCGAATGGATAGCACGTGAGCCGCAGCGGCCTCGCCGACGGCGCGTCTGCGAGTTCCTCGAAATCACTCTCGATGTTCAGTGTCCCGGCAACTGCCATGAGTTCGGCGTCGGGGAAGGTCTGCCCATTGTCATTGAGGATCGTCAGCCAGGACAGCAGTTCCATGCGCAAAGTTCCGTCGCGCCTCGCTTCTCCCAATCGGGCCACATAATTCGCTTCCCAGTCGAAGCCCCATGCGAGATAGGTCAGCGTCACTGTGTAGGTTCCGCCCATTGCGCTGCGCGTGTCGATCGAGAAAACGGGATCTGACGAGAGTCCCGAAGGAACGCTGTCAAAGGTCAGTTTTTCCGGCAGTCCGGAACATCGCACTGCTTCGAACCCTTCACGCGTCTGGAGCACGAGGCCGCCGTCGGCCCTCGTCCTGACGACAGCGCTCTCGGAAGCCTGATTACCAGTCGCCGGATCGGTGCGGGTTATTGTCACCCGGTTGCCCAGCGTCCTGTCGACCAATGCCGCGGGGCTTAGCAGATCGGCGTTGCGGTTCTTCTCGATCGTTCCACCCGGAAGTCCGGTGACGATAGCGCTAACGGCTACCATTCCTTCTGCAACGCCGGTGAAGCGGATCGTCGATTGGCCGGGCGGAAGGGTAACCTGCCGGACTTCGCTGATCATGGCGAAGCCTCCCGGCCAATCGCGGTTCATACGCTGGCCCTCCGGGCGGAGAGGATCACGGTAAACCGTCACCGCCAGTTCCTGCGGCGAGGACGCGTCGATCGCTTCACGTGCATCCGCATCTGAAGGTGCGGACGCGCACAGGACCGCAAGGGCGAGGACAAGGGAGCGCATGTTACCGGCCCCCTCAGTACCGCCCCTCGAACACGACGGTCACTTCGCGCTTGCTGTTCGCAGCCACCGGGACAGTCCATTCTCGCCTGCCAGCATTGACCTGGCGACCGACGATATCCTCCAAGACAACTCGGAAATCGCGTGCCCACCAATACGGGTCGAGGCCAGCCTGTGCGAGTTGAACTTCGACGGGCGAAGGTTTGGCATTGGTGATCGTATACCGCATTGTCGTGCGCCAGAATGTCTTGGCATTCTCGACCTCGACCTCTCGTACGACCTTGCCATCCTCGATAACGCGGTAGCGCGAGCTTTTCTCATACTCGGTGCCCGAAATCCTTTCGCGCTCGATCACTTCGGCGAGCACCAGCACATCGAAGGCATCACCAGTCCGCAAAGTCAGAACGCTTCCCATTGGTGTATGCCCAATGCCGTTCTCACCAATGAACTGGGGGTTGCCTTCCGCATCGCGCTGATAAAACCGCACTGTGCCAGCTGGTAGAGCATCGCCGAGGCCTTGCTCGCGGCTGGTGCTGAACCGGACTTGGCTCGAAACGTTGATGGAACGCTCGTCATTGGTCAGCCAGTCAACCTCCCGCGCATAGCGCCGCTGTGCCGGGACTCCCTGCACGTCGAGGAAACTGACTTGCTTGGTCTGCTGATTGGCAATCGTGGTACGTTCAGACAGCGGATAGAGGTAGAAATCGCCCAATTGTTCGCGGTTCGCAGTCTCTGTACCCGGCCGCATTGTGCTTCCGCGCTGGCGATTTGATGTGTTCGATCCACCGGCCGGATTGCCAGCTACCAGCAGGGTATCGGCCCTGTGAAAGGTCGTGCCCGTCTGGTTGGTCAGGGTAACCCAGCCCTGCATATCGACCGTGCCGTTCTCTTCATCGAACAGGGCGACATAATCTGCGCTCCATCCAAGGCCGGGCGTGAGATAGCGGATCGAGGCGGGACGCGAACCAGCGCGGTCGCTTTCAACGGTCACCGATAGCGTCGGGCGTGCCCGCAGGTTCGTTGGCACCCTGTCGAAGATTGCCCTCACCGGCAGGCCGTCATCGCGCAAGACCTCGATCCTGTCCCCGATCTTCACGACCACGCCGCCAGCTGTCGAGAGAACTGTCGCGCGCTCCCGGGTTTCCGCACCGGTAGCGGGATTTGTGCGGATCAAAGTGATGGTCTGGCCAATGGCCTTCTCCATCAGCTTCGTAGGAGTAAGCAGGTCGAAGTCGAAATTCTGTTCGACAATCCCTGCCCCGGCTGCGGCGAAACTTAGCGTTTCTGGCCGGATCCTCGCCGACACATCGGGAAATTCTATTCGGCTGCGACCGGCAGATATGGAAAGCTGCCGGACATCCTGCACCAGTGCCTGGCTATTATTGTAGATTGTAACAGAGACATCGCCTTGGGCTGTTGCGTCAGGGTCCGCCAAGGCCTGCTCCGCCGTTTGTCCCAAAAGCGGGCCACCGCCGAGCAAAGTCAAACCTGCCAGAGCCGAAATCGTACGCGTCTTCATTGCAGTCCCCTATCCTGCGGCCAGACGCGACTGAAATTAACTAGGCGTCGATCTTGGCTTGCTCTCGAAGTACTTCTGATACCTTGCCGTTTATTTGCTGTACGCTGAACGGCTTGGGAATAAAGTGCATGTTGTCGATATCAATGTCGTTGCGCAACTGCTCTTCAGCGTATCCCGACATGAAAAGTATCGGAATTTTCGGTTTCACCCTGCGGATCGCGCGGGCCATTGCCGGACCGTCCATTGCCGGCATGACAACATCGGACACGATGAGGTCGAACTCGGTGTCGCCATTGGCGATGGCCGCCAGACCTTCCTCGCCGTCACTTGCCGTCGTGACCTGATAGCCTGCGCGCGTCAGCGCGCGTTCGGCGACAGCACGGACCATGTCTTCGTCTTCGACCAGAAGCAAATTGCCGCCGCCGGACCATTCGCTGGCCTTGGTGTCCTCCGCTTCGTCGGGGCGAGTATCCACCGGCATTTCGCCTTTGTGGACCGGCAGGTAAACCGTAAACCGCGCTCCGGCCGGGCGCCCGTCTCCAGCGCTGATGTTGTCGGCGAAAATAAACCCGTTCGACTGTTTGACGATGCCGTAAACCGTCGAGAGACCAAGTCCAGTGCCCTTGCCCTGCTCTTTCGTGGTGAAGAACGGTTCGAAAATCTTGTTGAGATGTTCGCCCGGGATACCGCCGCCGGTGTCCTGAACGATGAGAACGGTGTAATCGTCTGCAGGCATTATATCGATGCCCATCTTGCGCACATCACGCGCAGAGACCCGGCGGGTCGCCAAGGTCAGGCGCCCTTTCCAGTTTTCCTTGCCCGAATTCGACGCATGGGCCTGCATTGCATCACGGGCGTTTACAGCGAGGTTGATGATAACCTGCTCGAGCTGCTGCGGGTCTGCGCGCACAGGACCCAATTCGCGGTCATGCCTGACAACGAATTCAATCTTGTCGCCCATCAGGCGTTTGAGCAATTGGCTGACTTCGCTGACGACATCGGGCAATTGCAGCACAACGGGACGCAGCGTCTGCTGACGGCTAAACGCCAGCAATTGACGCGTCAGACTGGCTGCGCGATTGGAATTGGCCCTGATCTGCTGGATATCGTCATAGTCGCTATCGCCTGGCGTGTGGCGCAGCAGCATGAGGTCGCAGTAGCCGATGATCGCGGTCAGCACGTTGTTGAAATCATGCGCAACACCGCCGGCCAACTGACCGACCGCCTGCATCTTGGTCGCTTGAGCAACCTGGCGGCGTAGGCGCTTTTCCTCTGTCGAATCCGAAATCGAAAGCAGTACCGCTGCGTCACCGAGACCGCGGACACCGGCAAGGCCGATCGAAACCGGCTCTTCCTTGTTGCCGGAAAGGCGCACGGCCATGTCGCTGCTGGACGCGGCACCTTTGGCGAACCTGCGAACCGTATCGGAGATGGCGGGCTTGTCCTCGCGCACAACCAGATCGGAAGGGAATTGCGGCATGCCCTGATCCTCGCGCTCGACTGCGCGAAGGAACGCCTTGTTGGCAAACAGGAAACGGCCATCGCGATCGGTGAGCGCAAGCCCCAGGGGCAGCGCGGAAAGCAATGCCTCGAGCTGGGGAATGGCTGTCTTACCGCTGCCCTGCCAGCCGCCGCCAATTCCAACGCCGCTATCGACCAGCAACATCAATGATGGGGTCTGGTCCGCCGGCTTCACGCCCGCGCCGTGCGGCTGGTCGAGCGGGATGTGAACCAATGTCTGAGGAGTGCCCTGCTGCCCTTCCCGCGCGTAAAAAATACGGTCGCGGTCATCCGAGCGGAGCAGTTGGACGAATTCCTGACCTTCCAGTGACCCATTCGCGGTCCCAGTCGCACGCTCCGACAGGCCCGGCGTTGCTGACTGAACGATACCGTCCGGTGCCACCAGTGCCAGTTCAATGCCCGCGTTGGACAGAATAGCGCCGAACGGGCCCGCAACCCGATCTGCAAGACCATCATGCCCACTCTCACTAATCCGCTCGCCGAAACGCCAGACCAGAAAGTCCTCTCCGCGGCCCACCCGTTCGATGCTGAGCGTAAAGTGTCGGTCCTCATTCTTGGAAATAAGGTCCTCGCATTCCGAAAAACCTTCGCGCCAGGCTTGCCTGGCAGCATCTGCGAGCCGTTTTCTCAAGCTTTCGCCAAGCTCGATTTCATGCGGTGCGCCTTTGACGTCGAACCACTCTTCATAGGTCGAGTTAGCGCAAACCAGCCGGTTGGCGCGGTCGATGATCGCTACCGCGCGGCGGCGGTTTTCGATTGCGGCGGCAGTAACGGCCCAATCAGGCTGGGTAAGCTCTTCCGCTTCTTCTGGCGACTTCAGGCGAGCAGCGAGGAGGAGAGTGAGGATAACCGTCAGCAGTGCGCCGCCGTATGCAATAGCGACGAGCGAACTTCCTGCCACGAGCCAGACCAGACCGACCGAAACGAACAGCGCCAGGGCGATCCCGAGGAGCAATGGGATCGGTGGCAGGCCGGGGCCATCGCCCGCAGTGCTTACGCTCATTGACCGTGCTCCCTCAGCCGTTCGGCCAATCGCTGTTCCATCTGGGCCAGACGTTTACGGCGGCGGCGGGCAACGATGTAACGCCAGCTGAAGCTCGCCGCGAGATACCCGACCCCCGCGCTCACGAGCGCGATCACCAAAAAACCGAAAGCGGTCACCCCGCCCACCTCAAGCCAGAGCGCCAGCGCGCCGCCATCTTCGGCGAATGATCCGGCACCAGCACCTAGGGTCGCATCGATGTTGAGTGTCAATTTACCAACCTTGTTGGCCACGATGAGCCAGAAAGGAAGGGTGAACGGATTGGTCACGAACGTCACCAATGCCGAGAGCGGAACATTAGCCCGTGCTGGAAGGGCAAGAAAGGCGGCCAGGAATATCTGTCCGATCGGCACGATAAACGCTGCGAACAGCCCCAGCGCAACTCCGCGGGGCACGCTCCTGCGCGTAAACCGCCAGAGCTCGGGTGTGAGGAAGCGATGGGCTATGGGTTTGAGATATTTGTTGCGCGCCATCTGGTCACGCGTGGGCATGTATTTGCGGATCGTGTCCGCCAGCCAAGTTTTGGACCTGAACCCGCTCATTGCCATATCCTTGCAATGGGACGAGCCACTGCAGGGTGCAAGGCACCCGATCCAGATATCTGCGATGAAAAAGCCATGACGGTCGACAGAGTTAGCACGATTTTGTTGCGGGTTGCTGAAAAGCTCAACCGCGATCCCGCATCACGCGCGCTTTGTCGCGCTTCCAGTCACGCTCCTTGGTTGCCTGCCGTTTGTCATGTGCTTGCTTGCCCTTCGCCAGCGCAAGTTCGACTTTCGCACGCCCAGTCGAATTGAAATAGACCGACAGGGGCACCAGCGTCATGCCCTTGCGCTCTACCGCGCCGAACAGTTTGTTGATCTCCCGCTCGTGCAACAGGAGCTTGCGAGGCCGGCGGGGTTCGTGATTGCTGCGGTTGCCATGCGAATATTCGGGGATGTTCGCATTGATCAGCCAGACCTGACCATCACGCACTTCGGCATAGCTTTCCTTGATCGAAGCTTCGCCGGCACGCAGCGATTTCACTTCTGTGCCGTGCAATGCAAGCCCTGCCTCGTACGTTTCCTCCACGTGATAGTCGAACCGTACACGCCGGTTCTCGGCGACGGTTTTCTGCTTGTCGAAGGTTGCTGGTTTGGGACGGGCCATATCTTGGCGCCATGTAGGGGCGACGAGCTAAAAGGCCAAGTCCCTCTTACCCAAAGTACCAGCGCCAACTGACAAAGGAGGATCATTGTCTTCGTCACAGTTCTGTTGGGGCTGAATGCCGAGCCGAGAAACACAATCCGCCTGATTAGACCGCTTCGCCCAAGATCCTAGGTAAGCCCGGCGATTTCTAGCGCTTCGTCCACTGCGCGGCGGCTGGCTTCACTGGCATTGCACAGCGGCAACCGGACACCTTCGGGGAACCAGTCGTGCACACGGCTCAGTGCGTATTTGACCGGCGCCGGGCTCGCATCTGAGAACATGGCATAATGAAGCGGGAACAGGCGGTCGTTAATCTCGCGCGCTTTCACCAGGTCGTTTGCCGCAATCGCATCATGGAACTCTGCGCATAGCGCCGGCGCGACATTGGCAGTGACGGAAATACAGCCAGAACCGCCCGCAGCAGAGTGCGGCAGCCAGAGCTCGTCATTTCCCGAAAGCTGACAGAAATCCTTGTCGAGGCCCATTCGGTGGTCTGCAACGCGCGACAAATCCCCGCTCGCATCCTTGATCGCTACGATCCGGTCGGGATACTTGCGCACCAGCTCCACCACCGTCTCATCCTCGATGTCCGTCACAGTCCGGCTCGGCACGTTATACAGCACGATGGGCAGGTCACTGTTTTCGGCGAGGAAGCTGAAATGGGCGATCAAACCCGCCTGGCTGGGCCGGTTGTAGTATGGAGCAACGCACAGGCCTGCCGCTGCTCCGGCCTTCTTTGAGAAGTGCATGTGCATCAAGGCGTTGCGGGTGTCGTTTGAACCGCACCCGGCAATCACGGGCACCCTGCCCGCTGCCTGTTCGATACATACCTCGACCACGCGGTGGTGCTCTGCATTGGAGAGCGTTGAGGCCTCGCCAGTAGTCCCGCAGGGCACGAGGCCTCTGCTCCCATTTTCGATTTGCCAGTCGACAAGTTGCCGAAACGCCGATTCGTCGAACGACCCGTCGCGAAAAGGAGTCGCCAGAGCCGGAATTGAGCCAGAGAACATTTACGCGAGTCCTGCGTTAGAGGTATGAAAATGGGACGCTTTGTAGCGTACCGCGCAGTATTCCATTCAGCGCCTGATAATGAGGGGCCGGCCATTATGTCCAGCATGGGCAGTAAAACTATCACTTCGTTCGTATTTTTCGCCGGCACCGCGCTGGCAACCCCGGCCTTGGCTCAAACGATCGAGGTGCCCCAGCGCACGACGGTCGCTCAGCAGCCCGGCCCTATGGCGGCGACGTTGTCGCAGTGGGAATATCTGACCAAGGAAGACGACCTGTCTTTCTCGCAATACGCCGGTTTCCTGACCAAATATCCCGAATTCCCGAAATCCACCCTGATACAGTACCGCGCGGAAGCGGCACTCGACAGGGAACCCGTTTCGCCGCAAGCTTTGGTGTCTTTCTTCGAGAAAAATCCGCCGCTCAGCAATGCAGCGAAAGCGCGTTATGCCCTCGCCCTGGCCGCGATGAGCCGGCCCGAGGCGT
This sequence comes from Qipengyuania psychrotolerans, assembly GCF_019711355.1. NCBI lineage: Bacteria > Pseudomonadati > Pseudomonadota > Alphaproteobacteria > Sphingomonadales > Erythrobacteraceae > Qipengyuania > Qipengyuania psychrotolerans. The sequence goes on from NZ_CP081297.1 coordinate 1,446,936, forward strand.
TCGACTTTGCCCGCGAAGCATGGCGCGGCGGTGAGATGAGCGGTCCCGCAGAAGCTTATATGCAAGGTCTGTTCGGTCAGCGGCTTTCCCCGGAAGACCATGACGCGCGAATGGACGCACTTCTTTGGCAAGGTGCGCAGGAAGCTGCCGCACGCCAGATCGTCCGCGTCTCACCCGCGTACCGCGAAACTGCCCAGGCGCGTCTCGCGCTGCTTCAGGGTTCTGACCCTGCCAGCATCGGGTTGCCCGTTCCCGCAGGCGCGATGAATGACAGCGGTTATGTCTATAATCTGGCACGCTATTACCGCAGCAATGGACGCCTGCCGCAGGCGATCAGCCTCCTTTCTACACGTGCCCCTGCTGCAAGCCCCGCTTTTGACGGTGCGGACTTCGTCACCGAGGCTCTGCGCGTGGCGCAAGGCGCCAGCTCCTCGCAAGCGGTAGCTATCGCCGGGAAGGTGGACGACCTGTTCGCGCCGGGCACGGACATTTCCGAAGGCTCTTTCCAGCTGCGCGACAAGTATACAGACTTGATGTGGCTAGGCGGGACAAAGGCGCTGTGGTCACTGGGCGATGGTGCCAAGGCCGCCCCGCTGTTCTATCGTTACGGCGCTGCAGCAAAGACGCAGCTGACGCGGGCGAAAGGCTTTTACTGGGCCGGACGCGCAGCAGCCAAGGCTGGCAACCGCGAAGATGCGCAGCGTTACTGGGAAATGGCAGCGGCGCATCCCGAATATTATTACGGCCAGCTCGCCTACAGCGAGCTAGGCAGGCCGTTGAAAGGTTTCGCGAAATCCGTCGCCATTGAACCGACGCCTGGACAACGCGCCGAATTCAACGCCCAGCCGCTTACCGCGGCCCTGCGTGAAATGGCCCGCAATCGCCGCGCCTGGCAAACCGAGCGTGCATTTTTCGAAGCTATCGCAGAAAACGCCGAGAGCCCGGCAGATATGGCACTGGTCGCCGAACTGGCACGCGAAACCGGCTTGGAAGAAATGGCCGTGGTCGCCGGAATGGTCGCGGGCGAACGCGACTTCACCGATTTCGAATGGCTTGGTTTCCCGACCGTACCCACGCACTCGGGGGCGAACTGGACAATGGTCCACGCAATTGCCCGTCAGGAAAGCGAATTCGACCGGACCCGCGTCAGCCACGCCGGTGCGCGGGGAATGATGCAGCTGATGCCGGGTACAGCCCGTGAAGAAGCAGGTAAGCTTGGCATAACGTATATGTCGGCCAACCTTACCGGCAGCCCGAGCTACAATATCCGCTTGGGGGATGCGCATTTTGCCAGATTGATGGACCGCTACAATGGCGCATATCCTCTGGCGATTGCAGCCTATAACGCAGGGCCTGGCCGCGTGAATCAGTGGCTTCGCCTCAACGGCGATCCGCGTACGGGCGCAGTCGATTATGTTAGCTGGATCGAGCAGATCCCCGCGAACTTCGAGACTCGCTACTATGTGATGCGTGTAATCGGGAACGCTGTGACTTATGCCAATTTGCATCCCGACAAATCGGCCAGCTACGAGCGCGATATCCGCCATTACTTGGGCCGCTGAAATCGTCTAGGGCTCGCTCCTAGATGCAGCACAAGACCAATCCCATAACGCCGTCCGGCTATGCCGCGCTCAAGGCGCGCTACGACCATTTGCTCGGCAAGGAACGGCCCGCAATTGTCGAGATCGTGAGCTGGGCGGCCGGCAACGGGGACCGCAGCGAGAATGGCGACTATATCTATGGCCGCAAGAAGATGCGCGAGATCGACCGTGAACTCGCGCATCTGGCGCGCCGGATGAAAAGCGCACAAGTGATCCAGCCAGCTGAGCAGCCCGATAAGGGTCGCGCCTTTTTCGGAGCGCGGGTCACCCTTGCCGATGAAGATGACAACGAAAAGATCGTGACGCTTGTGGGCGATGACGAGCAGGACGCGAAGGTGGGCCGGATCGGTTGGTCCAGCCCGATGGCCCGTGCGCTCAGGGGGGCATCGGTCGGGGATCTGCGCGCGGTCAAGCTACCCTCCGGAGACAAGGAATGGGAAGTGATGGCGATCGATTATGCGTAAGTCCGCCATCTTTTTCGCCGCAGCATTTCTGGCCTCGCCCCTCGGCGCGAAAGACAGTCTTGGCGTCTTTTCCCAGTGGGGGGCCTTTCGCGACGCGGACGTTCCCCGTTGCTATGCCATTTCGACCGCGCAGCCTGACCGAAACGGGAAGGCTTCGGCGGGTTATGTCAGCGTCGGTAACTGGCCTAGGCAGTCGATACGCGGCCAGATTCATTTCAGGCTGTCGCAAGAAACGCCATCAAAACAAGTCAGGGTCCGCATCGGCCGGCAAACGTTCTCTCTGGAGGTCAGCGGAAGAAACGCCTGGGCGAAAGACCGGAAAACGGACGCCGCGATTATTGCTGCCTTGCGTTCTGCCGATACGATGTCGCTCGGCATGCGCGACAAGCGCGGGAAGAGAATCTCCGACAGCTACGCTCTGGAAGGAGCAGCGACAGCAATCGACGCCGCAACGGTGGCATGCTCGAGGCTGAAATAAAAAAGGCCGGACGCGATCAACTCGCGCCCGGCCAATTTTTCAGCTTCAGGTTATTTTAGAAGCGGTAACCGAAGCCGACCATGACCTGGTGACGGTCGGTATCGATCTCACCGATTTCCACGTCCGTACGATCGTTTTCGAAATCCAGCTCAGCACTGCTGTAGTTGGAATAGCGGTACTCGACCTTGGCGAAGGTGTTCGTGTCCAGCGCATATTCGACGCCGGCGCCAACGCGGAAGCCATCGGTGTCAATCTTCGCACGATATTCTTCACCATCGAACGAGCCGTTCAAATTGTAACGTGCGTTCGTGTAGCCGCCCTTGGCATAGACCAGGAGGTCAGGAGCTGCGAGCACGCCGACACGGGCACCGACATAAAGATCGCGACCAGCATTCACGTCGCCCAGTCCGAAGAGCTCGGGATCGGCCTGATCATAGTCCACATCGGCGCTGGAGTCGGTGTATTCACCTTCCAGGCCAAGGACGATGCCGCCAGCGTTGATGTCGTAACCTACACCGATGCCGTAGTTGATACCTTCAATCGACTGATCGTTATCGTCGTTTGTGTCGTCATCGATGGAACTACCTGCCTTGCTGACGTCATAGCCAACAATGGCTTCAACACGCGGGCCAGTGAAGGCTCCATCCGTGGCATCCTGTGCCATTGCTGGGGCAGAAAGGGCTGCGACCGAAGTTGCAGTAAGAATTGCGACCGTAGTTTTCATTTTGTTTCTCCGTATTCAAACGCTGCCAAAAGGCGGCGTGGACCCATCAAACGGCTATCAGTGCGAAGTGGTTTCATTAACCTCACACAACATGATTATGTTGCGTGAAAGTCACAATCTTGCGGCAAGACGAAAGATAGGTGCGGCTAACTACGGTCCAATTCAGGCTGCACAGAATTGCGGTGAATGGTGGGAACGCGAAAACTGTCACGCGGTTTTGGGCGCCTCTGCGATGCATCTGGCCAAATGCTCACGCCGCGCCTATATGCGCGGCTCCCATGGCCGATACGACACTCATGAGCATTCCCGGGCAGATTGACCCGGTTCCCGTCGCGCGTGACATCACGCCGCGTCCAGATGGACGCGTGGATGTTCTCGGCGTGTCCAGAGCGCGCATTTGCGAATTGTTCGAAGAAGCCGGCCTCGAGCCCAAGCAGGCGAAGCTTCGTGCAAAGCAAGTCTATCACTGGCTTTACCACCGCGGTGTCACTGACTTCGAGGCGATGACCGACATTGCGAAAACGATGCGTCCATGGCTGCGCGAGCGGTTCGTCATCGGCCGCCCGGAAGTTGTCGAAGCGCAGCATTCCAATGACGGTACGCGCAAATGGCTGCTGAAGACCGCTGACGGCCATGAATACGAGATGGTTTTCATCCCCGATGCGGACCGCGGCACACTTTGTGTTTCCAGCCAGGTGGGTTGCACCCTCAATTGCCGCTTCTGTCACACTGGCACCATGCGGCTTGTGCGCAACCTCACGCCGGGCGAGATTGTCGGCCAGGTCATGCTGGCCCGTGATGCGCTGGGCGAATGGCCCAAGGGCAAGATGGATTTTGCGGAAGACGCCGACGGAACCGAATACCGCGCAGATGGCCGTCTGCTCACGAATATCGTGATGATGGGCATGGGCGAACCTCTTTATAATTTCGATAATGTCAGAGACGCCCTGAAGCTGGTCATGGACGGCGAAGGGCTTGCCCTGTCGAAGCGGCGCATCACGCTCTCCACGAGCGGTGTGGTTCCGCAGATGGAAAAGTGCGGCAAGGAGATCGGTGTAAACCTCGCCGTTTCACTCCATGCCGTGACCAAGGAAGTCCGCGACGAAATCGTCCCGATCAATAAGAAATACGGGATTGAAGAATTGCTGCAGGCCTGCGCCGACTATCACGGTGCCAGCAATGCGCGGCGGATTACCTTCGAATACGTCATGCTGAAGGACAAGAACGACAGCGACGATGACGCGCGCGAACTGGTCCGCTTGATCAAGCATTATGATCTTCCGGCGAAGGTGAACCTGATCCCGTTCAATCCGTGGCCGGGCGCGCCTTACGAATGCTCCAAACCGGAACGCATTCGGTCTTTCTCCAACATAGTTTTCGAAAACGGCATCTCCGCGCCGATCCGTACTCCGCGAGGCCGTGATATTGATGCGGCATGCGGCCAGCTAAAGACCGCTGCCGAAAAGAAGAGCCGCGCCCAGCTGGACCGGGAAGCGGCGGAGATTGACGCCGACGCTTGATCGAGATCGCATCTCCACTAGTCTTCCGGCGAGTGGAGACATTGCGATGCGTATCAGGACATTGATCGGAATTGATGGCGTGTCGGTTATGATGCTGGCCGCGGCCTGATGGGCGATCCAGCTACCATTGCGTTCTACGAGGCGAATGCGCCGCGATACACATTAAGCCTTAGTCAGGCACCGAGCCGCCATCTCGATGACTTTCTCGACCGTCTGGACCCAGGCGCTCACATCCTGGAACTGGGCTGCGGAGCCGGGCGCGATTCTGCTCGTATGGCGGAGCGAGGCTTCTCAGTCGACACCACGGACGGCACTCCTGCGATGGTTGCCAAAGCCCGCGAACGTTTCGATCTGCCAGCACGCCTGTTGCAATTTCACGAGCTCGACGCGCTCGCAGAATTCGACGCGATCTGGGCACATGCTTGCCTGATCCATGTCGCGAGAAACGATTTTCCCGGCGTGATTGGCAGAATCCATCGCGCTTTGAAGCCTGATGGCTGGCACTATGCGAACTTCAAGCTTGGAGACGACGAAGGCCGGGATCCGCTTGGCCGCCTACATAATTTTCCAGACGAAAAGTGGCTGGAAGCCTCCTATAGCGACGCCGGTTTCGCCATTATCGAAGCGGAACGATACCGCGGCGAAGGTGCCGACGGGGTGGTGCGCGACTGGCACGCGCTAACTTTGCGAAAGCAAGATTGATGAATGCTCAGGTCACGGCGATTTGCATAGGACAGCCCAAGCCGTTCAACGGTGCCGAACTTAGCGCGATCGGCAAGCGTCCGGTGACCGGCCCGGTCATAATCCGCACCTTTGGTATCGAAGGCGATATGGTCGCAGACACCAAGCATCATGGCGGTGCGGACATGGCTGTCCACCAATATCCCGTCGATCACTACAAGGGTTGGCACGAATGGCTCGGCGGGCACGAATTGCTTTCCGGTCCTGCCGCATTTGGCGAAAACCTGATGGTTCTCGGAATGACAGAGGACGCTGTCCACATCGGCGACCGGTTCAGGTTCGGCGGTGCATTGCTGGAGATCAGTCAGCCGCGCCAACCGTGCTGGAAGATAGAACACCGCTTCGGCCGGAAAGGCATGGTCAAACGCATCATCGGCCAGCACAATTGCGGTTGGTACTACCGCGTTCTGGAAGAAGGCGAAGCGGCGCCCGGCGACATACTCTTGCGCGAGGAAATCGGCCACTGCTCTTGGACTGTCGCAAGGCTGTTTGCAGCCCTGTACGATCCGGCCCACGGCGCGAATCGCGAAGGATTTGAAGAGATTGCCGGTCTCGATAGGCTCTGCCAAAATTGGCGCGGCAAAGCTCTCATGAAGCTCGAAACCTAGCATCTCATCGCACTCAGTGCGTCGGTTTATCGCTAATTTCGAGTTAACGGCGTTCGTTCAGCCGCCGTTGTAATCTGCGCCGCAATCTGCGGATCGACATTACCGAATGGGGACGCAGAAATGAAAAAATTATCACTCGCAATTGCCGCTGGCACGCTTGCCGTGACCGGTATCGGAACATCGGCTCCCGCCGCCGCTGACCCGCCCAGCTGGGCTCCGGCTCATGGGAAGCGCGCCAAGGACCGCGCCCGCGTTTATGATGATCGGGGTTACTACGCTGAACCGCGCCGGATCACTCGCAACAGCTACATGTGGCGCGGCCGTGACGGGAATTATTACTGCAAACGCGACAATGGCACGACCGGTTTGGTGATCGGTGCAGGTGTCGGCGCACTTGCAGGTCATGAACTTGCAGGTCGCGGCGATCGCACGCTCGGAGCAATCCTGGGCGGCGCAATCGGCGCAGTTGTCGGCCGCGAGATTGACAGGGGCAGCCTTCGCTGCCGCTAAGTCGGTTCTCCTGATCTTATACCCGAGACGCCGCTGGCCCTTAAGGCTGGCGGCGTTTTGTGTTTCCGGGTGATTTTCCGGCAATTTGCCTTGATCAACTGGCCTTGCGTAGTCCAGACCTCCCCCATGAAAATGCCTTGGCCCCACCGGCGATGAGCCGCCCAGCCGTCCTCGTTACAGGAGGCTCCCAGCGAATAGGCGCTGCAATCAGCAGGGCATTTTCCGAAGCTGGATGGCATGTGATCATTCACTACCACCGCTCGAAGGAAGCGGCGGAAGATCTCGCCGAGAGCATGCCTTACGCAGACGCTGTCCAATGCGACCTGAGCGAGGGTGACGACGCAGTTGCGATGGCAACAGCCCTCGCGGCGCATCATCCCGACTGGCGAGCGCTTGTGAACAGTGCGTCGATTTTCAAACCCGACGATGTAACCGCTCTGGATGCCGAGACGAACAGGCAAGCGATGCAGATCAACGCCCGCGCCCCTACCCGCCTCGCACAGGCATTTCTCGCGCAAGCGCGTTCCAGCAAGGGCCGCCGCGTGATCCAGGTAACCGACCAGAAGCTGGCCAATCCGAACCCCGATTTCTTCAGCTATACGATGAGCAAGCATGCTCTTGCCGCGACCATACCGATGCTCGCCATGGGTGCAGCAGGACCGGATGACCGCATTTACGGCCTGGCACCGGGAGCCATCCTGCCCAGTCATGACCAATCGGCCGATGAGGCGGAAATCTCGCACCGCATGAACCTGCTTGGCCGCAGAACGCATGTCGAGGAAGTAGCAGATGCAGCAGTTTTTCTTGCAGAAGGCCGGCTCGCCACGGGCCAGACCTTGTTCGTCGACAGCGGACAGCACCTGCTCCGGCAAGATCGGGACGTGATCTATCTGGCGCGTCAGCAAATGGAAGCCTCATGAAACGGCATTCCCTGAGCACGCGGGCTTGGCATTGGCTCAACCTGCTTTGCATCGTGGTCCTGTTCATGTCGGGTCTGACGATATCGAACGCGCACCGTCTGCTCTATTGGGGCGACTGGGGATTTTCGCGCGCTCATGCCTGGCTGGAGGTGCCCCGCTTTCCCGACTGGATGACCATCCCGGGTTATTATAGTCTGGCCGTTGCCCGCGACTGGCACATCTTGATGGCCTGGCCATTTGCCATCGGCTTGTTGCTGATGTGGGTCGCCATGCTCGTGAACCGGCATTTCAAGCGCGATATTGCAACCAGCAGGAAGGAATGGCGCTGGTCGAACATACGCACGGATATCGTTAAGCATCTGAAGCTGAATTTCGATCATACAGGTGGGAAATACAATTTCCTCCAGAAGCTTGCCTATGGGCTGGTGCTGGGCATATTCCTGCCGATGATGGTGTTCACCGGAATGGCGATCAGTCCCGGTATCGAGCCAGTGCTTGGCTGGATGGTCGATTTAATGGGCGGAAGGCAATCGGCACGTAGCCTGCATTTCATCTTTGCATTCGCTATCTTCGGTTTCTTCGTCGTCCACCTGGCGTTGGTCATCCTTGCGGGTCCGATCCACCAGATCCGCGACATGATAACAGGAGGGCGCCATGATCAAGCGTAGGGGCTTCCTCGCCGTGATCGCTGCAGGATTTGTGGCCGGCTGCAACAAGGTCGCCGAAAGCGACACTGGTTCGAAATTGCTCGGCGCTGCTGAGAAGTGGCATAAAAGCGCGCACGGGTTGTTGCAGGATCGCAAAGCGCTGGCGCCGGAATTTCCGCGCAGTGCGATCTCCCCATTCTTTCGCGGCAACGGATCGACCGATCCGAAGAATGGAGACTACCCGGCACAGGCAGCCGCCCGGTTTGCGGATTGGAGGCTTGAGGTTCGCGGACTGGTCGAAAACCCGCTTAGCCTCTCGCTCGACAACATCCGCCGATTGCCACAACGCACCCAGATCACCCGCCACGACTGCGTAGAGGGTTGGAGCGCAATTGGTGAATGGACCGGCCCGCAGCTTTCCTTGCTGCTGGACGCAGCCAAGTTGAGGCCAGAGGCAAAGTTCATCGTATTCCGCTGTGCCGACAATCTGAATGGGCAGGATTATTATGAGAGCGTCGATCTGATCGACGCCTATCATCCGCAAACCATTATCGCTCATCTGCTGAACGGAGATCCTCTTCCGATCCGCAACGGGGCGCCGCTGCGAATGCGGATCGAACGGCAATTAGGCTATAAACATGCCAAGTATCTCACGGCTATCGAAGCTGTGGCCAGTCTTGACGACATCGGCACAGGCGAAGGCGGCTATTGGGAAGATCGCGCTGGCTACCAGTGGTACGCCGGAATCTGATCACTCGGGATAATTGCGCGCCATTGCTTCCCAATCGTTGCGCAGCAATTGTTCGAGAACGTCCATGTCGACGTCGGCGAGCCTGTTTATATAGAGGCAGCTCTTGCCGGTCTTGTATTTGCCAAGCTGTGCAAGCAATTCATCGCGCCGCTCTCCCGCCAGCTCGTCGCAATAGCCGCCCATCAGATACAGCGAGTGCTTGGCTTTGCGCGGACTGAACCCGCTGCGCATCCAATGAACATCCCGGCCGCTTGCGTAAGTCGTTCGGTAAGCGCCGTAGCCGATAATGGCAGGCCCCCACATCTGCGGCTTCTCGCCGGTTACCTTGCGAAACAGGTCGTCGAGAACTTGCGCTTCCTCGCGCTTCCGCTCGGGCTCTACGGCGCTGATGAAATCTGCCGGATCGCGGTCTGTGACCTGTGTTTTTGCTTCTGCCATGAAAGGCACCCTACCAATTCGGCAACGCACGGAAAAGGGACAGCCACCCTACCCTAGAATATCTCTTAACATTCAAGAGACGATGCAATAGTCACTGGCTCTATGAGCAAGCGCCTTGTGATCCGCTTTCTTTCCCATGTAGTGAAATCCGGAACTTTACGGGTTGGATTTGCTGACGGCTCGACAGAAGCGCTTGGCAAGCAGGTCGATGGATATCCCGACATCGCGATACGGTTCACCGACACCAAGGTGCCGCGCGATATCATGCTCGATCCGCGCCTCGGAGCGGCAGAAGCTTTCATGGACGGGCGGCTGCTCATCGAGAGCGGCGATGTCATGGGCCTTGTGGAGCTTTTGCGGCGCAATCAGCCCTGGGACAAGGGGGGCGAACTGAGGGGGCCGAGCGCGCTGAAACGGCTGAAGAACTCGGTCGGGTTTGCGCGCGAATCCATCAACAACCGCATTGGTGCCAAGCGCAATGTCTCTCACCACTACGACATCGGGAATGAATTTTACCAACTGATGCTCGATAGCGAGCACATGCAGTATAGCTGCGCCTATTGGGGTGACGGCGTAGATACGCTGGCCGAGGCCCAAGAAGCTAAACTTGCCCATATCGCTGCAAAGCTTGCGATTACGCCCGGCAACAAAGTTCTCGACATCGGCTGCGGCTGGGGCGGGATGGCGATTTATCTGGCGCAGAAATACGAAATCGATGTGCTGGGCATTACCTTGTCCGAAGAGCAACTGGCGCTGGCAAGAACGCGTGCCGACAAAGCCGGCGTCGCCGACAGGGTTACTTTCAAACTCGTCGATTACCGCGATCTGGCTGCTCGCGGTCAGGTGTTTGACCGCATTGTATCGGTGGGGATGTTCGAACATGTCGGACGCCCTCAGTTTGAAGATTTCTTCAAGGCATGCACCGCGCTTCTCCATGAGGACGGCGTGATCCTGTTGCACACGATCGGACGGTTCGGATCTCCCGGCACAACCGATGCATTCACGCGCAAGTACATCTTTCCTGGTGGTTACATTCCGGCCCTGTCCGAAACCGTTCGGGCCAGTGAGAAATACCGGCTGATCGCGTCTGACATCGAAACGCTCAGGCTCCACTACGCCAAGACCCTGCGCGCATGGTATCGCGAATGCGAAGCCAACAGGGATGCGATCATCGCGATGTATGATGAGCGGTTCTACCGGATGTGGATGTTCTACCTGTCCGGTGCGACAGCCGCCTTCGAATGGGGCGGCATGGGCAATTACCAGATCCAGTTTACGCGAAATCGGCGCGCCTTGCCGCTGACCAGAGGATATATCGAAGCGGAAGAGCGAAGGCTTCTTGGCAATTAGCTTGCCCCCACATATTTCCGACTGGCCTGATCCGACAATCCGGCACCGGCAGGCGTCCTCGTCAGCCACATCCCCCTTTCCCGCAGTCTAGTGCTTCTTCATTGATGGACCGCGCGCGCCCTGCTAGCCGCGCCGCAAAGCAATCAAGGTGCTCTGCAATGTCCGATATCAAGCGCGTCGTCCTCGCCTATTCCGGCGGACTCGATACATCTGTGATCGCGAAATGGCTCGAGGTTGAGCGCGGTCTAGAGGTGGTGACTTTCACCGCCGATCTCGGTCAGGGCGAAGAAATCGAACCTGCTCGCGAAAAAGCGCGGGCAATGGGCATCCCCGACCAGCACATTTTCATCGAAGACCTGCGCGAGGAATTCGTGCGAGACTTCGTGTTCCCGATGATGCGCGCGAATGCCCGCTATGAGGGCGACTATCTGCTGGGGACCTCAATCGCGCGGCCGCTTATCTCCAAGCGCCTCGTGGAAATCGCGCATGAAACCGGCGCAGATGCGATCGCGCATGGTGCGACCGGCAAGGGTAATGACCAGGTTCGCTTCGAGCTGTCCGCTTACGCACTCGATCCCGATATCAAGGTGATCGCTCCGTGGCGGGAATGGAACCTTACCAGCCGTACTGCACTGATTGCTTGGGCCGAAGAACACCAGATCGCGGTACCGAAGGACAAGCGCGGTGAAAGCCCGTTCTCTACCGATGCAAACCTCCTGCACACTTCGAGTGAAGGGAAGGTTCTCGAAGACCCGTGGGAAGAAACGCCGGATTACGTTTACTCGCGCACGAACCACCCGGAAGAAGCTCCCGACACCCCTGAATATATCACGATCGAGTTCCAGAAGGGCGACGGCGTAGCACTGAACGGCGAAGCCATGAGCCCGGCTACCCTGCTCGCCGCCCTCAACGATCTTGGCAGAAAACATGGCATCGGGCGCCTCGATCTCGTTGAGAACCGGTTCGTCGGAATGAAGAGCCGCGGCATGTACGAAACGCCGGGCGGCGAAATCTATGCCCGCGCCCATCGAGGAATCGAGCAGATCACTCTGGATCGCGGGGCCGCACATCTGAAAGACGAACTAATGCCGCGCTATGCGGAACTCGTTTACAATGGCCTCTGGTTCAGTCCCGAGCGCGAAATGTTACAGGCCGCCGTAGATCTCAGCCAGGAAAAGGTCAGCGGCACCGTCCGCCTCAAACTCTACAAAGGCAATGCGATGGTAGTCGGACGCAAGTCTGCCAATTCCCTCTATTCAGAAGCGCACGTCACGTTCGAAGACGATGCCGGCGCATATGATCAGAAGGACGCGGACGGCTTCATCAAGCTAAACGCATTACGTCTGCGCCTGCTGGCGAAGCGCGACCGTTAAAAATTGCGACGACCGGTTGAGTTATCCACCCTCGTCCACAGCGAAATCCGTGGAAAGTGGATAACTCCCCTCTTGCTGGCTTGAAGAATCGGTCGATCGAGAGCAGCTTTAACTCATCGGAACGGCAAAGAAAGCTTCCGGTCTCGACGGTTTAACGACTTGAAAGACTTAGGAAATTCGGAACCGGAAAGACGTGGCAGAACCTGTCCGCGCGACTTAAGAGACCCTCGTGCCGAAGGCTCACGCCGGACGCAAGGTGGGTCGATGACGAAGACGCGTAACGTTCTGTTACGGGCCGGACCAACCCGGTCAGATGCCGAAGGAGGCGTCGCAACAAGGCCTTCGGGCCGGATGGCGATGTAACCGTTTGAGGCTCTGGCCACCAAGGGAAAGTCGGGCTGCGGAGCTGCCTGTTGAAGGCCAACTGGTGAAGGTAAGCGAACAGCTTCGGCTGCGACGCGACTGGACCGGGCTGACTGGAGGGTGGAGCCGGATGCCGGTGCGAGCGCCGGTGATAGAACCGGAAGATCATCTTCGGATGAACAGAAGGGAAAACATCGGATGCCAAGTCTGCGTCCCTTGAACTTCGGTTGAAGGAACACGGCCACGTATCGGTGAGAGTGGGGTCGGCAGCAATGCCGGCCCCATTTGCTATGCGCCTCCCGAATCGGCCCGCAACTGCCCGGCATGCGGTGATCTCTCAACCCTGCAGAACCGCCATATCCACCGATGATACACGCCCAAACGTGTCCAAATTGGGGCGGTTGACGTTCACGTTAACGACTCTCGCCGCCAACTCTCCTATATCCTCCCGAACCGAACGGGAGGTCCATTCATGGCCCAACGCGCTCTTCGCGGCGCGCTTTTTTTTGCAGCACTTGTGCTGCCCGGCACTGCCGGACACACCGAAGAGCGCGAGCTTACTCCAGTCACTGACACCCATTTCCAGGCGAGTTTCGCCGAGTATGCCCCCCTGCCCGACGCACCTTTGCCGGGCGGAGCAGTCGTGGATCTCGACACCTTCGATGCCCCGGTCGAGGTGGAGCCTGCCAGCACATCGCTCGGCAAGGGTATTGCCTCCTATTACGGCCGCCGGTTCCACGGCCGCCGCACCGCGAGTGGCGAGCGGTTCGACATGAACGCCATGACAGCTGCGCATAAGACGCTGCCCTTCGGAAGCTTGGTCGAAGTGACCAACCCTAACACCGGTAAATCGGTGACTGTCCGCATCAACGACCGCGGGCCCTATGCCCATGGCCGTACGATCGACCTCAGCCGTGCTGCGGCAGAGCAGATCGGTATCGTCCGCCGCGGTCACGGCACTGTGGATCTGGCGCTGGTCGACTGACCGCCCGCTGCGGGCATGGCCCCGCCAGCGCCGCCTCCAGCTCCTCGTCACTGGTGACGAGCCACCACTCGTCCACCCCGCCCTCGAACGCCGCCATCTGCAGCGGCTCGATCTCGGCCGCGCGTCCCTGCTGGGCAGGCTTCGCCGCCCCGCGCGGGCGGTCCTCCTCCATCGCGGCGAGCAGGCGCGAGAGCGGCGGGCGGTAGGTCCCGTTTACCCAGTGATCGGGATCGTCCATGTCCTCCTCCCATTCCGGATAAGCGGGAGGCGGCAGGCGGTGCTTCCACGACCCTTCCGGCCAGCGGTCGTACCGCGGGTCCTCGTCACTGGCGAGCCACAGCCCGTCCTCCAGGCCGTCCTCCAGCCCCTCGTCTTGCGTGTAGGAGCCATGTAGGCCCCCGCCCCCGCCAGTCCCACCGGATGGAACACATGGAACAGGGTCCTGGGGCAAATTCACCGGAGGCGGAGCATCGGGTAATGCCTCCCCGCGCCGCAGGGCATCGATCTGGTCGTCAAGCAGCGGGAGCGTGGCGGCGATATCCGCGCGCTCTTCAAGCCGGTCGAGCCGCGCCAGGTGCGCGAGCAGCAGACGGCTGTCGAACCGCTTGCGCCGCGCCACCTCCTCGCCGTGATAATAGACCGCCTCCTCCACCCCGTTCAGCGCGCGGTCCGCCAGCGTAGCTTCCGCATGCGCCCGCGCCGCCAGCAGCGCCGCATCCCACGCCCGCGCAAAGCCGGGAGCAGCGCGCCGCGCCCGATAGGCCGTCTGCGCCGAGACACTGGCCGAACGGCACGCAAGCCGGACATTGCCGAACAGCTGGAGGCTTGAAAGAAAATCCGCCTGCCGCGAGGGGGTGAGGACGGTGTGATGCTCGGCTTCGATGAAGTCGGCATGTTCGACGATGGCGTTCATACGCGATTCCCGAGCAAGACAAGCTCATTGCGCACCAGCTGCGCCAATTGCGTGCGGGTCATGCCATCGTCGGCGGCGATCCGACCTGCGTGCACATGCGCCAACCAGGCGCAAGCATGCGCCTGCAAGTGTGCCTGAGATACGCCGAGCGCCGAGTTGAGGGGGAGATGTTTGTCAGTTTCGTGCATGGTTCACCTGTGTGACTTGTGATCAGGGGAACCGGGCCATTTATACAGCGGTGGGGGTGTAGGACAGAGCGCGCATGCGGGCGGCATGCGGGTGCCGAAAATCGCGATGGCGCGTTTGGCTATGCGCGACAGGGAATTGTCCCCTCGCCCCGCAGGATCGCACACCCATGTTCACCCAGCTCAATCCGCCGCTGCCCGTCACCGTCATCGACCGTGGAAAGGGGCTGGCGCTGGCGGTGATAGACTACGGACCGGAGCGTGGACCTCATCTGGGTAACCGCACTGGACGAAAACGGCGAGATCTGGTGCGCCCCCAACCCCAAGGTGCGGATGCAGGAGAACTGGTCGATGGGGAGAGGGAAGCCGGAGGTTTAGGGCGGCTCGCTGCTGGCTGGCGAAAGCGTCCGCGCCGCTAGGCGAGGCAAGCGCGACCGCGCCCCGCCCGGCGTTTGAGGGCGCAGACAAAGAACTGCGCCGGTGCGAGAAAATGGAAAGTCCCCCCATGCTGGCCTGCGGTGGGGCGGGAGTAATGGAGTCGATGGCGCTCATGGCTCACCACTGTGGAGTTGAGTGAATTAGGTTAGTTGAATCGCGATCAGAGAGTAGGACAGGTTTGTATGGGCGGAAAATCAAACGATTGCTCTCCGCGCCTATTCGCTTTACCCACACCAATGGTGGGCGGAGCAGCTTTGGCTGTTAGCTTCTTTGAGGCTGTCCTTACAGTTGAGTTTTTCTGAGCTTTGCTGTCTTCGAAAGAGGAATTAGTGTTACATTGTATGCGCCCACCAACTTATGACTGACGTTAAACCATCAAACCGGATTTATTTAACCTACAAGGCGCGCATAAAAGCGGAGTCTCGTTACCGGTTGTATTCCATGACGGCGAATATTCTTATCATATGGTATTCATTCTTGATCATAGTTGCGTCTATCGCAGTTTCCTCAAATACTGTGGTGATATCACATTTTGAAACGGCTTTGGCAGCTTCTTCGATAGCTATTTTTGCTTCGTCAGTATTTCTCGCGACGGGTATTTTGCAAAAGCGAGCCGACGAGTATCGTGCTTGTTATCTCGAATTACAGGAAATTTGGGATTCAAGTGTTCAAGAAGAGGTCAAGCTAAAGCGATATAGCGAAGCGCGGAAGCGCTATCCAAACCATTCTTCGCGCGATGATGGAGAAGTCATCCTTTCTACTTGGCTTCGTAAAGGCGAGCTTTTTGACACGAAGGGCAAGGTTCCGGCTTCCTTCTCCTCCCTCAGTGCCGCAGTTCTGCGAAGAGCAATGTTCTGGGTGACTATGGCAGCGATTTTTTTGGGTCCAGTGTGGTATGCCCCGCGCTTCATAACGGTGCAGTGAATTGGCGACCGTTTTAACATTTGAAGATCTAATCGATTTTCCAGTCGAGCGTAGCCCGGAGCAGCATTTCGAAACAGATCATCTTCGACGCCTGTTTGTTGAAAAGATTGCGAAATCACGTGCCACAGGAAAAGACGGCATTCGGGTTGGCATTTTCGAAGACAACCTTACCGAGAATGTCGAGATTATCAGGCGTAAAGTTCTTGGTGGAAGATACGCCTTCACAGCATACAAAGAGAGGCTTTTGCTAAAAGGCGTGGGCAAAGCACCACGCCAAATATGCATCCCCACAGTCCGCGACAGGCTAGTATTGCGTGCTGTTTGCCAAATACTTCATTCAGCAATACCTCAATCTACAGGCTTTTCTCCACATGCAGTTGTGGATCGAGTTGCTACTCAACTTCGACTATGTCCTCTAAATAGTTCATTTATCCGAATTGATGTGAAGGAGTTTTTCCCAAGCATTCGCCATGATCTCCTAGCAGCGGAATTGGCGCGATTTGGTTTGGATGAAATGACCCGCGAATTATGCATGAACGCAGTTGCATGTCGCATCGGAAGCGCGGAGCAGCCTGAAAGCCGAGGTATCGCCCAAGGACTAAGTATTTCAGGAGCACTCGCCTGCATCTATCTCCTAAGGTTTGATGATCGGCAAACGCGGCGTTTCCACCAGTATTTCCGCTACGTAGACGACATACTGATGATCTCCCCAGCAGCTGAAGCGCAGGCACGGCTGAACAGTATGCGAAGAAGTTTGGGTCGACTTGGATTAGCTATTCATCCCGTCGGCACATCAGGCAAAACTGAGATTTCCGATATTGCTGATGGAGTTGATTATCTAGGTTATCATATACAGCGCGAAATAATCTCCGTGCGTGAAAGCTCATTTCGCCGCATGTTTAACAACCTACTGAAGGTCATCACTGATTACAGATATCGCGGCGACGTCGAGCGATTAATATTTCGGCTGAACCTCAAAATCACGGGTTGCATTGCCGACGCAAAGAGGCGCGGCTGGATGATGTTTTTCTCAAGAACCGAAAATTTGAAGCAGCTCGCACATCTAGATAGTTTTGTTCAAAATCAGCTAAATAGGGTCGGTTTGCCGGCGGAGCACAGGTCGAGAATTAAGCGCTTTATCAAGAGCTATCACGAGATTTGCTTCAATCTCGATCAGACGGACTATATTCCAAAATTCGATGAGTATGATTTGAACGCGAAAGCTGAAGTAGTGGCTATTTTGATGGGACGTCCACTTGAGGAAGTTCAGGCTTTTGAAGCGGACTCCATTGAACGGAATTTCAGTCGGTTGGTCGGACAGGAGGTTCACGACCTTGAAAACGATGTGGGCAATCCGTCGTAGTCCTTATTCCGCAGCCTCCCGCTGCCGCTCCTTGCTCTTCTCGAGCATCGGCTTGAGGTAATGGCCGGTAAAGCTTTCCGGCACCTCGGCCACTTCTTCGGGCGTGCCTTGCGCCACGATCTCGCCGCCGCGTACGCCGCCGCCGGGGCCGAGGTCGAGGATGTGGTCGGCGGTCTTGATGACGTCGAGATTGTGTTCGATCACCACCACCGAATTGCCCTGGTCCACCAGCCGCTGGAGCACTTCGAGGAGTTTGCGGACATCTTCGAAGTGCAGGCCCGTGGTCGGCTCATCGAGGATATACAGCGTCTGCCCGGTGCTGCGCTTGCTGAGTTCCTTGGCCAGCTTCACCCGCTGCGCCTCGCCGCCTGACAGCGTGGTCGCCTGCTGGCCGACCTTGACGTAGCCCAGCCCCACTTCGTTCAGCATGTGCATCTTGTCGCGGATCGGGGGGACGGCCTTGAAGAAGGTTTCCGCATCCTCGATCGTCATGTCGAGCACGTCGGCGATGGAGAGGCCCTTGAACTTCACCTCCAGCGTTTCGCGGTTGTAGCGTTTGCCGCCGCATTGTTCGCACGTGACATACACGTCGGGCAGGAAGTGCATCTCGATCTTGATCAGCCCGTCGCCCTGGCACGCCTCACAGCGGCCGCCCTTCACGTTGAAGCTGAAGCGTCCGGGCTTGTACCCGCGCGCCTGCGCTTCGGGGAGGCCGGCGAACCAGTCGCGGATCTGGGTGAAGGCGCCGGTATACGTTGCCGGGTTGGACCGCGGAGTGCGGCCGATGGGCGACTGGTCGATCTCGATCACCTTGTCGCAATATTCGAGGCCGGTGACCTTGTCGTGTGCGCCAGCCACCACCCTCGCCCCGTTCAGCGTGCGCGCGGCAGAGGCATAGAGCGTGTCGATGGTGAAGGACGACTTGCCGCTGCCCGATACGCCGGTGACGCAGGTGAACGTGCCGAGCGGGATGGACGCGGTAACGTCGTTGAGGTTGTTCGCCCGCGCGCCGTGGACGGTCAGCTTGTGCCCGTTACCCTTGCGCCGCTGCGGCGGGACCGCGATTTCGCGCCGTCCGGTGAGGTAGTCTGCGGTGAGCGACTTCTTCGACTTGAGCACCTGTTTCAGCGTGCCCTGCGCCACCACCTCGCCCCCGCGCACACCGGCGCCGGGACCAAGGTCGACCACGTGGTCGGCCTGGCGGATCGCGTCCTCGTCATGCTCGACCACGATCACCGTATTGCCGAGATCGCGGAGCCGCTTCAGCGTTTCCAGCAGCCGGTCATTGTCGCGCTGGTGGAGGCCGATGCTGGGTTCGTCGAGCACGTAGAGCACGCCGGAAAGCCCGCTGCCGATCTGGCTGGCGAGGCGGATGCGCTGGCTCTCTCCGCCGCTCAGCGTGCCGCTGGTCCGGTCGAGGTTGAGGTAGTCGAGGCCCACATTGTCGAGGAACCCCAGCCGCTCGTTGATTTCCTTGAGGATGGCCGTGGCGATCTGGGTCTGGGTGCTGTTCAGCTTGTCCGGCAGCGCGAGGAACCACTTCTTCGCGTCCGCCA
This sequence comes from Qipengyuania psychrotolerans, assembly GCF_019711355.1. Taxonomy (NCBI): domain Bacteria; kingdom Pseudomonadati; phylum Pseudomonadota; class Alphaproteobacteria; order Sphingomonadales; family Erythrobacteraceae; genus Qipengyuania; species Qipengyuania psychrotolerans. Next base: position 1,465,788 of record NZ_CP081297.1, read on the forward strand.
CGCTCATCTTGGTGGGCGTCGCGATGTCGGTGTCAGCGATCTTCACCGCCAGAGCTTTCTGGTTGAGGCGTTTGCCGTGGCACGCCTCGCACGGCTGGGCGGTCTGGAACTTGGACAGTTCCTCGCGCATCCACGCGCTTTCGGTTTGCAACAGGCGGCGGTTGAGATTGCCGATCACACCCTCGAACGCCTTGCGCACCGTGTACTGCTTGCGCCCGTCCTTGAAGGTGAGCGGAATGGCGCGGCCCCGTGTCCCGTACAGGATAATGTCGCGGATTTCCTTGTCGAAATCCTCCCACGGAGTGGTCAGGTCGAACTCGTATTCCTTTGCTAGGCTGGCGAGCACCTGCATGTAATACGGGCTTGGCGGATTGGACTTGGCCCACGGAACCACTGCGCCCTTCTTGAGGCTTAGCCCTTCGTTCGGCACGACGAGCTGCGGGTCGAACAGTTGCTTTTCGCCCAGTCCGTCACAAGTGGCGCACGCACCCTGGGGTGCGTTGAAGGAGAACAGGCGCGGTTCGACCTCTTCGATGGTGAAACCGCTGACAGGGCAGGAAAAGCGTTCGGAGAATACGATCCGGTTCGCAGGCAGGCCAGCGCCCTTCATCGCGCCGCCCGATGCACCTTCGTCTTCGCGGCCCGGCACGACGCCGTCCGCAAGATCGACAAAGGCCAGGCCATCGGCCAGCTTGAGGGCAGTTTCGAAACTGTCGGCAAGGCGCGTCTCCAGGCCTTCTTTCACCGCTAACCGGTCAACCACCACCTCGATGTCGTGCTTGAATTTCTTGTCGAGCGCAGGCGCTTCCTCGATCGGATACATCTCGCCGTCGATGCGAACGCGAGTGAAGCCCGCCTTCTGCCATTCGGCCAATTCACGGCGATATTCGCCCTTGCGGCCCCGCACCACGGGAGCGAGCAGGTAAAGCCGCGTGCCTTCGGGCAGTTCCATGACCCGATCGACCATGTTGGAAACAGTCTGCGCTTCGATCGGCAGACCGGTGGTCGGCGAATAGGGGACACCCACCCTCGCCCACAACAGGCGCATGTAGTCGTAGATCTCGGTGACGGTCGCAACGGTCGAACGCGGATTGCGACTGGTAGTTTTCTGCTCGATCGAGATGGCCGGCGATAGCCCGTCGATATGTTCGACATCGGGCTTCTGCATCATCTCCAGGAACTGGCGCGCATAGGCGCTGAGGCTCTCGACGTACCGCCGTTGCCCCTCGGCATAGATCGTATCGAACGCCAAACTTGATTTACCCGAGCCGGACAGGCCCGTGATGACAATCAGTGCATCGCGTGGAAGATCAATATCGATGCCCTTGAGGTTATGCTCACGCGCGCCGCGTACGGAAATTTTGGTAAGTGCCATGGCGGTCCAAGTGGGGGCTGGAAGGGGTTGAGTCCAGAGGGGCGTCTCACGCGGGCGCAAGAGCGGCCTTCTGGCAGTCAATGTTCATGAAATGTTCGCGCCAGTCAATACTTCTTCACCGCAGATGGACGCTGAAGGATCTTAGGCCCCACCTCCCCCCGAGCCGGTTCACGTGAACGACGAAGCGTGGACCTAATCCGGTCGCTCAACCGTTCTTCAGATAAGTACCGCCCCAAAGTCAGTGTTTCGCACGACTATTCGAGGGCCTCTCGCAACCGGAACGCGTTTGCGAAGAGAGTGTCACAAGTATCTGAAGGTTATAAATATAATGCAAAAGGAAAAGCAGGAGACAGGCCGGAACACACCGGCAAGCGGTCGATTGCGGCCCGGGCTAATATCAGGCTCCGACCAGAGCGATCGTCTGCGCGCCCTAATGAGTGAGTTGGACAAGCCGCTCGACAATGAAAATTGGACAGCAACACCCCACGCCGGCGACCAAAAGGGCGCGAAGAAGTTTCTCAACCGTATTCGCCGCCATAGACGCCACCGCACAGAGCTCAAGCGCGCACGGCAGGCGGCGCAACAGGTGTTCGGCACGAAGCCCAAGTTCTCGACGCGAAAGCGCGCGACTTTGATGATGGGTGCAGGAGCGATGAGCCTGGCGGCGTTTACCGGACCGCCGACGAGCACATCCACGACCGATCCGCAGATGATATCTACTGTCCAGAATGACGATATCCGCAAGCCTGCCGCTCTGCTCAAGGCAAGCGATGATTTCAAGCAGGCGTTGATTGAGGAAGAAGGCGTTCGATACACCGTTTATCGCGATGTCGCAGGCTATCCGACTGTCGGCGTAGGCCACTTGATCACACCGCAGGATAATCTTCGCATCGGTGACCGTGTTTCGGAAGAGCAGGTCCTCGAATTCCTCGAGCATGACCTCGAAATTGCCGAGCGCGGCGTGAGAACGCTTGCCAGTGAGCTCCCACTGTTTCAGCACGAATTCGATGCGCTTCTCGACCTTGTTTACAATGTCGGCCTTGGCAATGCGTCGGAAGGCAAAAGCCCGCGACTGAATGCGGCGATCGCAGACGCTGACTACGAAGGTATCGCAGCCGAACTCGATTATACTCATGCGGGCGGCAAGGTGGCCCGCGGCCTGGAGTTCCGTTCCGAGCGCCGTGCCCAAATCTTCATGGATGCGACATACGAAAACCCACGAGAGATTTGAGACAGTTTCCGACCCGCACCCAGGCCAATTGTAAATTTTCTTTATAGGGTTTTTACATTTAGTGAAATTAGTGCATATTTAAACGAGTGCCGCCGAGAGCAAAACAGGCGGGTCGTTTAAGGGGATTGTCGCTTGGCGACAGCACAAGGTTTTCGGGCACTGCCCGATCGTGATGAAGACTGGGTACGTGAACGTTGGCGGGAAACCGTACGGTCCGTTCTTATCACAGAGCAGCGAGCATTTTCGGCAAACGCCCTTGGCGCACTGGCGTTCGGGGTCGCGATTGCTTTTCTGCCCAATGCGACTTCATTCATTCTGCCGCTGATGATGCGAGTGCTGGCTTTGGTCGGCGCACATCTTTCCTACAATCATCTTCGCTCGAAAATAGATAGCTCAGCTGATTTGGGTCCTTCACTCAGACTGCTAGCAGTCATGCTATTTTTTGGCGGCATGAGTTGGGCGTACCTACTCCTTCCCGTCATAGTAGAGCCTTCCGACCACCCGTTCAGGTTGTTGGTCGCTGGCGGCGCGATGGTCGGAGTTGCCCTTGTCGTCACGATGACTGCTCCGCTCAAGCCGCAGGCTTTGGCGTTCATTGCCGGCTTCCTGCTGACATTCTTCATCGGACTGGCTTTGATGGCGGGAGACGCCTTGATCCCGAATATCATCGGAATGAGTGCGCTGTCACTCGGGGTCATGATTTTCGCATTCGCAACCGCACATCAGCGGATCTTCTCCTCCGATATGCTGGTCGAAAACCAGCGGCTCAATGAGGATCTCGCCGAAGCGCTCGCCCATTCGGAATTTCTGGCCAAGCATGACCCGCTTACCGGCCTTTACAACCGCCGCGCGCTGTTCGAGCAGAAACTCATTGAAGAGGCGACGCAGGACGAAGCGCACCTGTTGTTGATTGACCTGGATCACTTCAAGAAGCTCAATGACACCTACGGCCATGACACAGGCGATCGCGCCCTGATCGCCGCTAGCGCCATGATGCGCGATGCCCTGCGCGCCTACGGCTCAGGCCATCACTTTGCCGTGCGGCTCGGTGGTGAGGAATTCTGCATATTCATAGACGAGCCAGATCGCGACAAGGCACTCGTTTTTGCAGAAGACATGAGAGAGGCGCTGGCAGGGCTCCATAACTCGATCGGACTGCCTGCCGGAGCGACGAGCGCATCAATCGGGCTCACCAGACACAAACGCGGCGATACGGTCGATTCCAGTCTTCTGAAAGCCGATGCAGCGATGTATGACGCCAAGACGAGCGGCCGCAACCGCGTTCGCAGCGTTGAACGCGGTTAGCCCTTCACGCTAAGGCACCGGTATGAGCCATCGATTGTTCGCCGGATTACGGCCGCCCTTGGCGGTGCGCAGCGCGCTCCTCGACCTGATGCAGGATATCGATAACGCACGCTGGCAGGATGACAATCAGCTTCATCTGACCCTGCGCTATGTCGGAGATGTCGAAACCCATCAGGCGGACGACCTGGCTGACGCGCTTGCCGGCATCCCGTTCGAACCATTCGAGCTGCGCCTCTCAAGTACCGGAATTTTCGAGAGGAAATCCATTCCAAGGGCGGTTTGGGCCGGGGTCGAGCGCAGCCAACCGCTCGAGCGATTGCACCGCAAGGTCGAACGGGTGTGTCAGCAAGTCGGACTACCTGCAGAGAGCCGCAAGTTCATTCCGCATATCACCCTTGCCCGGCTCAACACGGCATCGGGACCGGTCGCCGAATTCCTTGCGAACACCGCCTCTTTCGCTCTCCCGCCGTGGACCGTGCAGGAATTCGTGCTTTTCGAGAGCGAATTGCGGGACGAGGGGTCGATTTATACCCCCATTGTCCGCTATCCTGCCCGGATATGACCGCTTTGCGAATTTCCCTGCTGCCTGTCTTGCCCTTGTTGGCAATGGCCTGCTCGCCGTCACCGGCCGATGTGATCGCCTCCGAGGGCGACACAGAACCGATGCTTCGGACGCAAGAAGCCAAGGTGGAAGCAGACCAGGCAGAAGATTGCCTACTGCTTGTTTGGTCCGAACAGGACGAGCCGGATATCGAGTTCGACAAGTCGCACGACACGGTGAAAGGCGGCGCGATTTCCTGCGCCACCGGCACCAGCCCAAGCCAGTTCGAAGCGGCCATCGCGGCCCTGCGCGATGCGGCTAAAAGCGGCAACAAGGCACGCCTACTGGAACAGGTTGGGCTACCCCTGCTCTACATCGATGCAGCGGGCGAGCGCCGCGAGCTGACCAAGGAAGAAGTCGAGACGCTATTCGATGACGTGTTCGACGAACGGATGATCGAGATACTGCAGAACCTCGATTTGTCGCAAATGACGGTTGACCAGGGACAAGGTGCGTTCTTCGAGTTGGGATCTTTGTGGCTGGTGGTCGACGAGGAAGGCGGCAAGCCGCGCGTCGTCACGGTCAACCGGCAAGCTCTCGACGAAGCAGCCGAAGCCGCCAGGCGTCAGGCTGATCGCGGCCAAGGCGAAGAAATCGACTGATTGCCCTTTGGCAGAGCACAGTCACCGTTTCGCAGCGTCAAACTTGCACTTCGCCTGCAATTCCTGTTCATGCGCCATTGTCGCAAATGAAACCATATGCCGAATGGACAAACATTCGCAAAGTCGCAAAATACTGGAGAAAACATGAAGGCCCAAATCCTGGCCACGACCGCCGCAGCCGCGCTGCTTGGCGCTTGCAGCACTATCCCCGCAGGAGATATCGAAACCATGGCCGACGCTGACGTCGCTGTGGCCGTGCCCGAAGGCACAGGCTATTTCGCCGCAGACAGCAATCTGCCCTTCCTCGCGCCCGATTTCACAAAAATTGCCGAGGACGATTACCTCCCCGCTTACGAGCAGGCGATGGCAATCCACACCGCAGAAGTGGCCGCGATCAAGGCAAATCCAGCCGCGCCCACTTTCGAAAACACTATCGTAGCGCTGGAAACCTCAGGCAAGATGCTCGGCCGTATCAACACCGTGTTCTTCGCCCTCACAGGCTCCAACACGACTGATCGGCTAGACGAGATCAACACCGAAATCAGCCCCAAGCTGACGGCGCATTACGATGCCATTACGCTCGATCCTGCGCTGTTTGCCCGCGTCAAGGCAGTCTACGACAACCGCGCTGCGATGGCGATGACGCCCGAAGACGCCAAGCTGCTGGAAACCACCTATGACGGCATGGTCCATGCAGGCGCCCTGCTGACCGACGCACAGCGCGAACAGGTCAAGTCGATCAATTCGCAATTGTCGACGCTGACCACGGAATTCAGTCAGCTTGCTCGCAGCGCAATGAGCGACCAGCCGGTCTTCTTCGATAGCCGCGACGATCTTGCGGGCCTGTCCGAAAACGACATCACCTCGGCAGCGGAATTCGCCGCCGAGAAAGGCCAGCCGGGCAAATATGCCATCGCGTTGCAGAACACCACGCAGCAGCCCTTGCTTCCGGCGATGGAAAACCGCGCCGCCCGCGAAAAGCTGTTCAAGGCGAGCTACAACCGCGCCGACGGCAACACTGGCGTCGACACGCGGATGCTGATCGCGAAAATTGCAAGGCTGCGCGCCGAAAAGGCTGCCCTGTTCGGTGAAGCCGACTGGGCCAGCTATGCGATGTGGGACCGGATGGCTGAAAAGCCGAAGACCGCGCTCGACTTCATGGGCCAGATGGTCCCCGCCCTTGCCGCAACGCAGCGCCGCGAAGCCGCGTTGCTGACCGAAGCGATCAAGGCCGACGGCGGCGATTATGATGTGAAGCCGTGGGACTGGTACCGCTATGCCAACCGCATCAAGGCCGAGCAGTACGATCTCGATGAAGATGCGGTGATGGAATACTTCGTGCTCGACAAGGTGCTCGAAGACGGCGTGTTCTACATGGCCGAGAAACTCTACGGCCTGACCTTCCAGAAGCGCACCGATCTTCCGGTCTATCACCCCGACGTATCGACCTATACCGTCTTCGACCGCGACGGCAGCGAACTGGGTGTGTTCTACTTCGACCCGTTCCAGCGCCCCTCCAAGCGCGGCGGCGCCTGGATGAGCAACTTCGTCGACCAGAGCCATCTGTATGGCACCAAGCCGGTGATCTACAACGTGCTCAACATCCCGAAGGCACCTGCGGGTGAGACGCAGCTGGTCAGCTTTGACTGGGTGAACACGACCTTCCACGAATTTGGCCACGCATTGCACGGCTTCTTCGCCGACCAGCGCTATGCCAGCCTGTCGGGCACCGCCACGGCGCGCGACTTCGTGGAATATCCCAGCCAGGTCCACGAGATGTGGGCCACCTGGCCGAGCATCCTGTCGAACTATGCCAAGCACTACGAAACGGGCGAAACCATCCCTGACGAGATGATCGCCAAGATCGAAGCTGCGGCAAAGTTCAACCAGGGCTATGATTTCGGCGAAGTCGTAGAAGCGGCATTGCTTGACATGAAGTGGAGCGCGCTGAGCCCGGCTGAAGCCGCAGCCATCGACACACCTGAAAAGGTCGACGCTTTCGAGCGCAGTTCCCTCGAAGATCTGGGTCTGGAAGTCGACCTCGTGCCGCCGCGCTATCGCAGCACTTACTTCAGCCACATCTTCAGCTCACCGGAAGGGTATTCCGCAGGCTATTACAGCTATTTGTGGACCGAAATGCTCGACCGGGACAGCCGCAAGTGGTTCATCGAAAACGGCGGTCTGACCCGCGCGAATGGCGATCATTATCGCGCCACCGTGCTCAGCCGCGGCGGCACGATGGATTACTTCAAGATGTTCGAGAACTTCGCGGGACGCGCACCAGACGTGACCCCGATGCTCGAAGCCCGCGGCCTGATCGCTGGCGACGAGGCAGCGGACAGCGAAGTTTCCGACGGCAAGCTGCCGGCAAACTAAGCCGTCACATCGCTGAAAATTCTCTGGGGGTCGGACCGCGAGGTCCGGCCCCTTTCCTATGCCGTCAGGGCCATTTTGCCCCGGTCGCCAATCCAGTTCGCCGTGACTTTCCAGACCTGCTGAATGCGTTCTTTCGACAACGCATCATCGGGCGCAGCGTCGGCGACGAGATTGCCGCTATCAAGCACCAGAACCCTGTCCGCATGGTTCATCGCGTGGGCCAGGTCATGCAGCACCAGCACCACCCCGATGCCCCGCTGTGCGGCTGACCTGAGGTGCGCGAGCAAGGCCAGCTGATGGCCCAGATCGAGAGCTGCAAGAGGCTCGTCAGCCAATATCCACTCAGGCTCTCCGGCAAGCACTCTTGCCAAGAGAACCCTCGCGGTCTCGCCGCCAGACAGCGACTGCGCGCGGCGATCAGCGAGATGCGCGATGTCGAGGGCAGCAAGAGCGGCATCGACGGGTTCGCTGCGCCGGTCCCCATGCGGTAGCCGTCCTAGCTCGACCAGGCGGCGGACCGGGACGTCCCATGCCACGGTATGCTCCTGCGGGAGATAGCCGATCTTGCGCGCTTTTTCTTGCAGGCTGAGATCGCCAAGCCTGCTCCCATCAAGGGTGACAGCGCCCTGCCCGACTGGCAGCAGCCCCGCCATCGCCTCCAGCAGGCTGGACTTGCCCGCGCCGTTCGGCCCGCAAATGGCCGTGACCTCACCCGCCCGCAGCGTGCAGCTCACATCGGTCAGCCGGCCTGCAATAGAAACGTGCCTTGCCTCCAGCATCATGCCAGACCCCTGCGCATCCGCAGCAGCAGCCACAGGAAGAACGGAGCGCCCAGCAGGCTGAGCGCGATGCCAAGCCGCAATTCAGTCACTAGCGGCAAGATCCGCACGAGGCTGTCCGCGACCAGCACCAGAAGCGCCCCCGCCAGCGCACTCGGCACTATGAGCTGCGAGGGCCGCCGGTCGGTAAACGGACGCACGAGGTGGGGGACGATCAGTCCGACAAAGCCGATGATCCCCGCAACTGCCACCCCTGCCCCCACCGTCAAACCGATGCCTGCAATCAGCAGCCACAAAAGCCGCGAGGTATTGATGCCAAGCGAGCGCGCGACCGGCTCTCCCAATGTGAGGGCGTCGAGCGCGGGTCCCGTGCGCCACAGCACGGCGATCCCCAATGCGGTGAGCGGTGCAGCTAGGTAGACTTCGCGCCAGCTCCGATCGGTCAGCGCGCCGTTTAGCCAGAGGACGATCTCGCTCATCGCAAATGCGTTAGGAGCCATCGATATCGCCAGCGCGGTCAGTGCGCCCGCAAGGCTAGCCACCATCAGTCCCGCCAACGTGAACAGCGCAATTCCGCCCGTCCGGCCCGCTATCAGCGCCAGCAGCGCCATCGCGCCCGATGCACCCAGCAGCGCGAACAGCGGCACCAGCCAGGCGCTGGCGGTATAGCCGAAGAACAGGGCAGTCACCGCGCCCAGCGCTGCACCCGGGGCGATGCCGAACAGGCCCGGATCAGCCAGCGGATTGCGCAAATAGCCCTGCATCGCTGCCCCCGCCGCCCCAAGGCCCGCGCCTACTGCAATTGCCAGCAGTGCGCGCGGCAGGCGTAACTCGGCCAGGATGATGGAGGCGTTGGGCGTTGTGGCTGGGTCGATCCAGACGCGGCCTGCAAACAGGGACAGAGGCAAAGCGAGGGTAAGCAGCAGTCCGAAGATTACAATCGCGCGCGTCATGACGCCGCCTGCCTGATCTGGGCCAGCCGCTGCGATGCGCGGATAATCGTCGGACCGCCGCAATAGAGCAGGCCGGGATCGAAGGTTTCACGCCGCATTTGCGGAACGGAATCGAGCGCAGGATGCTCCTGTCCCGCTTCGCTTCCCGCCACGAGCAGGACGTCCGGCGGGTCGGAGACCACTTGTTCAAGCGAAAGGTAGTCCGCCTGCGCCATGCCGCGGACAAGCGAATAGCTGGTAAAGCCTGTACGCCGCAGCAGATCGCTCACCAAGGCACCCTCGCCCGGCACGATCCCGCCGGGCTGCCACAGTGCGGCCTCCAGCTTCGTTCCCGACAAGGCTGCGTTGTCTAGCGCAGCTTCGATCCTCGCGGCGAGCGCTTCGCCAGCGGCAGGATTGCCTGCAACAGATGCGAGTTTACGGATTTGCTCGATGCTCTCTTCGACGCTGCTGACGCCCCCGAAGGTTTCAACCCGGAAGCCCATATCTTCGAGCGCTGCACGGGTAGCCGGAGCGATGAAGGTCGATGCCACCACGATATCCGGATCGAGGGCGAGCACTTCTTCGACCGTACCGCCCGTCGCATTGAACCGTGCAGCATCCCCGGCCGCCATCGAACTGGCATTCGGGTCCTTGCTGTAGTGGGAGATCGCCAGCAATTGGTCCGGCCCCGTGATCTCGGCAAGGATCGCGTCGGTGCAAGGGTTGAGGCTGACGATTGTCGGTTGCCCGGGAACCGCAAGCCCGCCTCCTCGCTCGCCAGAGCAGGCAGGCAGCGCCAGTAGCGAGAGCACCGGCAGCGACTGGGCCAGCAGGCGCTTCACATCCGCGCCCTGATCCCGGCAAATGCGCCGCGACCGGGGGTATTGTACCCCGAAACGACGCGGTAATCGGTGTCGAACACGTTCTCGATCCGGCCGAACAGCTGCAAACTGGTGCCGATATCGAAGGCAGCCCGCAGATCGAGCACTTCATAGCCGTCCAGCTTCACCGAATTCGCGGCATTGTCGAAACTCGGTCCGGAGATACGCAGGTCAGCACCCAGATGGAGGCCGAAGCCGCTCTGCCAATCGGCAAACAGGGTGCCGAAGTGCTTGGGCCGCCGCGCGAGGTCGAGGCCTGTTTCCCGGTCCTCGGCGTCAACGAGGGCATAGACACCGGAAACCCGAAGTCCCGAGGCAATCTGGAACCCCGCTTCCGCCTCGATACCCTGGGCTCGGGCACGTGCGGTGTTCTGGTAGACGCCGAATGGCCGGTCGGGAGTGAACGCAAACCCGATCAGGTTCTCGCTATCCCGCCGGAAGCCGGTCAGTGAGAAATATAGCCCCTTGTCACGGCGGCCGCGCTCGATCCCGAGGTCGACGCTGGTGCTCTGCTCAGGTTCGAGATCGGTGTTCCCGTATGCGGAGAGCAGCTGGTACAGGGTCGGGGCCTTGAACCCTTCTCCCAAGCTGGCACGTACGCGCCAGTCATTGCCGATCCCATAGCTGAAGTCGCCGCCAAAGCTTGTCGCGCTGCCGAACTGTTCGTGGTCATCAAGCCGCCCGCCAACGTGTACGGCGAGCTTACCCAGTACCCAGCCCAATTGCGCATAGGCACCCGAGATTTCGGTTTCGGCAGGTGCATCGAAATTCGTCTGGAAGTCGGTCCACTCATGCTCGCCGCCAAACGCAATGCTCAGACCACCCAGCAGGCGGTATTCGCCGCGCAGCTGAATCCGTTCGGAATGCCCTTCACTGGCGAAGCCGACAGTGCCAGCCTCATCCAGATTATCGCGCTGCGTGTCTGCAAGGCTGTATGCAGCGCGCAGGGTCAGGTCGTTGCCGTAATAGGCAAGCCCCAGATCGCCCCAATGGCGCCGGGTTTCCTGCGTTTCCAGCGTGTCGGCCAAGGCGTATGCTGGCGGCGGAAAGCCGTCGATGTCGAGCTTGCCTTCGCTCCAGTTCAGATGGGTGAACAGCTCGAGACTGTCGGTAAGCTCGAGGAAGCCCGTGCCGCCGATAGCGAATTGTTCAAAGCCGTCTGCCTCCGTCCCATTGGCTGCAGCGGAAAACCCGTCGGTTTGAAACCACGAGCCGACCAGCCCGACATAGACGCGGTCATCGCTGACTCCTGCCGCCAGATTGGCAGATAATGTATCGCGCGCGCCGTATTCCAAGGTGCCTGCCATGCCAGTTTCGGTGCGTGTCGAGATATCGACCACGCCTCCGATCGCTTCGCTGCCCCAGATCGTGGAATTCGAGCCGCGCAGAATGTCGAACTTGCCAGCCATTCCGCCCAGCTGGTTGCCGAAGTCGAAACCGCCGCCCGGGGCGGCCGGATCAGCAACGCGCACACCGTCGACAAGGACGAGCAGCTGGTCAGCGCTCGCCCCGCGAATGTTTACGCCGGTAAAGCCGCCCACGCCGCCGTTGCGCGAAAAAGAAAGGCCCGGTGTGCGCTGGAGGACGCGCGTTACATCGGCGCCCTGAACGCTTTCTATCTCGTCGCGCTCGATAACGGTCACTGCCTGGCCGGTATTCTCGATAGCCGTCGAAAGCCCGTTAGCGGTCACCGTCACGATCGGGATCGGGAGTTCGGAGGTGACGAAGGCCCGCTGCTCGTCAGTCAACAGGGGCACTGCGTTTTGCGCCTGCTCCGGCACTGCCTCCTGCGATGCCTCCGCATCCTGCGCGGCGATGATATCCGCCAACGCGTCCTCCGCAGAAGATTGCGCCGTGGCTGACACAGGAATTGCAATAGAAGAAAGTAAAAACAGGTATTTGGACACAAGATTTCCCATCATGAACGAAGTGCCATCCATGACGGGAGCGCACGGAATTGCGCGCATCCCCGCTTGCCATCGGTACACCCCGCCCGCGGCCGAACGACTGGAACAGGCAGGTCTCCTGGCTTCCGGATCAACGCTTCCCTGCCGTCTTCCCGCCTTTGGTGGCAGTGACATTTGGCAGGATCGCTCCCCGGGTACAGTTGCGGGGGCAGCCGGGGCATTTGACCCCGTTCCCTCTTAGGCCCGCTTGCGCAGGCAACCTGAACCAACGAAGGCCGCAATAGTCCCAGTGTCCCAGCGCGGCAAGAGCGCTAGTATTAACCTTTCCCCGCTATGGGTTCCTGCGATATGACGCGCCCCATGGGTCAAAATGACGTGCCAAAATCAAGCAGGCGGGCCGTGCGGGAAGCGCGCGCGGCTGCGCGGCGCCAATTCGCCAAGCGAGCAGCTGTCCTTGCCACGGCGGTGGCCTTGCCCACAGCGGCGGCTCAAGGCGTGTGGCCAGGCTTCGCAAGCGCGATGGGGCTCGCGGAGAATAACGAATACGTCGAACCCATGCCCTTCGAAATTGCGGGCCAGAGCTTTCCCGGATCCGCTTTCTATTATCTCGACCAGCCGCCCCGGCCAGTGTTCGATATCGAGGAATTGCGGGCGTCCGAAGGCGATCTGGAAACCGCGAAGTTCACGGAGAAATTCGGCGCCGGAGCGACTGCGAAAGCGTTTCAAAGCTCGGGCACGGGTATCGACAAGGCGCGCGCGCTCAAATGCCTGTCGATGGCAGTTTATTACGAGGCAGCAAGCGAAAGTCAGGCCGGTCAGGAAGCCGTGGCTCAGGTGGTCCTGAACCGGGTGGCTCATCCGGCCTACCCGTCCAGCATATGCGGGGTTGTGTTTCAGGGTTCGGAACGGACGACCGGCTGCCAGTTCACCTTCACATGTGACGGTTCGCTGCGCCGAGAACCGTCGCGAAGCGGATGGGCCCGCGCGCAATCTGTCGCGCTGGCCTCCTTGTCCGGCAAGGTCTTCGCGCCCGCCGGACTGGCCACGCATTATCATACGCACGCGGTAAACCCTTACTGGGCCAGCAGCCTCGACCTGATCGGATCGATCGGGGCGCACCGGTTCTATCGCTGGAAAGGCAGTGCAGGACGTGCCGCCGCCTTTACCAATTCCTATGCAGGGCGCGAGCCGTTGGCGCTGCCCAACACCAGGACGGAGGCCACAGTGCCTTCACAGGCGAGCATCGTCGCAGAGCCGCCGCCTCCACCAAATGCCGTGATCGAGATATCGCCTGCGAGCGCTCCCAAAGTCGGCGGGAATGCCGAGGCCGCGCCGGCGGGTCCACCGCAGTCAGGCGATGTGAAACCCGAGTTTCGCAACTCCGGTCGCTGGCTGCGCGAACCCGGCGCACCGAAAAAGCCCACGCAGTAGCGATTTAACCTCTTCTCAAGTATGCTGCGGAACCGAAGTTTAGCGCCCTTGCGCTAATTCCTTTGTCAGCCGGGTCGCCAAGCACAATCTTGGCGGCGACAAAGAAGGATCATGAAGATGCCCGTCCATTTCGCTGCTGCGCGTTGCACCGCGCGCTCCCATGTTGCGCGCGCTCTGAATTGGAAGACACCATCGCGTCCGGCCAACGATAATGGCGAACCAGTTGGCGGAGCCTTTGTCTTCGATCCCATCATGCGCGATGCATTGATCCATTTCGCCGAATTCGGGCTTTCTGCCGCCAGCCAGGCGCGGCGCAATGCCGAGGACGCGAACACAAGAGGCGACGTGCCGGGCTGCATTCACTGGAAAAAGATCTGCATGGCGCTGGACCGCAAACAAGCTAGCGAGTTCGAACGCGCCCTGATCCGCGAGAACGAGCCACTGATCGGCTGACAAGCTCAGAGGCCGAGAAGCTCAAACGTGGGCCTTGCCGCTCATTCGAAGACAGATCTTTGCGGAACCCGCATGGGCATAGACCATTGCCTAGGTGAAACCCCACGAATTTACATCTATTGCTATTGCGAACTATTTGCAAAGATAGTTTGGCTATAGGCCTTTTTGGCGGTTGCAATCCTATGTCTCGGAGCCTAGGCCGCCCTACGAACACCGGGCGTGCGCACCGTCGCGGGACACGCGTGCGCGCCAATTGAATCGGCTTGTGCAGTCCCGCACGTTTGGAAGGACTTTTCCCGCATGGCCCAAGGCGTCGCCCGCAAAAAAATCGCCCTGATCGGCTCCGGCATGATCGGCGGTACCCTCGCCCACCTCGCAGCGAAGAAGGAAATGGGCGACATCGTCCTGTTCGACATCGCCGAGGGCATGCCGCAGGGCAAGGCGCTCGACCTGAGCCAGTGCGGCCCGATCGAAGGTTTCGACGCCAAGATCACCGGCTCGAACGACTATGCCGACATCGCCGGCGCTGACGTGGTCATCGTGACTGCTGGCGTTCCCCGCAAGCCCGGCATGAGCCGCGACGATTTGCTCGGCATCAACCTCAAGGTGATGAAGTCGGTCGGCGAAGGTATCAAGAACAATTGCCCCGAAGCATTCGTGATCTGCATCACCAACCCGCTTGACGCGATGGTCTGGGCGCTGCGCGAATTCAGCGGCCTGCCGCACAACAAGGTCGTCGGCATGGCCGGCGTTCTCGACAGTGCCCGCTTCGCCACTTTCCTGGCATGGGAATTCGGTGTCAGCGCCAAGGACGTGAATGCATTCGTCCTCGGCGGACACGGCGATACAATGGTCCCGGTCCTCAGCTATTCGACGATCAACGGCATCCCGGTTGGCGATCTCGCCAAGATCCGCGGCGTCGACCAGGCGCGCCTCGACGAAATCGTAAAGCGCACACGCGGCGGCGGCGGCGAAATCGTCGGCCTGCTCGGCAATGGCTCGGCTTATTATGCCCCGGCAACCAGCGCGATCAGTATGGCGGAAGCCTATCTGGGCGACCAGAAGCGCATCCTGCCCTGCGCGGCCTATGTCGAAGGCAAGTATGACGTCGACGGACTTTATGTCGGCGTACCTGCGGTGATTGGCGGCAACGGCATCGAAGACGTGATCGAAATCGAATTGTCAGACGAAGAGAAGTCCAACCTCAAGGTTTCGGTCGATGCAGTCGAAGAACTGCTCGAAGCCTGCAAGAACATGGACAGCTCGCTCGCCTGAGCGAACGGATTGAATTGGGACGCATTTCAATGAAGACCCTTCGCCTTCTCCCTTTCCTTGCCCTCGCTGCGGTTCCGGCCGCAGCGCAGGAGAAACCCGCTTCCGCTGGCGAGATCGCTGACGCGATCAATGCTTGCAAGGCGGTTACAAGCTCCACCTGGATCGAACTCGACGATCTCAGGGAACATGGCTGGAAGCCCTATCGCAAGGCGGCCGGACGCCGCGCACAAGTCATCCGCGGTGCGTACGAAAAGATGGGCAATGAAGCGCTCATCATCATCACCAAGGAAGACTTGAAGGCCAAGGCCTGCACCGTCTTCGCACGGCTGGACAATACGTCCGACTACGGTCCCACAGCGCAGGGCGTTTCGGAATTTGTCGGCATGCCGAACCGCGCCGACGGCCCGACCTATTTTTGGGCGCTCGGTGACGGCAAGGTCATGCGCGTCGATCCCACCGGCGACCGCGACAAACCTATCGCCCGTTTTGAAATCACAGCAATTCCCCAGGAGAGCGCCGAATGAGCATCCTCGTAGACAAGAACACCAAGGTCATCACGCAGGGGATGACCGGTGACACCGGCACTTTCCACACGCAGCAGGCGCTGGATTACGGCACCAAGATGGTTGCAGGCGTAACGCCCGGCAAAGGCGGCACCACGCATATCGGCCTGCCCAATTTCAACACCGTACGCGAAGCGAAGGCCGAAACCGGCGCGACTGCATCGTGCATCTATGTTCCGCCGCCGTTCGCCGCAGACGCAATCTGCGAAGCGATCGACGCCGAGATGGAACTGATTGTGGCCATCACCGAAGGCATTCCGGTGCTCGACATGGTCAAGGTCAAGGCCGCGCTGGAAGGCAGCAAATCGCGCCTGATCGGCCCGAACTGCCCCGGCGTCCTGACGCCCGGCGAATGCAAAATCGGCATCATGCCCGGCTCCATCTTCAAGAAGGGCAGCGTCGGCGTGGTTTCGCGCTCGGGGACGCTGACTTATGAAGCCGTCCACCAGACCACGATGGTCGGCCTCGGCCAGACAACTGCGGTCGGCATCGGCGGCGACCCTGTCAACGGCACCAACTTCATCGACGTGCTCGACCTCTTCCTCGACGATGAGGAAACCACCTCAATCATCATGATCGGCGAAATCGGCGGCAGCGCGGAAGAAGAAGCCGCTGAATTCCTCAAGAACGAAGCAGCCAAGGGCCGCAAGAAACCGACCGTTGGCTTCATCGCCGGCCGCACGGCGCCTCCGGGCCGCCGCATGGGCCACGCTGGTGCCATCGTATCGGGCGGCAAAGGCGGCGCGGACGACAAGATCGCAGCGATGGAAGATGCAGGCGTCCGTGTTTCCCCCTCGCCCAGCGAACTTGGCACCACGCTCGACGCGATGCTGAAAGAACTCGCCTGATCCGCGGAAAGGTGCGGAAAGGTTTTCTCATAATCGGGAGCCTTCCGCACCGCCGAGGCATTGGCAGTATGAGCCGGCACCACGTTCGGCGCGAAAGGTAACCCGATGGGTAACGAGAGCCACGATTTCCTTCCCGAGATGAACGACCAGGAAGGTCCCCAACCGGGTCCCAGCTGGGGTAACCCGCGCTGGCTGGCAGAGGTGGTCGATAGCGAAGCGGACCTGACCGCGGCGCTCGACCCCACGCAGATGCGCCTTGCTGTGGCACAGGCCTCTGCGAAGGCCGGGAAGGCGACCGACCCCAAGGCAATCGAACAGGCGGCGGACGACAGCATTCGCGCCATGCTTCTCGTGCGGCTTTACCGGGTTCGCGGGCATCTCGCAGCCGATCTCGATCCGCTGGGCCTCTCTCACCGCCAAGTGCCGGAAGACCTCACGCTGGAATGGCATGGTTTTGCCGGACAGGAAGACAAGGAAGTTTTCGTCGGCGGCGTATTCGGTTTCGACTGGGTTACCGTGCGCGACCTCTACAATGCCCTGCGCCTCACCTATTGCGGCAATGTCGGCCTTGAATACATGCACATCTCGGACACGGAGGAACGCCGCTTCCTCCAGGACAAGTTCGAGCAGCCTGAAGACACCATCCAGTTCACAGAGGAAGGCAAGCGCGCCATCCTCGCTGCCGTGATCCGCGGCGAGGAATACGAGAAATTCCTCGGCAAGAAATACGTCGGCACCAAGCGTTTCGGCCTCGATGGCGGCGAATCCATGATCCCTGCGCTCGAAGCAGTCATCAAGTATGGCGGCCAGCAAGGCGTTCGCGAGATCATTTATGGCATGGCCCACCGCGGCCGGCTGAACGTCCTCGCGAATGTGATGGGCAAGCCGTACAAGGTCATCTTCCACGAATTCTCCGGCGGGTCCTCGAACCCCGACGATGTGGGCGGCTCTGGCGACGTGAAATATCACCTCGGCACCAGCACCGACCGCACGTTCGACGGTATCGATGTGCACATGAGCCTCGTGCCCAACCCATCGCATCTAGAAGCGGTGAACCCGGTCGTGCTCGGCAAGAGCCGCGCGCAGCAGGCCATTCGCGACGACTTGAAGAAGCACGAACAGGTCCTGCCCGTACTGCTTCACGGCGATGCTGCTTTCGCTGGACAAGGCATCGTGTGGGAATGCCTCGGCTTCTCGGGCGTGCGCGGATATGACACGGGCGGCTGCCTGCATTTCGTCATCAACAACCAGATCGGCTTCACCACCAGCCCGCAGTTCGCCCGCTCCAGCCCCTATCCGTCCGATGTGGCGAAGGGCATTCAGGCGCCGATCCTGCACGTCAACGGTGATGATCCCGAAGCCGTGACATTCGCCTGCAAGCTGGCCATCGAATACCGCCAGACATTCGGCCGCGATATCGTGATCGACATGTGGTGCTATCGCCGCTTCGGTCACAACGAAGGCGACGAGCCCAAATTCACCCAGCCACTGATGTATGACGCGATCCGCCAGCATCCGCGAGTGAGCGAGCTTTACACAGCACGGCTGGAAGAGTCCGGCGTCATCGAAAAAGGCTATGCCGACCAGCTGCGCCAGGAATTTGACGCCCACCTCGAAGAAGAATTCGCTGCCGCCAAGGATTACAAGCCCGACGAAGCCGACTGGTTCGGTGGCCGCTGGGCCGGCATGAACAAGCCTGCCGATCCTGAAGGGGCGCGGCGCAATGTTGAAACGGCGATCGAAAAGAAGCTGTTCGACAGCCTCGGCCGCACGCTGACGACGGTCCCTGACGATGTGACGATCCACAAGACCCTGGGCCGCGTGCTCAAGGCCAAGAAGGAAATGTTCGACAGCGGCACAGGGTTCGACTGGGCCACGGCAGAAGCTCTCGCATTCGGCAGCCTCGTCACCGAAGGATTTGGTGTGCGTCTGTCCGGCCAGGATTCGGGCCGCGGCACTTTCAGCCAGCGCCACGCCGTCTGGGTCGACCAGAAGGATGAGCGCAAATACATCCCGCTCACCACCCTGCCCCACGGCAAGTTCGAAGTGTATGACAGCCCGCTTTCGGAATACGGCGTGCTCGGCTTCGAATACGGTTTCGCCATGGCGGACCCGAAAAGCCTCGTGATGTGGGAAGCGCAGTTTGGCGATTTCGCCAATGGCGCGCAGATCATGATCGACCAGTTCATCGCCGCTGGCGAAGTGAAATGGCTCCGTGCAAACGGCCTCGTCCTGCTGCTGCCGCATGGTTATGAAGGACAGGGTCCGGAACACAGTTCGGCGCGTCTTGAACGCTTCCTGCAACTGTGTGCGAACGACAATATCCAGGTCTGCAACATCACCGACCCGGCGAATTACTTCCACGTGCTTCGCCGCCAGATGCTGCGTTCGTTCCGCAAGCCGATGGTCATCATGACGCCCAAGTCGCTGCTGCGCCATCCGATGGCGAAGAGCGAAGCCGACGCCTTCACGGGTGAGACGCATTTTATGCGGATCAAGTCAGATCTGGCCACGATCCCTGACGAAAAGGTCAAGCGCCTCGTCCTATGTAGCGGCAAGGTTGCCTATGACCTGATGCAGCGCCGCGATGAAGCTGGTCTGGACGATGTTTCCATCGTGCGGATCGAGCAGCTTTATCCGTTCCCCGGCGAACCGCTTGCAGTGCGCCTCGAGCGGATGAAAAATCTCGAAACCATCGTCTGGTGCCAGGAAGAACCGAAAAACAACGGCGCTTGGTTCTTCGTTGATCGCCTGATCGAAGAAGCAGCCGACAAGGCAGGCAAGAAGGGCATGCGCCCCTGCTATGCCGGCCGCGAAGTTGCCGCATCGCCCGCCACCGGATTTGCCAGCCGCCACAAGGTCCAGCAGGAAGCGTTGGTGAACATCGCGCTGGGCCTCAACGACGGCGACAACTCCGCCGCCACCAGCAATTGCACCTGATTCAGGCCCGAGAAGGAACCATCTGACCATGGCCACCGAAGTCAAAGTCCCCGCGCTCGGCGAGAGCGTTACCGAAGCCTCCATCGGCGAATTGCTGAAGAATGTCGGCGATGCTGTCGCGGTGGATGAACCCATCGTCAGTCTCGAAACCGACAAGGTCGCGGTCGAGGCACCTTCGCCCGTCGCTGGCGTCATCACCGAATTCAAGGTCGCTGTCGGCGATACCGTCGAAGTCGGCGCTGTGCTTGCAGTCATCGAGGAAGGCGGCGCTCCGGCTGCCAAGGGCGAAGAAGCTGGCCGCGCAGCCGAGCAGCGCGAAGAAGGCAAGGATGAGCGTGCAGAAGCGCCTGCTCCTGCGGCTTCGTCAGATGCTTCGCAAACGCTGTCGCCGGCTGTTCGCCGCGCAGTCCTGGAACACGGCGTCGATCCTTCGACCATCAAGGGTTCCGGCAGGGATGGCCGCCTGACCAAGGAGGACGTGATCGCTGCTGCCAAGTCCAAGAAGGATGGCGGAACGATTGCCGACGCTGCGCCAGCTCAGGCTGAAACTCCGTCTGCCCCGGCAGCAACCGGCGAACGCCGCGAAGAGCGCGTGAAGATGACGCGCATGCGCCAGACGATCGCCAAACGCCTCAAGGGCGCGCAGGACAACGCGGCGCTGCTCACCACCTTCAACGATGTCGACATGTCGGCCGTCATGGAAGCGCGCGCGAAGTACAAGGACATGTTCGCCAAGAAGCACGACATCCGCCTCGGCTTCATGGGCTTCTTTGCCAAGGCCGCCTGCCTTGCGCTGAAGGACGTGCCCGCGGTCAACGCCTACATCGAAGGCGATGAGATCGTTTATCACGATTACGTCGATATTTCGGTCGCCGTGTCGGCACCCAACGGTCTGGTTGTTCCGGTGATCCGCGACGCGCAGGACAAGGGCTTTGCCCGGATCGAAAAAGACATCGCCGATTTCGGCAAGCGCGCCAAGGAAGGCACGCTGACCATGGAAGACATGAAGGGCGGTACCTTCACGATCTCCAACGGCGGCGTCTTCGGATCGCTTATGTCGACCCCGATCATCAACCCGCCACAGAGCGCCGTTCTCGGCCTCCACCGGATTGAGGACCGCCCGGTCGTCGTCGACGGCGAAATCGTCATCCGCCCGATGATGTATATTGCCCTGTCCTACGACCACCGCCTGATCGACGGCCGCGAGGCGGTCACCGCACTCAAGATCATCAAGGAAGCGATCGAAGATCCGACCCGGATGCTGATCGACCTCTGAGGAAAGACTAATGGCTGAATACGACTACGACGTCCTTGTCATCGGCGCTGGCCCCGGCGGCTATGTTGCCGCAATTCGCGCAGCACAGCTCGGTCTGAAAACCGCCTGCGCCGAAGGCCGCGAGACATTGGGCGGAACATGCCTCAACGTCGGCTGCATCCCGTCGAAAGCGATGCTGCACGCCTCGGAATTCTTCAACGCAGCTACCAATGGTACGATGGCCGAAATGGGCATCGAGGTGGAGCCCAAGCTCAACCTCGACAAGATGCACGAACAGCGCCGCGACGCGGTCAAGAGCCTGACCGGCGGTATCCAGTTCCTGTTCAAGAAGAACAAGGTCGACTGGAAGAAGGGTTACGCCACCTTCCAGGATGCTCACACGGTCAAGATTGGCGATGAAACGGTTACCGCCAAGGACATCATCATCGCGACGGGATCTTCCGTCACTCCCCTGCCCGGCGTCGAGATCGACAACGACAACCACGTCGTCGTGGACTCTACCGGTGCGCTCGAACTTCCTGCTGTGCCCAAGAAGATGGTCGTCATAGGCGGCGGTGTGATCGGGCTTGAAATGGGGTCGGTCTGGTGCCGCCTCGGTGCAGAAGTCATCGTCGTGGAATACCTAGACAAGCTGCTGCCGGGCATGGACGACGATGTCCGCAAGGAAGCCGCGAAGATCTTCAAGAAGCAGGGCATGGAACTGCGCCTGTCGACCAAGGTCACCGGCGTTTCGGTCGAAGGCAAGAAGGCCACGCTGACGCTCGAACCGTCCGCTGGCGGCGAAAGTGAGACCCTCGAAGCCGATTGCGTGCTGGTGTCTATCGGCCGCAAGCCGAATACCGACGGACTTGGCCTCGACAAGATCGGACTTGAAACCAACAAGCGCGGCCAAATCGACATCGATCACGATTTCCGCACGAAGGTCGACGGTGTGTGGGCCATTGGCGACGTAGTCCCCGGCCCGATGCTTGCCCATAAAGCTGAAGACGAAGGCATCGCCTGCGCGGAAAACGTGGCCGGACTGACCGGCATCGTGAACCACGATCTCATCCCCGGCGTCGTTTACACTTGGCCCGAATTTGCCGGTGTCGGCCTTACGCAGGACGAAGCCATCGAAAAGATGGGCGGCGACAAGACCAAGATTAAAGTCGGCAAGTTCCCGATGATGGCCAACAGCCGCGCCAAGACCAACCACGAGCCCGACGGATTCGTGAAGATCATTGCCGAGGCCGAAAGCGACCGCGTACTCGGCGTGTGGGCGATTGCCAGCGTCGCGGGCACGATGATCCAGCAGGCCACGCAGGCGATGGAATTCGGCGCAACATCCGAAGACATCGCTTACACCTGCCACGCCCACCCGACGCATTCCGAAGCTATCAAGGAAGCGGCGATGGGTGTTCAGGGTAAACCGATCCACATCTGATCTGCCGCAAAGCAGGAAAGATCGGAAGTGGCTTCCTCGTGAAGCTTTGACGCGCTAGCTTTCCCTCGCACGCGGGGGAGAGCTAGATGACCTATCCGAAACTGACCAAGAAACCTGGGGCGCTGGAAACGGCTGCCCAGATTGCTCAGGGCAAGCTTTCTCCGATCGAGGCGGTCGATGCCGCCATTGCGCGGATCGAGCACCTCGATACGCACATCAACGCGGTCGTGGTGTGCGATTTCGAACGCGCACAGGAAACTGCGCGGGCAATGTCCGGCACGAAGCCCGGCCCTGACCAGCCGCTGTTCGGCGTTCCCATGACGATCAAGGAAAGCTTCGATATCGAAGGCTTGCCTACGTGCTGGGGCCACGAGGCGCACCGCGACAATATCGCTACTGCCGATGCCGCAGTCGTCAGCAAACTAAAGGCTGCCGGAGCCATCTTCCTCGGCAAGACCAACGTTCCGCCGGACCTCGCTGACTGGCAATCGAACAATCCGGTCTATGGCCGTACCAATAACCCGCACGACCACGACCGCTCTCCGGGCGGGTCGTCTGGCGGATCTGCCGCAGCGGTCGCCAGCGGGATGGTACCCTGTGATTTCGGGACGGACATAGGCGGATCGGTCCGTGTTCCGGCGCATTTTTGCGGCGTCTGGGGTCACAAAAGCAGTTGGGGCCTCATCAGCAAGGAAGGTCACGATCATCCCCAGATGGCCGGACGCGGGGCGCATGATGGGGTGCTGTCCATTGCTGGTCCGCTGACCCGCAATGCAGAGGACCTCGCGCTGCTCACCCGGCTCACGGCAGACCGAAAATTGGACGAGACGCGCAAACCCGTTTCGCAAATGCGGCTGCTTGCGCTGACCGAACATCCCGATTGCCCCACCGATGACGCGGTGCGCGGCCCCCACGAAGCAGCTTTTGCCGCCCTTGAGGCTGCGGGGGCAAAGATTGACCGGGCCAGTGACTTGCTGCCCGATCTGGCACAGCAACATGCCAACTACATGAGGATGCTCAATATCGCGATGGCGCGCGGTGCACCTGCGCGTGACGGTTCCCGCGCAAGTGCCACCGACTGGTTCGATTTGCTGGACATCCAGTACCGCAACGAAGCCGCCTGGAGCCGCGTTTTTCAGACCTACGATTACGTACTGGCGCCGCCCGCCCCGGTGCTGGCCGTGCCGCATTCGGAAGGCAGGGTGTTCGACGGGATGCTTACGATCAACGGTGATCAGGTTCGCGGTGCCGCGGGCCTGTGCTGGGCAGGCTTTGCGACCTTCCCCAACCTGCCCGCAACAGTCTTGCCCATTGGAGAGACCGGCGGCCTGCCATGCGGTATGCAGGTCATGGGACCACGTTGGAGCGATCTATCCACGATCGCGGCGGCAAGAGCCATGGGGCAGGTGTTGCACTCCTGATCGCGGGGTCCCATTCCGAACCGCGATTCGACAGGAGGACGATTGTGGGTCAGCAGCGCGTAATGCGGCGATTCGCCAAGTGGCACATCTGGCTTGGCTGGCTGGTTGGTGTGCCGATCCTGATGTGGACCGTTACGGGCCTCGTCATGGTCATCAAACCAATCGAGGAAGTTCGCGGCAATCACTTGCGCAAGGAAGTGGCCGAGCGCGCCCTGCCGTCCGACACTCAGATCGCGGTTACCCTGCCTGCCGAAAGTACTCGCCCGGTTCGATCTGTAACCACCCAGATTGAACGCGGAGAAACGGTCACCCGCATTACCTACATGGACGGCCAGAGCGAGCGTTTCCGCGCTGACGGAAGGCCGATGTCTCCGCTGTCCGAAGTGGAAGCGCGCATGATCGTTGCGGAAAATATCGAGGGCGGTGACCGAGTAGAGAATACCGCCAGGTTCGAGGCAGACGATGTTCCGTTCGACTTCCGGCGGCCCATCCCGGTCTGGCAGGTCGCGCTGGAAGACGGCACGCATGTCTACGTGGGCACTGAAACCGGCAATATCGAAGCGGTTCGCACGAAGTGGTGGCGAACGTTCGACTTCGTATGGGGCCTGCACATCATGGACCTCCAGACGCGTGAAGATACGAGCCATCCAATATTGATCCTGTTCGCAGGATTGGGGGTCCTCGGCTCGCTCCTGGGCTGTGTACTGATGTTCCGGCGCCGGAAATCGCGCAAAACCGCCCCTGGAAGAGCGCAGCCGTCATGAACGAGGAAATCCTCACACCTGTTCTGGACTGGCTCGATATTGCCGGTGTTGCGATCTTTGCGCTGACCGGCGCATTGGTGGCCGCCAAGGAACGTCAAACCTTTGTCACGCTGGTATTCTTTTCGCTCATCACCGGTGTCGGCGGCGGTACGATCCGCGATCTTCTGATCGGTGCGCCGGTGTTCTGGATAGCCGACCCCTGGGTAGCGGCGACGTGCCTGGGTATCGCGCTGTTCGCGTGGTTCACGCCGACCCGCTGGTGGGAAGGCCGATTCCTCTCGATTGCCGACGGCCTGGGACTTGCCGCTTACGCAGTGCTCGGCACGGCCAAGTCACTGCAATACGGCGTCCCGCCTGTTCCTGCCGTGCTGATGGGCGTCATTACCGGCTGTGTCGGCGGAATTATCCGTGATGTGATCGCCGGGCGGCCCTCGATACTGATGCGGCCCGAACTTTACGTCACCGCAGCCGCGCTGTCGGCCAGCCTCACCGTACTCGGCGCTCTGGCAGGGATCGAAAGCTGGTATGTCTGGATCGGCGCGACGATCGCAGGTTTCGGCCTGCGTCTCGCCGCGATCCGATTCAATCTTGCCTTGCCGTCCTACACTGAACGTGGAGCGGCCAAGGACTGAGGTTCAGGCTCAGGTTGACTTGCCGGGATAGCCGGTGCCGATGTCCAGATCGTCGTCGACGGGCTCTTCGCCTTCGATCGGGCCGCCGGGATAAGCCGGCTGCGGCCCGGTCTGCGCCGGAGCGACTGCCTGACGTTCGACCTTGTCACGCTCGGAAGCATAACGGTCATCGTCCCACTGGTTGTCCGGGGTGGAACGAGCATAGCCATCATCGCGCTCGTCTTCACCGCCCCAGCTTTCGCGGGAACCCAGATCGATGTTCTCGATCCGGCCATCGCGGCCAATCTCGCAGCTGAAGCTGCTGCCGCTGGAGACGGTGCCGGATATCTGCCATCCGTCTGCAGTGCGATCAGCGCGGTCGACTGTTTCGACCCGGCTTTCGCGCTCTACCTCGTCGACACACATGCTTACCGCACGGTCGATACCGCGTGTACCATCCATGCCGGAACCGTCACGGCGATCATCGCGGTAATTGCGATCTTCGGGATAGCGCCAGTCGCGATCGCGCTCACGATAGCGGCGGTCATCCCTTTTCGATGCGTTGGCGATCGCGGCAATCCCGCCGATGATCAGGACACCGGCCAGAACGTCGCCGGTGCTGGGCCCGCGGCGGTAGCGATAATGCCGATACCGGCGGTCGCGATGGTTTTCGAAGGTCTGGTCTGCCGGATCGTATGAAGTGGTGCTTTCGGAATGCGCGGGCGCACTGGATATTTGCGGCAGCTCCGCAGCGGAGGCCGGAATGGCGGTCATCGAGGCGGTAGCCAACAGCGCAGGCGCGGCAGCCCAATTTCGAATGTGAATCATATTAATGATGCCCTTCACTGATGCGCACCACCCCTGCGCAAAGCGTAACGATGGGTTCGGATCGCACATCCCTGCTGTAGCGCGCCTGAACCAAATGGAAGAATGGCCCGGACCCTGGAGCCCGAGCCATCCTGTGGTGACTGCTAGTTCTTAGCGAAGTCCGCGAATGCCGCTGAAATCTACCTGCGTCACACGACCCCGCTCGATGTAGCAGGAGAATTTGCCGTGATCTTCATTGCCATAGCGGCGATAGTCGCGGCGATCGTAGCGGTCATACCGGTTGTAACCACGCTGCCCATCGACAACCATGCGGCCCTTGACCTTCCAGCCATAACGCGTGTCCTTCACGTCGCGAATGTCCGTCACCTCGGCGAAGCGGTAGCCGGACCGGCGCGCATCCTGCCTTGCAGCGTTCACACATTTCTCGACTGCTGCTCGCGGGTTGCCGCGGCTGCGATAGGCTTGGCGGCGGTAATCGCGGCCATCGCTGTAATAACGTCCATCGCGGTAGTAGCGGCTGCCGCGGTAATGGTCGCGGTCCTTGCTGGCTGCGCTGGCTACGGCGGCAATACCGCCAATGATAACTGCACCGGCAATCACGTCGCCGACTGAAATTCCATCATCGCCGCGGTCACGCGCCTGCACCGGGGTTGCTGATGCCAAGGCCATCGCGCCTACGGCTGCGGTTGCGATCCCACCCTTCGCAAAAGTCTTCTTGAAATTGGTCATGTGAGGCTCTCCTCATCTGCTACCGGGGCGGGATTGCCTCGGTTGATTGATGTTCTAGGCGAGTCGCACTGAGGTGACGCTGAATTGTATCAGCAGTGTATGTTCAGAAAACTATCAGTTTATGTGAACAGTTATTTCCCAAGAGATTCAAGTACATCGCTCGTGAATGCCGCAATATCGAAGCGCGAACCTGTCGGATCTTCGCCCCTGCGCACGATCACAATGTTCAGGCTGGGGACAATTACGATGAACTGTCCGCGGTTCCCCATGGCAGCGAATGTATCCGCGGGAATGCCTGCGCTCTTGTTGAACAGCCAGAAGCCAGCACCGTAGCCAAAGGGACCATCGGGTTGCGGGCCGGACGGGGTGGAAACGTACTCGGCCCACTCCTCGGGCAGGACGCGCTCGCCGTTCGGGAGGACGCCGTCGTTGAGGTAGAGCTGGCCAAGCCGCATCAGGTCGGGGGCAGTCGCCCAAACCTGGCTGGATAGGATGTAGTCACCCTGCCAGTCAGTCTCCGCGACGGTGTTCGTCATGCCCAGCTGTTCGAGCAATTTGCTTGGCGGGAATTCCGCAAACGTTTCCTCGATGGCTTTGACCGCCGCCAATGTATCGTTGTTTGCATAGCGATAGACAGTGCCCGGCGCGTGGACGAGCGGCCAGTGCAAAGCGGTCTCCTCAACCGTGGCCCCTCCGAAGTAGAGGGGGTCGGTGCGATTGCCGGGTGTGTCAGAGTACCGGCCCGACGCCATGCGTAGCAGATGATCCACAGTGATGGCGCGGCGAGGATCAGCCTCGTCAGCCCCCAGCCCGGCAGACGCGTTTATATCGGTGCCTGCACGATGCACAGCCGCGCCGACCAGCGTTGCAGCGATGCTCTTGGCTACAGACCACGTGCGCTGAGGGGTGGCTGGCCCGATCTGCGGGTCGGCATATTGCCAGTAACCGTCTCCGGCCTGCTCGCTGACGATCACGGCGGTTGTCCGCGTTCCCTCTCCATAGGCTCCTTGCATCGAAGCATCGAACACGCGCTTGAGAGCTGGCGGGTTGATCCGGGCGTGCGGGTTTACAAGCGCATCGGGATAGGATCGCTGGAGCTCATGATCCTGGGGTACGGCCGATTGGCCGACCGGCTCCTGCGAGCAGCCTCCCCCCTCCCGGTGACGCGCGATCCTCGGCGGCATGTCCTCCGACCAATCCACTTCCACCCGCGCAAGCGCACCCGCACCATCACCCGAACGGTAAATCCGGTGCTCCAGATCAGGCATGATCGCATCCAGCGGAGCCTGCACACCGGTCAATTCCCACTGCTCTACGCTCCCTGCGGTTCGCTCGGCGCCGTTCGCCTCCGCATTCGCGATGGCGCTACACAGGAACAGCGCCTTGTAACCTGCGGCCAGGGCGCGGTCGTGGCGAGCCTCCAGCTGGTCCTGCGTAGTGGACTGGGCGGCAAGGGGCGCGGCGGAGAGCAGCACGGGGGCCGCGAGGATGCTTCGGTTCATGCAGCAGAGGATTGCAGTGCGGACCCCGCAGAGTCAAAGCCGAGTTGCGTCGCCTCCCCCTCAAGCCAGTGCTCCATTTCCAGCTTCGCCATGTCCGGCGCGAAATCGGCGAACTCAAGCAAGCCAGAGCAAACAAGTGCGCCCGCATTTGGTCCGGTGCCATCGCGAAACCGGCGCATCATCGCCAGCGCCGCAAGGATCGGGACATAAGGCCCCCGGTTTGCGTCAGCGCGAAGCACCCAGCATCGTTCGACGGGGTCGCCTGCCGCATCTGCTCCTCTCGCCCGAACGGTCATTGCGCCGCGGTCCGAGCCGATCGGGCGTAGAAGCTCTGCCATGGCCAACATCGGACCGGCGAACGGCCTGAGGCTTCTAAGGATGCCAATGCGCACAGGAAGACTGCACAGCCACAGCCCGACATGGAGCAAGCCGAGTTCGAGACCGGCAAAAAACTCGGCGGATTGGCGGGGCTTGTACCGGCCAACAAGCAAATCTTGTTCAGGCGTGTCGCACACGGAGGCCCAGCGCGGCCCGATACCGGCGATCTGCTCGCGGTGCATTCCGCCCCAGCCTGCCACGTTCTGCCATTCACCTTCGCGGAAAACCCGCACCGGCTTGCCGACATAAGACAGGATTGCCTCGACTACGGACCTGCCGCGCGGCGCCCTGTTTCCCGGATAAATCCCGATGCGGACACTATCCACCGCGCGCCAACCGGCAACCAGAGCATCGAGCACTGCATGACTGAGCGCCGGGATCGAGCTGGCTCCTGTCACGAGCGGGACCCCGGCAGCCTTTGCCTCTCCATCAAAGCTGGGGAAGTGAGCGATGAACTCACGGCCATCGGCCAGATCGAGATAGGCGACACGCGCGCCGATGGCAGCCTCGACCAAATTTGTATGCGACGACTGAAAGGGTCCGGCAGCGTCAATAATGAGGTCATAGCCGGTCAGGTCCACCGCCTTGACCATGTCCCGGTCGATCCGGGCCAGATTGACCGGGCCAGCCAACTCCTGCGCGACCTTTTCGAGTTTGGACAAATTCCGCGCGCCAAGAGTCAATGAAATGCCTTCTTCGCGCACCGCCAATTCGGCAAGGCGCGATCCGAATACGCCGCTGGCACCGACGATCAGGACCTTGAGCGGACTAGCCATCGCGAAACTCTCCCGATTGATAGACGAGTTCTCCAAAGACCGGGTGCACGAGGCTTAGCGAGAACTCGAAAGCGCCCTCGCTCATGTCCACATGCCGCACCACAGTGCGCCCTGGGCTCATCCAGCGCGGAAATCGGACACGGCGCCCGCCAAGCTTGACGAAATAGTGATCGCTCGAGAATACCAGACCATTGCCGACGGCGTCGACTTTCAGCGCCATGCCGATGCCCTTCCCGAGATATTCCTCGAGCCCGGTCGGCCCGGCAAAACGCTTGGCGCTATGGATAACTTGCGGAAATCCGCGTGCCCGCCCGTAGATCCTTGTCCAGCACTGCCCGCCACTCTCACGGTCTTCACTGACGGAAACGGTGGCCGGAACACCGCAGTCTTTGTGGAGAGGCAGCGGGCTGCCGATTAGCCGGCAGACTTGCGCCAACACGCGGCCCAATGCTGAAAATCGCACCTCGCGGATGATGCCGGGATACAAGGCGACGCGCGCTTGTGCGAGGCGCTTGGAAAACCGTGCGCGCACTGCCTCGGGCAGCTGTGCCCATCGTTCCTCCCCGACCAACCTGCGGAAGCGAGTGTCGTATGGCGGTGAGGTGCCCGGCCCCACTTCATGGCTCATCCTGATCTTCCGTGCTTCCACTGCGCTTCCCCTATCTGCGAACAGAGTGTCAGTTCTGACTTTTGCCAGGCCTCCAGTTGATCAGCTTCACTACGCCCGAACCCATTTTGATGAGGCGCATGAGCGCAGGTTTGGGCACGCGCAGCATTTCATCGTGCCAGCTCGACATGGTGGTCACGAATTCGAGCATGCCCGCCAGTTTCTCGCGCGCTTGAGGGCTGATGTCAGGATCGTTCGCCGCTTCGGCGTTGCACAGCTTCAGCGCGGCCTCCGCCGGATCAATTTCGCGTTCCTTGCGGCCTTTGGCGATCCGGGTCGCCATCTCCCAGATATCTTCTTCGGCGGTGAAGTGGTCACGCCGTTCGCCCAGCAATGGTGCGCGCTCGATCAGCTTCCAGGCGAGGAGTTCGCGGATGGAATTGGAAACGTTGGACCTTGCCAACCCGAGCGTCGCGGCGATCTGTTCGGCGTTCAGCGGCTTGTCGGAGATGAACAGCAACGCATGGATTTGCGCGACCGAGCGGTTCACGCCCCATTGGCTTCCCAGATCACCCCAATGCAATACGAACCGCGCAATTGAGGGCGACATCTCGATTCTGTCACTTATTTCTGTCATGACAGAAATGTCAGCCAAACAAACACGGAAGTCAAGCGCGCAAACAAAAAGGCCGGAAGGTTTCCCCTCCGGCCTTCAATTGTTCGGTGATGGATACGCTTACGCGTCTTCCATTTCCTCGTCGCCCATAACCGGACCGCTGTCCTGGCCCTTGGCATCGACGTCGCGCTCGACCAGTTCGATGATACCCATCTGGGCGGCATCGCTACCGCGGTAGCCAGCCTTGATTACGCGGCTGTAACCGCCTTCACGGTCAGCATAACGCTCTGCCAGAACGTCGAACAGCTTCTTCAGCTGCGTTTCGTCCTGAAGGCGAGCCATCGCAAGACGGCGGTTCGAAAGACCGCCACGCTTTGCCAGCGTGATCAGCTTTTCGATGTACGGGCGCATTTCCTTCGCCTTGGGCAGCGTGGTCATGATCTGCTCGTGCTTGATCAGCGCGGCAGCCATGTTGCGAAGCATTGCGTGACGGTGACCCGTCTTACGCTGAAGCTTACGACCGGAAATCTTATGACGCATATTCTTGTCCTTTGTTCGTAGGGGGCCCGTATGAGGTAGCCCGAAACAGGCCGGAAAAAGGGGTCCGGCCTATGCCCCGTCTAAGTAATTAACCCAGCAGCTCTTGTTCGAGCTTCTTGGCCATTTCCTCGATGTTTTCCGGCGGCCAGCCAGGGATGTCCATGCCGAGGCGCAGACCCATCGAGCTCAGGACTTCCTTGATCTCGTTGAGCGACTTGCGGCCGAAGTTCGGCGTACGGAGCATCTCGGCCTCGGTCTTCTGGACCAGGTCGCCGATATAGATGATGTTGTCGTTCTTGAGGCAGTTTGCCGAACGGACCGACAGTTCCAGTTCGTCCACCTTCTTGAGAAGGTAGCGGTTGAGCTGGTTCGTGTCGCTTTCCTGCGGCTCTGCAGCCTGACCGATCATCGCCGAGGTCGGCTGCGGGATGCCATCTTCGAAGTGGACGAAGAGGGTCAGCTGATCCTGGAGGATGCGTGCAGCGTAAGCCACGGCATCTTCGGGAGTGACCGTGCCATCGGTTTCGATGGTCAGCGACAGCTTGTCGTAGTCCAGTTCCTGGCCAACGCGGGCGTTGTCGACCTTGTAGCTGACCTGACGGACCGGCGAATACAGGCTGTCGATCGGGATGAGACCGATCGGTGCATCGACCGGACGGTTCATCACGGCGGGACGATAGCCCTTACCAGTATCAGCGGTCAGTTCCATGTTCAGCGTGGCGCCTTCGTCGAGGTGGCAGATCACGAGGTCCTTGTTCATGACCTCGATATCGCCCGAAACGGCGATGTCGCCTGCCTTCACTTCGCCCGGGCCAGTGGCCGAGAGCTGAAGACGCTTGGTGCCTTCACCTTCCATCTTGAGCGCGATCTGCTTCACGTTCAGGACGATGTCGGTGATGTCTTCGCGCACGCCTGCGAGCGAAGAGAATTCGTGCAACACGTTCTCGATCTTGATCGAGGTAATCGCTGCGCCCTGAAGCGAGGAAAGCAGCACACGACGCAGAGCGTTGCCGAGCGTCAGGCCAAAGCCACGCTCGAGCGGTTCGGCAACGAAAATTGCCTTACGCTTCTTGTCGCCACCGTCCTTGATGTCGAGGGTGTTGGGTTTCTTGAGTTCCTGCCAGTTCTTGATGTTGACGGACATGGATTTCCCCTGGGTGTGGATGCGGGCAGGACCGGAGCTCTTGCTGAGCGTCCGGTCCGTGAAAATGTCGGTGACCCGTTACCGGGCCACCAGGCAGGTACGGATCAGACGCGGCGACGCTTGGACGGCCGCACACCATTGTGCGGGATCGGCGTAACATCGCGAATGGAAGTGATCGTAAAGCCGACAGCGGCGAGACCGCGCAGTGCGCTCTCACGGCCCGAACCCGGGCCCTTCACTTCGACTTCCAGCGTACGGACGCCGTGTTCGGCGGCCTTCTTGCCGGCATCATCGGCGGCGACCTGGGCAGCATAGGGAGTCGACTTGCGGCTACCCTTGAAGCCCATCGCGCCTGCGCTGGACCAGCTGATAGCATTGCCCTGCGCGTCGGTGATGGTGATCATTGTATTGTTGAAGCTGGCGTTGATGTGCGCGACGCCGCTCGAAATGTTCTTTTTGTCGCGGCGCTTAACGCGGCCGGGTTCGCGTGCCATGATGTTAATTCCTTACATATTCTCAAGAAGGTAAAAGCCTGGATTGGATCCGAGCTTACTTCTTCTTGCCGGCGATCGGCTTGGCCTTACCCTTGCGGGTGCGGGCATTGGTGTGAGTGCGCTGGCCGCGAACAGGCAGACCGGCACGGTGACGAAGGCCGCGGTATGAACGCAGGTCCATCAGGCGCTTGATGTTCATCGCAGTGTCGCGACGAAGGTCGCCTTCGACCATGTGCTCTTCGTCGATCGTTTCGCGAACGCGCAGGATTTCCTCGTCGGAAAGGTCCTGAACGCGGCGAGCGTGATCGATACCAAGCTTGTCAGCGATCTCAACGGCCTTGGTCCGGCCGATTCCGTGAATGTAGGTAAGCGCGATAATAACGCGCTTGTTGGTGGGGATATTTACCCCGGCAATACGAGCCACTTAATTCTCCATGCTCCACAAGGTCCTTTAAAGCGGGACCCTATCTCAACGCCTTGTTTTCACTGACACTGGCGGCTGCAACTAACGCAAAAAGCCCGGATGGCGTGCAAAAGACTACCGCCTGCCGGACTCACCGAAAGTGTCGAATGAAAGGCGCGCTTAGGCGGATTCGGCCAAGAGGTCAACAGCCCGCACGCGCAAACGACTGGGCCACCAATGTGGGTGGTCCCGCCCATGTTTCAATCCCTGCCTACGACCGATTGGCAAAAAGGTCAAAAAGCAGCAATCCATTCAGTTACAGGTTATTGGCCTATCAGAACAGACAAGCACTGTAGTCCTCGGGAGTTCGCACTGCTGGCTGCTATTCGGAAATGTCCTCGTCACCGCCCAGCGCACCGAGATGGTCCCGAAGGCCCGCAAGCTGCTGGTCCATCACGCCGTCCACCGCATTGGAAATTTGGTCGATCGGAAAGCCCATCGGCCCGCCGACATTGTATTCCCATGAAATACGAGTGCCGCCGTCGATTTCCTCAAGCGTAATCGTGAGCACTCCGGTCGCCGGAACAGCCTGGAGCGGACCCAGTCCGCCGCGCAGGCGCAAGGCGCGGTCGGGAACCGCCTGGACCACAACAGCGTGCTGCGCACTCCCGTCCAGCGGGATGGCACCCTCGCCCGGGATCTTTTCACAGAAGCAACCGCCCGCGCTCGGTACCAGCGTCATGTTGGACGCGTCAGCTGACCAAGTGTGCCCATCATTCCACCAGTCCGACGGTTTGATAAGCGCCATCCACGTTTCGCGAGGCGTAGCTGCAACCTGGGCACTTGCCTTGGTCACAAAGCCGCTATCGCTGGTCGATACGACTTCTGCCGAAGCAGGCACGGCCAATCCTGCCAGCCCGGCGGCAACAGCGATAATCAGAAAACGCGGCATAGGACTCTCCCTTGACTGGAAGACGGTCCTATGGTCGCAAACCTCTTTTGGAAAGGCTGATCAGTCCAGCAGTGCATCAATCGCGTGGGCGACATCATCGATCGCAGCCATGCCATCGACGCGCGAGACAATTCCGCGAGCTTCGTACCCTGGAAGGATAGGCGCGGTTTCGCTGCGGTAGACCTGCATACGGTGGCGGACCGTTTCTTCATTATCGTCGGGACGCCGCTTGAATTCGGTCGACCCG